>JAGRLT010000084.1 GCA_020441665.1 Nitratireductor sp.
AATCCACGATGACAGCACCGGCGAAAACAGGACACGCTGAAAGCAAACACGGGGGACGGGTTTGATCCGTGTAGAAAACCTCTACAAGCAGTTTGGCGGCATCCATGCCGTCGACGGCGTGACGCTGGAAATCGCCAAGGGTTCCATCACCGGCCTGATCGGCCCCAACGGCGCCGGCAAGACCACCCTCTTCAACGTCATCGCCGGAGCCTACAAGCCGACCTCCGGCAAGGTCTATCTCGACGGCGAGGACATTACCGGGCTCGAACCCCATGCCCTGTTTCACAAGGGCCTGCTCAGAACCTTCCAGATCGCCCATGAATTTTCGTCGCTCACCGTGCGCGACAATCTGATGATGGTGCCGCCCGACCAGGCCGGCGAGAAACTCACCGATGCCTGGTTCCGCCCGGCCAAGGTGCGCAAGCAGGAAGACCGCATCCGCGACCGCGCCAACGATGTCATCGAGTTTCTCGAGATCGGCCATGTCGCCGACGAACTCGCCGGCAACCTGTCCGGCGGCCAGAAGAAGCTGCTCGAACTCGGCCGCACCATGATGGTCGATGCCAAGATCGTCTTCCTCGACGAGGTCGGCGCCGGCGTCAACCGCACCCTGCTCAAGACCATCGGCGGCGCGATCAAGCGCCTCAACGAGGAGCGCGGCTACACCTTCTGCATGATCGAACACGACATGGATTTCATCTCCGACCTTTGCAACCCCGTCATCGTCATGGCCGAGGGTCGCAAGCTCGCCGAAGGTCCCGCCGCCCACATCATGGAAAACGAGGAGGTGATCGAGGCCTATCTCGGCCGCGGCCTCAAGAACAAGCCGGGCACCAGAAGCGCCGCTCCGTCCGCGACGGCTCCCGCACTCGGAGAGGGAGGCGCGTCATGAGCTTCCTGATCGGCGAGAACATGACCGGCGGCTATGGTGGCGCGGATATTCTCAACGACTGTACCATCGGCGTCGAACAGGGCGAGATCGCCGTCATCGTCGGCCCCAACGGCGCCGGCAAGTCCACCGCCATGAAGGCGATCTTCGGCATGCTCAACCTGCGCCAGGGCAAGGTGACGATGGAGGGCGAGGACATCACCGCGCTCACCCCCCAGGCCCGGGTGCACAAGGGCATGGGCTTCGTGCCCCAGACCAACAATGTCTTCACCTCCATGTCGGTCGAGGAAAACCTCGAAATGGGCGCCTTCATCCGCGACGACGACATCACCGCGACCATGGCGCAGGTCTACGACCTGTTCCCGATCCTGAAGGAAAAGCGCCACCAGCCGGCCGGCGAACTTTCCGGTGGCCAGCGCCAGCAGGTCGCCGTCGGTCGCGCCCTGATGACCCGGCCGAAAGTGCTGATGCTGGACGAACCGACCGCCGGCGTCTCGCCCATCGTCATGGACGAGCTCTTCGACCGCATCATCGAGGTCGCCCGCACCGGCATCGCCATCCTGATGGTCGAGCAGAACGCCAAACAGGCGCTCAACATCGCCGACAAGGGCTATGTCCTGGTTCAGGGCGCCAACCGGTTCACCGATACGGGCGAGGCGCTGATGGCCAATCCCGAAGTCCGCAAATCGTTCCTGGGAGGTTAGGCACATGGATAACCTTCTCAACGCGGTCGTGCTGCTGCTCAACTTTCTGGTCGTTCCCGCCCTCGCCTATGGCAGCCAGCTGGCGCTCGGCGCGCTCGGCGTCACGCTGATCTACGGCGTATTGCGGTTCTCGAATTTCGCCCATGGCGAGACCATGTCCTTCGGCGCCATGTTCTGCATCCTGTTCACCTGGCTGCTGCAATCTTGGGGCGTCACGCTCGGCCCGCTGCCGACCGCGCTGCTCGCCCTGCCCTTCGCCATCATCGCCACGGCGCTCTTCGTCCTCGCCACCGACTGGCTGGTCTACGACTACTACCGGGTGAAGAAGGCCTCCTCGCTGATCTTCCTCATCGCCTCCGTCGGCGTCATGTTCATCATGAACGGCCTCGTCCGCTTCATCATCGGCCCCGAGGACCGCAATTTCGCCGATGGCGCCCGCTTCGTCTTCACCGCCCGCGATTTCAAGGAATGGTCCGGGCTCGCCGAGGGCCTGGCGCTGCGATCGACCCAGTTGATCACCATCGTCACGGCGATCGTCATCGTTGCCGCCCTGTTCTGGTTCCTGAACCGCACCCGCACCGGCAAATCCATGCGCGCCTATTCCGACAATGAGGATCTGGCGCTGCTCTCCGGCATCGATCCCGGCCATGTGGTGCGCATCGCCTGGATCCTGGCGGCGGCACTCGCCACCATTGCCGGCGTCCTTTACGGCCTCGACAAGAGCTACAAGCCCTTCACCTTCCTGCAATTGCTGCTGCCGATCTTCGCGGCGGCCATCGTCGGCGGCGTCGGAAGTCCGGTCGGGGCCATTGCCGGCGGCTTCGTCGTCGCCTTTTCCGAGATCGGCCTCACCTTCGCCTACAAGAAGTTCCTGGCCTACCTTCTGCCCGCCGCCCTGGTGCCCGATGGCCTCGTCCAGCTCCTGTCGACCGAGTACAAATTTGCCGTTTCCTTCGTCATCCTGGTGGTCGTGCTGCTGATCAAGCCGACCGGCCTGTTCAGCGGGAAAACCCTATGACCGAGACCAACCGCCCCGTCCTGCTCTTTGCCGCCATGGCGCTGCTCTTCGTGGCGACGGCCGCCATCATCGGCTTGAACTCGGCCCTCTTCGCGCTCAATTTCTGCCTGATCTCGGCGATCATGGCGCTTGGCGTCAACATTCAGTGGGGCTATGCCGGCCTGTTCAATGTCGGCGTCATGGGCTTTGCCGCCACTGGCGGCCTGACCGCCGTGCTGGTCTCCTATCCGCCGGTCGCCGAGGCCTGGGCCGCCGGCGGCGGCGGCATCCTCATTTCGGGTCTTCTCACGCTCGTCACCATCGCCGCCTGCATCCTGGCCTATCGCCGCATGCCCAGGGGCCTCGTCCGCAACTGGGCGCTTGCGGCCATCATCCTTGTCGGCCTGTTCGTGATCCGCTATTTCTACGATCCGGCGGTCGAGGCGATCGAGGCGGTCAACCCCGCAACCTCTGGCTTTCTGGGCGGGCTCGGCATGCCGATCCTCTTTTCCTGGGCGCTTGGCGGCGTCGTGGCCGCCGGCATTGCCTGGGTCATCGGCAAGATATCCCTCGGCCTTCGCTCCGACTATCTCGCCATCGCCACGCTCGGCATTTCCGAGATCATCATCGCCATGCTGAAGAACGAGGACTGGCTCAACCGCGGCGTCAAGAACGTCATCGGCCTGCCCCGCCCGGTGCCCTACGAAATCGACCTGCAGCAGACCGAATGGTTTATCAACCTGGCCAATTCGCTCGGCATCAACCCGGTCGACTTCTCCTCGATCTACGTCAAGCTGTGCTATGCGCTGCTGTTTGCCGCCGTTCTGCTGATCGTCCTCTACCTGTCGGAAAAGGCGATCCATTCCCCCTGGGGCCGGATGATGCGCGCCATCCGCGACAACGAGGTTTCGGCCAATGCCATGGGCAAGGACGTGACCCGCCGCCATCTCCAGGTCTTCGTGCTGGGGTCGGCGGTGATCGGCATCGCCGGCGCCATGCTGACCACGCTGGACGGCCAGTTCACGCCGACCGCCTACCAACCGCTGCGCTACACCTTCCTGATCTGGGTGATGGTGATCGTCGGCGGCTCGGGCAACAACTGGGGCTCGGTATTGGGCGGTTTTCTCGTCGGCTTCTTCTGGCTTCAGGCCGAGCCGCTCGGCATCTGGCTGATGCAGGTCATCACCGCCGGCATGGCGCCCGACAATCCGCTGCGTGTGCATCTCATTGACAGCGGCGCCCATATGAGGCTCATCGTCATGGGACTGATCCTGCTCCTGGTGCTGCGATTCTCGCCGCGCGGCCTGATCCCCGAACGCACCAGCCGAGCACACTAGAGCGTGTCTTGTTTAGATGGAATCGTTTGAACGCAGGGAGTTTGGTCTTCGGCTAGAAGGAAAAAGCGACGCAGTGCGAGCACTGTTAGCTTTTTCCGACCCAAAGACCACCCATGGCCGAAGGCCAAAGAACCAAGTTCAGACGATTGCAGAAAAGACAAGGTTTTCAAACGCTTGAACTCCCTGCTATGGTGTCTTTTCCGCCCTGACTTTGTCGAAATCCTCGCAGGATGGATAAACATCCTGCTGCGGTATTCTCCTTGTCAGATGCGAAAAATCCAGCCATTCAAAATGCTTCCAGCTAATCAAGACACGCTCTAGCCCTGTTGTGGAGTTCGCCATGCAATGCGTCTTTGTCCAGATCCGCTGTCATCCGGGCCAGACCTACAAGGTCGCCGACCAGATCTATGAGCGCGAAGTGGCTTCCGAACTCTATTCGACCAGCGGCGATTTCGATCTTCTCGCCAAGCTCTACATCGAGGACGGCAAGGATATCGGCAAGTTCATCAACGACAACCTGCTCAACATCCCCGGCATCAGCCGCTCGCTGACGACGCTCACCTTCAAGGCATTCTGAGCGGAACGCGGCCTTTCCAGCGGGAAAGGGTAAGGCACCGCCCTCACTCCGGCTTCCGATAGTCCTCATGACAGGCCGAACAGGTCTTGCCGAGCGTCGCAAACGCATCGGCGATGGCTGTCCGGTCCTTGTCGGCGGCCGCCGAGGAAAGCGCGATGGCGGCCTCGACCGTGTCGCCGGCCAGCGCTTCGAACCGGTCGAACTCGGCCCAGATCGCTTCCCTTGCCTCGCTTGGATGCTGCCGGCTTTCCTGGTTGTCGGGAAACCGCGCGGCGATCCGCTCGCCCTGTTCGATGATCGTTTCCGCAGCCTCTCCCACCACCACCGCATCGAAGGGGCTCTCCCCCTTCAGCATCCTGCCGACCGCCGTCATGGCATCCTTCATGGCGCTCATCGCATCCATCCGCTCCCTGACGATGCCGGTGGCGCCCTCATGCGCAAGCACCGCGCCGGCAATGCCGGCCGCTGCGCAGGCGAGCAGGACAAAGAGCAGGTTCCGCATCACGATACCTCCCGGCCTCCATCACAGCCGGCCAGATCGTTGAGGATCGGGCAATCGGGACGGCTGTCGCCCTGGCAGTGATCGACCAGATGGGCGAGCGTTTCGCGCATCGCCTCAAGCTCGGCGATCTTCTGCGCGATCATCGACATCTTGGTTTTGGCAATCGCCTTCACATCGGCGCTCGCCCGGTTGCGATCCTCATACAGCGCCAGCAACTGACGGCACTCCTCGATGGAAAAGCCGAGCCCGCGCGCCCGGCTGACGAATTGCAGCTTGCTCACATGGTTCGCGCCATAGGCACGGTAATTGTTGCCGCCCCGGTCGGGATGCACCAGGCCGATTTCCTCGTAATAGCGGATCGTCTTGACCGGCAATCCGCTCCTTGTGCTCGCTTCGCCGATATTCATGGCTGATCTCCTTGCACCCCTGATAAAGGGCGCGGGCAGGGAAAGATCAAGTCCGGGAAGGCCGATCGCGGGTCAGGATTTCCCGGCGAGGATCCGAACCAGCTCGGGCAGCATTTTCTCGCCATTGCCCTCGGCAAGCTGCGCTTCGAGCAGTGCGAGCACACCCTGCGCCGTGCGCTTCTCCGCGCCGAGATCATCGGCCATCCGGTTGTAGTAGTCGATATCCTTGCGGGCATTGGCGACCGAGAATTTCAGGCCCGAAACATCGCCTTCCAGAATGAACGGCGCCAGCCGGTCGAGCACCACGCTCTTGCCGCCACCCTTGGCAAGCACATCGACCAGTTTTTCCGGCGCAATTCCCGATTTCGCGGCGGCAGCCGCCGCTTCCGTCAGGACGGCGGTAAAGCCGAGCGAGACGTAATTGTGCAGCAGCTTCATCGTATGCCCGGCGCCCACCGCGCCCACATGGGTGACGTGTTCGGCAAAGCTGTGAAAGAGCGGCAGGGCGAATTCGAAATCCCGCGCCTCTCCGCCGACAATCAGATTGAGCCTGCCTTCCATCGCCTCCTTGGGCGTACGGGTCATCGGCGCATCGAGGAAGCGCCCTCCGGCCTGTACGACCTGGGCGGCAAGCGCGGTCGTCGAGGAGGGTATCGCCGTCGAGCAGTCGATGACGAGGGCGTTTTCCCGCAGCCCTTTCAGGAGGCCGTCGTCGCGCAGCAGCACATCGCTGACCTGCGGCGAACCGGTAACACAGAGGATGAGAACGTCGCATTGGCTGGCCAGCGCCGCGCCGCTCGCTTCCCCCCTGGCACCCTGTTCGACCAGGCTTTGCACCGGCTGGTTTCCCGGATGGTCGAGAAACGACAACCGCCAGCCATGTTTGAGGATATTGGTGGCAATGCCGAGCCCCATCAGTCCGACCCCGGCAAGGCCGATGCGGTGCATGCTCTTGTCGATTGGTTGCATCATCATCTCCGGTTGTTCGAGACCGGAAAATGCCGATTGCCGGCGCCCGACGCAAGCAGAAACGAAGCCCGTTTCAACATCTTGGCCGGAAAACCGGAATCAGAACCGCAGGAACCTGAATCCCCGTCTCAAGCCGCAAACGCCGCCAGCATCCCCTTCGCGCGCGCCTGGTCCCAATGGCTGCGAAGCGGTGCGTAGTCTGCCTCGTCGCGCGGCACGAAACCGGTCAGCAGCAACGCATCGCGCGTGGCCCCGTCGAGCGACCGGATCGCCTCCGCCGCCGCGCGTTGCAGCTTCGCCACGTCACCTGCAAAGCGCGGCGCGGTGATGACGGGAAGCGCCGGTCGCTCGGCCGTGCGCCCCAGCACACGGACCCGCCGGGCGGCGGGCTCATGGCGCAGCGCAAGCTCGAAGGAGACCGCATCGATCGTCGCCAGTTCGGCATCCCCGTCGGCAACGCACCGAACGGACTGGCGGTGCGATCCGCTGCGAACAGCCGTGAAATCCCGCGGCAGCCCGCGCCCTGCCGCGATCAGTTCGCCAAGCCAGGCGGCGACGCCCGATTGCGAACCGTCATCGTTGTAGGCAAAGCGCATGCCCTCCCAGCCGAGCGGATCGGGTGCCCCGGATGCCGCTGGTGCGATGATCACGCTGCAATAGCTGCCCGGTGCCGCGGCAATGGCGTAGGCCGGGCTGCCGACCAGCGTCACCTGTCCCTGGAGCCGGGTGGCAAACGGCAGGCCGCAGGTCTGGCCGAGCACAAGGCAGGGGTCGCGCCACGGGACAAAGGGATCGTCTCGCCGCGACAGGCCGTCGGGAAGGTCCGCCCGCGCCGCTATGCCGGCATCGGCGATCGCCTCGCCGAGCCGTTGCCACAATCGATCGGTGTGGCCCCGGACTTCCGGCCAGTCATACATCGGCAGGGTGGCGACAAGGCGGGTCATGGCCGCATCGAACGCTGCGGCGATGAAAAATTCAACCGCGCCTGCCGGATTTTTCCCGGCCTCCCTCACAGGGCTCGTGACAGGCCCCGGGATACAGCACGGGCTCCTTGCGCCGCAGCATATAGCGGGCAAACAGGGTCCGGTAACCAGGCACCGTATAGCCCTTGTTCATCGCCTGGAAGCGCTCGCGGTTGTCACGGTAGCGCTGCGGCAGCCGGTACCAGGCAAGGCCCGGCGCCGCATGGTGCACCTGATGCAGCGAATTGTTGAGAAACAGGAAGGCGAAGATACCACCCTTCTCGACGATGATGCTGCGGCCGCGCCTTTCGGCTGGCCCGCCATCGAGCCCCGCCCCTTCGGCGATCTCGCTCTGGTGCTCGGCAAAGGTGCGCACCATCAGCAGCGACATGGCGAGATAGCAGGCGACGAGATAGGCCCAGACCGGCAGGCCGGAATAGACCGCAACGAGGCCCGCCATGGCGCCCGCGGCAACCCAGTGAAGCAGCCACTGGCCGGGCAGCCAGACGCCATTTTCGGTTCCTTCACGGAAATCGTGGCGGATCAGCCCGACAACGCCGATCGCCGGACCGAGCACGAGACGGCCGGCAAGGCAATTGTTCGCCGTGAGCAGCCAGCGGAAAACCCGGCCGCGCGCCGCCCACTCGCCGGGCGCCCGATACCAGCTCTCCGGATCGTCGAACGGATCGCACAGATTGTTGTCGTGATGGTGCCGCAGATGCGTCGCCTTGAACCGGCTGTAGGGAATGAACAGCCCGACGGGAACCGAGGCCAGAAAATCGTTGAACCGCTGATCGCGGAACGGATGGCCGTGCAGCAATTCGTGCTGAAGCGAGGAATGCAGCGTCAGCACTGGCGCCAGCACCAGTGCGCCGAGAAGCGCGCCTCGAAAAGCCGGGAAATATTCCAGGAAATAGGAAGGCAGGATAAAGACCAGCGCGCCCCAGCCGCCATAGACCACAACGATCAGCGCCAGCGTCCGCCAGTCGCCGGCATCGGCGAACTGACCGGTCAGCAGGTTCTGCGCCCGGCCCGCTTCACCCTGTCCGGCCTTCCCCCAATCGGCATCCAGTCCCGCCGCCATATCCGGTGCGACCACCGCCGCCTCAACAACCGCCTGTTCGGCACGAGGTGTCGTTTCCATTCTGTCCCCAATCCGCCATCCCGATCGCATTTCCCTCCCCGAGCCTGCCCTGCGACTGGTGGCCCGCTATACGATTGGGATCATTGCGATTTTCCGGCAGAATCAGGCCTGCTGCAATGAGACAATTCACAAGATGAAAATAAAATGATAATCATAAGGTCACATTTGCTGTGAATTCACAACAAACTACCTGTCGCTGGATTATCCCGACCCGCCGCCCCTGGCAAGGTTCAGGCCCGGCAGCCGCGCCAGAACCTTTCCACCGGAGACCGTCCCCATGTCTTTTCAATCCGACAAGCGCGACGTGGCTCAGATCTTCCGCGAGCGCCTCGGCCTGCTGATCTCCCGCCGCGACCAGAGCTTCTCCGCCTTTGCCGACGCCATCGGCATCGACCGTTCGGCACTGAGCCAGTTCCTGGCGCCGGGGTCGACCCGCCTGCCAAGGGCCGAGACCCTGCATGCGATCTCCCGCATTGCCGGCGTTTCCGTCGACTGGCTGCTTGGCCTGATCGCATCGGAAACCCTCGACGGCACGGCGGTGCCGATGATCGAGATCGCCGAGACCAATGAGACGATCGACAGCGAGATCATCGCCGCCTGGCATCGCGAGGCGCTGGGCTACAAGATCCGGTACGTGCCCTCCGGCCTGCCCGACCTGTTGCGGATCGAGGCGGTCGCCGAGCACGAATTTGCCGACCGTACCGCCGACAGCATCGCCGCCAGGGAGCGCCAGTCGCGCGAGCAGCTCGATTATCTCCGGCGGCCCGAAACCGACATGGAAGTGTGCATGCCGATGCAGCGGCTCGAAACCTTCGCCCGCGGCATGGGGGTGTGGGCAGGCCTGTCGTCGGAGATCCGCACGCTGCAGCTTGCCACCATCCGCCGGCTCACCCACGAAATGTATCCGACCTTCCGCCTCTTCCTCTATGACGGGCGGCACCAGCACGCCTCGCCCTATACGGTGTTCGGCCCGAAACGGGCGGCGATCTACCTCGGCGGCCTCTATCTGGTGGTCAACTCCGCCGAACACATCAAGGGGCTCACCCGCAACTTCGACAATCTCATCCGCATCGCCGAAGTCGGACCGGACCGGATCGCAGACTATGTCGAACGCCTGGAGGCGTTGACAGGCGAGGTGCGCCCGGCCGAAAATCGATAGTGAAAGTCCATTTTCAAACACCCGCACCCCGAACGGGGAATAAGCTTCACCCTGCGAGCCCACCCTGCTCCCGACCCGTGGCTGGCCCGCGGCCGGACCCACGCTGTTGGAGACATCGATGAGCGCCTCCCCTTCCACTCCCTCGGCCTCCGCCTTGCCGAGCCATGTCCGCGCGCTGGTGATCGGCGGTGGCCTTGTCGGCTGCTCGATCCTCTACCATCTGTGCAAGCTCGGCTGGACGGACGCCATCCTGCTCGAGCGCGACGAGCTGACTTCGGGCTCGACCTGGCATGCGGCGGCCAACCTGCACGGCCTGCACGACAACAACAACATCTCCAAGCTGCAATACTACACCATGCGGCTCTACAAGGAGCTCGAAGCCGAGACCGGCCAGTCCTGCGGCGTCTTCCAGCCCGGATCGCTCTATCTCGCCCAGACCCGCGACCGCGAACACCAGCTTCGCATCCAGGCCGCCAAGGCACGCCAGTTCGGCGTCGACTTTCACGAGCTTTCCCGCGCCGAGGCCGAAGAAAAGAACCCGCTGGTCGATTTCGACGGCGTGCGCTGCATCATGTACGAGGCCGATGGCGGCAATGTCGATCCGTCCGGCGTCACCATGGCCTATGCCCAGGGCGCGCGCCGAATGGGCGCCCGCATCGAGCGCTTCTGCGCCGCCACCGCCACCACCCAGCAGCCCGATGGAAGCTGGATCGTCAAGACGCCGCGCGGCACCATCCACACGCAGGTGCTGATCAACGCCGCCGGCCTGTGGGCACGCGAGGTCGGCCGGCTTGCCGGCATCGACCTGCCGCTGCAGCCGACCGAGCACCAGTATCTGGTCACCGAAACGATACCCGAGATCGCCGCGATCGGCCGCCGCCTGCCCTCCGTCGCCGACCGCGACGGCGAATACTACATGCGCCAGGAAGGTCTCGGCCTGCTGGTCGGCGCCTATGAGAAGGATGTCCGCCTGTGGTCGCGCGACGCGACGCCGCTCGATTTCGGCCACGAACTCTTCCCCGACGATCTCGATCGCATCTCGGAAAACTATCTGCGCGCCTGCACCCGCGTTCCCGCGCTCGAGAATGCCGGCGTCAAACGGGTCATCAACGGGCCGATGATCTGGTCGCCCGATGCCGCGGCCCTTTACGGCCCGGTGCCGGAACTGAGGAATTACTGGTGCTGCAACGGCATCATTCCGGGCTTCTCGCAGTCGGGCGGCCTTGGCTCCATGCTCGCCCAGTGGATCGTCGAGGGCGAACCGATCTACGACATGTTCCCCTGGGACCTCGCCCGCTACGGCCTCGAATGGACGCCGAAGAGCTTTGTCGAGGCCAGGGTCGTCGACAGCTACTCGCACCGCTTCAAGATCCATTTCCCCTACGAAGAGCGCGATGCCGGTCGCCCCGTGCGCACCCGCCCCGCCTTTGAGCGGCAAAAGGAATTGGGGGCCGTCTTCGGCCTCAACTATGGCTGGGAACACCCGCTCTGGTTTGCGGGCAAGGGCAGGACGGGCAGCGAGACCTATGGCTTCGAGCGCCAGGCCTGGTTCGAGGAGGTCGGCCGCGAATGCGCCGCCCTGCGCGAAAACGCCGGCATCATCGATGTATCGAATTTCGGCAAGTACGAGATCGCCGGCAAGGGTGCGCGGCAATGGCTCGACCGGGTCGTCGCCAACCGGGTGCCCGCCGAGCCGGGCCGCTCCTGCCTGACGCCGCTTCTGGGCGTGCGCGGCGGCATTGCCGGCGACTTCACCATCACCATGCTTGGCGAGGATCATTACTACATGGTCGGCTCCGGCATGGCCGAGCGCTATCATCAGCGTTTCTTCAATGCCGTCGAACGGCCCGAAACGGTTTCCTTCCGTTCGCTCACCGCCGACCGGGCAGGCTTCAACGTCGCCGGCCCCAAGGCGCGCGAACTCCTGCAGCGCCTGACCAATGAAGACCTCTCCAACCATGCATGGCAGTTCATGCGCTCGCGCCGGCTGAGGGTTGCCGGCGTCGAGGCGATCGGCCTGCGCGTCTCGTTCACCGGCGATCTTGGCTGGGAACTATATTGCGCCGAGGCGGACCAGCTCGCCCTGTACGACGCACTGCTGCAAGCCGGCGGCGATCTCGGCGCGATCCCGGTCGGCTCGCGCTCGCTGCTCTCGCTGCGCGTCGAGAAGGGCTATGGCTCCTGGGGCCGCGAATACTCGCCGGAATACTGGCCGCAGGAAGTCGGCCTCGACCGGCTGATCAAGGACGACAAGCCGGATTTCCTCGGCCGCGATGCCTGGCTGAGACTGAAGGAGAAGGCGCCGCGCGAAAAGCTGGTCGTCTTCGAGGTCGAGACGCCGCACAATGCCGACGCTGCGGGCGGCGAACCGGTCTTCGATCTTGCCGGCAAGCCGGTCGGCCGCGTCTCATCGGGCGCCTATGGCCATTCGGTCGGCAAGTCGCTGGCGCTCGGCTTCGTCCGGGCGGACCTTGCAGAAGCCGGGGCGGAATTCGACATCGCCATTCTCGGCCTGCCCCATCGGGCGAAACTGCTCGCCGAACCGCCCTTCGATCCCCAGGGCGCAAGGCTGAGGGGATAGAGCCGGCCGAAACCCGCCCTACGCTCGGCGGCCGGCCGTCGGCAGGAGCCGCATCGTTTCAGCGGCCATCCTCGAAACCGAGATATTTCATCATGCCGGTATCCTCTTCCCAGCAGCGGAAATCGGCCAGCGCGATGAGCGGCCTGCGCTCGACGCTTTCGATCCGGCTGCCGGTTGCCATGCGCTTCGAACCAGCATAGCAGCCATTGCGTTCGGGACAGGCTTCGCCGATCCGGCAGAAGACACAGACCGGATCGCTCTCGCGCAGTTCCGCATCCTCGCTTTCCTCGACCTCGATGGAGAGTTTCGCGGTCAGCGGGTTGTAGTCATAGGTCTCGACCGAGGCCGACAGGCTGTCGGAATAGCTCATCGTATGGCCGATCAGACGGAACGCGCCCTCCTGCAAACGGAAGCGCTGGGTCTCGCTCCAGCGAAACCGCGAACCGCCGAAATAGTCGATCACCAGGGCGCCGCGCTCGATGCGCAACTCGGCCAGCGGATCGCCCATCACGCCGCCCTGATCGGACCGCAGCACAACCGTGGCATCGTCGACCACGGGCGCCTCCGCCGCGCCCTCGCCGCCAAAGCCGATCAGCAGGCGGCGTACCGGCGCCTGCGACCAGGCATCCTCTTCACGGCAGGCATTGTGCGGCGTGGTCTCGCCATCGGGCGCCTCAAGGATCAGCGCCCAATCGTCGATCCCGTCCTTGTCGAGATCGCCTTCGGCCCGCATCACCTCGCGCCAGCCCTTGTCGAGATAGCCGGCAGCACCGGCCGGCATTTGCGCCTTCGCCGCAACCGGGCCCAGCAGGATCAGAAACACCAGAACGACAAGGCCACGGATCATCGCACCCATCCACAGATTGAAACGCGCCGCAGCTTCGCAAATCGCCTGGAAACTTGCTAGAGAGTTCAAACACATTTCCCAAAGGCTTTAGCGATGTTTCAAAACACCTTCCCCGACGAAAAACTCGTGGCCGAACTGACCGCCGGAATGCTCTGGGAGATCGGCGCGGTACATTTCCGCGCCGACGAGCCCTACACCTTCACCTCGGGCCTGAAGAGCCCGGTCTATATCGATTGCCGCAAGCTGATTTCCTATCCGCGCATCCGCTCGGCGGTTGCCGATTTCGGCGTCGCCACCGTGATGCGCCATGCCGGCTTCGAAAAATACGACGTCATCGCCGGCGGCGAGACGGCGGGCATCCCCTACGCCGCCTTCATCGCCGAGCGCATGAGCCTTCCGATGATCTACATCCGCAAGAAGCCGAAGGGGTTTGGCCGCAATGCCCGCATCGAGGGCGATCTCAAGGAAGGTCAGCGCGTCCTCTTCGTCGAGGATCTGACCACCGATGGCGGCTCGAAGATTTCCTTTGCCAATGCCATTCGCGAGGCCGGCGCCGAAGTGACCGACACCTTCTCCGTGTTCTACTACGGCATCTTCAAGGATGCGCCCAAGACCCTCGCCGGGCACGGCATGAAGCTGCACTACCTGACCACCTGGAAGGACGTGCTCGCCGTCGCCCGCAAGGAAAAGCTGTTCGACGCCGGAACGCTCAAATCCGTCGAGGAATTCCTCGCCAGGCCGCTCGCCTGGTCGAAGAAGAATGGCGGCATCGACAAACTGCCCAGCCGGGAGGAGTGACGCGCCTTGCAGGCAGCGCATGAAAAAGCCCGCAGCAACCGCCGCGGGCTCTTTTCACGCTTGCACCGTGGCGCTTACTGGTTGCTCTGCTGAGCAGCCTCCAGTTCCTGAACACGGATTTCGAGTTCCGAAACCTTGGCGAGCGAGTCTTCGGCCTGCTGCTTGGCGGCGGCAAGCTCGTCCTGCATCGCCTTGGCGGAGGCTTCCGCCTCAGCCTGGGCGCTGGTCAGCGCGCCGGCCGACTCGGTTGCCTTCTGTTCTGCCATCGTAACCGCTTCCTTCGCGGCATCGAGCGCCGCCTGCAGTGTGTTGACGTCGTTCTTGGCGTAGAAATAGCCGCCGCCGGCACCGACCACGAGCGCCACAAGGGCGGAGATAAGCGTTTTCATGAGAATTTTCCCTGTTGATGATCGGCCCTTTTTCAAAGTTGAGGCCGTCTGACAAAACCCGTGCGCCGTGTCCGGTTTGAATCACGGTCGCGTTGCGCGCGCACATCTGCCTTGCTTTGTGGCAGCAAAAAGGCGGCCGGACCGCTTGCATGCGAACCAGCCCCTGCATCCGCGAACGAGCCCGGTAAACAGGCCCGGCAAATAGCCATTGACGGAACTGGACACGCCTGTACATTACGGAGCGTCCATCGGAGGTCCCTCAATGAAATCCCATACGCGTGTTGCTGTGATCGGCGGCGGTGTCGTCGGCTGTTCGGTGCTCTATCACCTCACCAAGCTCGGCTGGACGGACATCATGCTGATCGAACGCTCGGAACTGACCTCCGGCTCGACCTGGCACGCCGCCGGCGGCTTCCACACCATCAATGCCGACACCAACATGGCCGCTCTTCAGGGCTACACCATCCGCCTCTATCGCGAATTGGAGGAAATCACCGGCCAGTCCTGCGGCCTGCACCATGTCGGCGGCATCACGCTGGCCGGCGACCGCGACCGCATGGACTATCTCGTCGCCGAACACGCCAAGCACCGCTATATGGGCCTCGACACCCGCATTGTCGGTCCGGCCGAAATCCGCGAACTCTCTCCGATCACCAATACCGACGGGGTCATTGGCGGGTTGTACGATCCGCTGGACGGCCATCTCGATCCCTCCGGCACCACCCATGCCTATGCCAGGGCCGCGCGCATGGCGGGCGCCGAGATCGTGCTGCGCAATCCGGTGAAGGAACTCAACCACCGCGCCGACGGCACCTGGGACGTCGTGACGGAACAGGGCACGGTCCATGCCGAACACGTGGTCAATGCCGGCGGCTTGTGGGCGCGTGAGGTGGGCCAGCTGGCAGGCGTCTATTTCCCGCTCCATCCCATGGAGCACCAGTATCTCATCACCGAGGAGACGCCGGAAGTCTACGAGCGCGACGGCGAACTGCCCCATGTCATGGACCCGCAGGGCGAAAGCTATCTGCGCCAGGAGGGCCGCGGCATCTGCATCGGCTTCTACGAGCAGCAATGCGACCCCTGGGCCGTCGCCGGCACGCCGCTCGATTTCGGCCATGAACTGCTGAACGACAAGCTGGAGCGCATCGGCGATTCGCTCGAATTCGCCTTCAAGCGCTTTCCGGTGCTCGAACGCGCCGGCATCAAACGCGTCATCAACGGCCCCTTCACCTTCGCCCCCGACGGCAACCCTCTGGTCGGCCCCGTGCCGGGCAAGCGCAATTTCTGGTCGGCCTGCGCCGTCATGGCGGGCTTTTCCCAGGGCGGCGGCGTCGGCCTGACGCTCGCCGAATGGATGGTCGAGGGCGAACCCTCGCGCGACGTCTTCGCCATGGATGTCGCCCGCTTCGGCAATTGGGTGACGCCCGGCTACACAAGGCCGAAGGTGATGGAAAACTATCAGCGCCGCTTCTCGATCTCCTATCCCAATGAGGAACTGCCAGCCGCCCGCCCCCATCAGATCACCCCCGCCTATCCGATCTGGCAGGCACAGCGCGCTGTCTTCGGAGCGCAATACGGCATGGAGGTCGCCAACTATTTCGCCGGGCAAGGCGAAGCGCTGGAGGAGACCCCGACCTTCCGCCGCTCCAACGCCTTTGCAACGGTGGCCGGGGAATGCCGCGCCGTGCGCGAGGCGGTCGGCATCAACGAGATCCACAATTTCGGCAAATATTCGGTGAGCGGCCCCGGCGCCCGCGCCTGGCTCGACCGCATCATGGCGGGCCGCATTCCCAGGCCCGGCCGCCTTTCGCTTACCCCGATGCTCTCGCCCAGGGGCAGGCTGATCGGCGATTTCACCGTATCGTGTTTCTCGGAAACCGAATTTCAGCTTACCGCCTCCTTCGGCATGCAGGCAGCCCATATGCGCTGGTTCGAGAACAACCTGCCGGCCGATGGCGGCGCCCAAGGGGGTGTTCGCATCGACAACATCTCGACCCGCCGCATCGGCTTCCAGATCGCCGGGCCAAGGTCGCGCGATCTGCTGAGGGCGGTTTCCTATCCCGACATCTCGGACATGAAGTTCATGGATGTGCGCTTTACCGATATCGGCCTGTCGCGCGCCATCGTCCAGCGCGTTTCCTATACGGGCGATCTCGGCTACGAGATTTATGTTCCCGCCGAAGAGCAGGTCCAGCTCTACGAAATTCTGGCCGCGGCCGGAAAGCCGCTCGGCATGAAGCCCTTCGGCATGCGCGCCATGATGAGCCTCCGGCTCGAAAAGGGCTTCGGCTCCTGGGGCCGCGAATTCCGTCCCGACTACATGCCCTGCGAGACCGGCATGGACCGCTTCGTCGCCTGGAAGAAGGATACTGATTTCATCGGCCGCGCGGCGGCGGAGAAGGAACGCACGGAAGGACCGAAGCGCCGGCTCTGCACCTTCGCCGTCGAGGCCGATCCGCGAAACCTCGATCAGGGCGATGTCTGGGGCGACGAGCCGATCTTTGTCGACGGCACTGTGGTCGGCTTCGTCACCTCCGGCGGTTTCGCCCATTACGCCAATACATCGGTGGCGAACGGCTTCCTGCCGGTCGACCTGATCGAGGAAGGCCGCGAGGTTGAAATCGAAATCCTCGGCGAGCGCCGCAAGGCGCGCCTCTTCACCGCGCCCCTGTTCGACCCGGACGGTGAACGCATGCGGGGGTGAGGCCCTCGCCCTTCGAGGCTCGGGGCTTTGCCTCTCGCACCTCAGGGTGAGGCCCCCACTTCGTCATCCTCGGCCCCACTTCGTCATCCTCGGCCTTGAGCCGAGGATCCAGTGAACAACGCTGGATCGTCGGCTCAAGCCCGACGATGACGAACATTGCTGTTATTCCAGAGGTGGATGCATCACGGAATGGGTTCTCGGGACAAGCCCGGACATCCCTTAATATGGCCTTACATGGCCTACCCCTGCCGCAGCATCCTGACATTGCGCTGAACGGCCTCGACCGTCTCGGCGATCTCGGAACCCATATTATAGCTCGCAATGCCGATCCGCACGACGCCCTTGTCGGGATCGATGCCCAACTGGTGCACCACCTCCCAGGCATAATTATGCCCGGCCCAGCAGAAGATGCCTTCCTCATTGAGCGCGCGAACGAGTTCCGCCGGCGCGATGTCTGAAAGCGTGAAGGAGACCGTCGGCACGCGGGCGGAAAACCGCGCCTTGTCCGAGATGCCGTGGATGGTCAACCCGTCGACCTGCAAAAGCCCCTCCACGAGATCGCCGCACAGCGCATTCTCATGGGCGATGGAATGGGCATAGGCGGTGGCGATCTTCTCGCGCCGCGAGCCGCCCTCGCCGCATGCCCCTCCCAGCCAGGCAAAGTGATCGACCGCCGCCGTCAGCCCGGCCAGCAGCTCGATCTGCGGCGTTCCGGTTTCGAAGCGCTGCGGCAGACCATTGTCCGAGCAGCGGCATTTATACGGGTCAAGCATGTCCAGGACGGCCCGGCGGCCGTACAGAATGCCGAGATGCGGCCCGAAGAACTTGTAGGCCGAGCAGACGAGAAAATCGCAGTCGAGCGCCCTGACATCGACCAGCCCGTGCGGCGCGAACTGCACCGCGTCCACATAGGTCAGGACGCCCCGCGCCCGGGCGATGGCGACGAGCTTCGACGCATCGTTGATCGAGCCGGTAAGGTTGCTGGCATAGTTGAGCGCCACTACCTTCGTGCGGTCCGTAATCGCGGCCTTGAGCGCCGCGGGCTCGACCTGCCATGTCGCGGTCGAGAACGGCAGCTTGCGGATCACCAGCCCCAGATCGTCGGCCAATTGCAGCCAGGGCGAGACATTGCCCTCGTGATCCATCTGCGTGACGATGATCTCGTCGCCCGGCTTGAGCCCGCGCCCGATCATCCGCGAGAAATGATAGGTCAGCGTCGTCATGTTGGCGCCGATGACGACTTCATCGCTGTCGCAGCCGAGGAAATCGGCCATCGCCCCATGCGCCGCCTCGACGATGGTGCCGGCCGCTCGCGAGGTCGCGAATTCGCCGCCCAGATTGGCATTGCGGTTGAGGATGGCATCGCCGATCACGTCCGCCACCGATTTCGGCACCTGTGTGCCGGCGGGATTGTCGAGATAGATGCGGCGTCGGCCGCCATCCTGCGTTGCCAGAGACGGAAAGCGGCCTCTCAGGGCATCCAATGGAAAAGAGGTCATATGTGATCCTGCGGGATTTCGGGAAATATCGCGTGACTTCCTTCCGGCCAACGCCGGCGATATTCTGTTTGCGGTCCAGGGCGATCGCCCGCGACGCGGCTGCGCCCTGATCGATTAAAGGCATGCGGCATTACGCCATGGAGCCTGCCATGCCGGCAAGACACACCACGGCGGATATCCGCCGTCAAGCATCGCGAGTCCGATCCACGGCCTTGCCGCTGCCATCTGTGCATGCCGATAGCGCGACATTGCTTTTGTCCGGCCGTTCCCGCACATTCCGCCTCGGCAGCATTCCAGACCGGATCTGACGGAGCAGGCGATGAGCGGCGAAACGGTTACCCTGAAACTCGATGATGTGAAGACGATTGCCAAGGCGGCGCTGATGGCGGCGGGCGCCGACAACGCCAATGCCGAGGCGATCACCCACACGGTATGGATGGCCGAGCGCGACGGCTGCGCCTCGCACGGCCTGTTTCGCATTCCCGGCTATTGCGGCTCGCTCAGGAGCGGCAAGGTCAACGGCACCGCCCGGCCCAGGCTGGAGCGCTCCGCGCCCTCCGTGCTGTGGGTCGATGGCGATGGCGGCTATTCGCCCATCGCCCACAAGTCCATGCTCGACGATTTCGCCGAACTGGTCCATGCCCAGGGCGTGGCGCTCGCTGCCGTCACCAACACCTTTCATTTCGCCGCGCTCTGGCCGGAGGTCGAAATGCTGTCGAAGCGCGGCCTGGCGGCAATCGCCTGCACCTCCTACAAGCCCACGGTAGCCCCCCATGGCGGCAGCCGGCCGCTTTTCGGCACCAATCCGCTGGCCTTCTCATGGCCGCGGCCCGAGGGCGATCCGGTCACCTTCGACCAGGCCAGCGCCACCATGGCGCGCGGCGATATCCAGATCCATGCCCGCGACGGCAAGCCGGTTCCCCTGGGCGTCGGCATCGACAAGGCGGGTAGCGAGACCCGCGATCCCAACGCCATCCTCGATGGCGGCGCGCAACTGGCCTTTGGCGGCTACAAGGGCTCGTCGATTGCCATGATGGTCGAACTGCTGGCCGGCCCCCTGCTGGGCGAAAACCTCAGCCTCGAGGCCGCCGAAACCGACATCGAGGATGGCGGCCCGGCGCGCGGCGGCGAGTTCATTCTCGCCTTCGATCCGGCCAAAACCCGTCAGCCGTCGAAATCCGGCGGCAATGCCGAGCGGCTGTTCCAGGCCATGCTTGCCCAGGAAGGCGTGCGCCTGCCCGGCGAGGGCCGCCTCAGGCGGCGCGCCGAAGTCGCCAGGAACGGCGTCGTCATCCCGCGCTCGCTGATGGCGCAGATCGAGGTTTAGGGAGTGCCCGAGCCCCGGCCGGGCGCCGCTCAGCCAGCCTTGGCGTGCGGTCGCGGTCGCCTGAACGGCGTGATCGGGGCGTCGTAGAATTCCGGAAACGCGCAGTTGACCGGGCACATTTCCTGCGGACAGACCTCCATGTCGCACAGCCGGCAGACATAGTGCTGGTCGTCGCCGGGCTCGGTCACCTTCGGCATCAGCTTTCTGACCAGGCCGGTGAGTTGCTGCCTTTCCGCGTCGCTAAGCGGATTGAGCGCTGCCTCGAGCACGCCGCCGCGGGCATCGAGAATGGTGTTGAACACCGTTTCCCCCGCATCGGTCAGTGAAACGCGCACTTCGCGCCGGTCGCCGCCGCCGCCCCGCTCGCGCATCAGATAGCCCTGTTCCTCAAGCCGCGTCAGCAGCCGCACGGTCGAGGAATGCTCCAGCGACAGCATTTTCCGCAAGGTTTCGATGGGCGCATTGGGTTCGGTGCCCACGGTGATGATCGCCGCGCAGGCCGACGGGCTCAATCCGGTCTCCTGACAGATGGCGCCTTCGATCTTGTCGCAAAGCGCCCGCGAAAAGGCTCCCAGAATGTTCGCCGCAAACAAGGTTTCGGAAAACAGGGAAGCCTGGCTCCTGCCGTTCTTGAAGTCCAATGTCTCGCCCTCTACGGCAATCCGTTGCCCAGCCGCCGCGCCCGTAGACAAGAGCGGCTCTGGTAACTGGGAACGAACCCGATAATCCTTTCGTAGCATAAAACGGCGTTTTTTTCAATCTATCGCAAAGGCGCCGCCCAAGATGGCCGATAGTGTAGTTCATGGCCTTCTCAACAACATTTGAATGCTTCTTTCAAAAAGCATTGAAATCACAAGCAACAGACACGATCAACGATCCGCAGATGCCGGTCCGCGTCCACATCAATCACCTTGGACGGACAAACTGCGCCAACCGGTCCAGACACGGAAAGAACCGCCTCACGCCGGCAGGCCCTCCCGCGCCAGCCCGCCCGCCCGATAGGCCCGCTCGCCGCGAAAATGCCGCATCCAGGCATCGACGATCCGGTTGGCATAGATCACCGGCAGTTCGTGGGCATGGGCCTCCTTCTTACGTTCGGCGAATGCGGGATCCTTGTGATGGGCAACCCAGTAGGTTTCATCCGCTCCGACATGCACCGGACAGAGCGCCGTATTGGTAACCGCCTCGAAATTGCGGATGGTCTTGGTGGCGATGCGCTGCCAACGATCGACGCACAGCTGCAGCAGGGGTTCGATCCTTTCCGGCGAGGGCTCGCAATAGACCGGCCTGCCCCAGGCGCTCAGGGCGCTGTCCGCCACGAAGCTCGAAAAGGCGAAGACATCCGACGACAGGTTCACGCAGGGATAGGGCGCAAACATCAGCGGGTCGTACAGAGGGTCGGCCTCATCCCGCGATTGCGGGCAAAAGGCGATGCATTCGAAATCGTCGAAAAGCGTGCTTTCGCCGGTAACCGGGCATTTCAGGCGGATCGCCGTCGTCAGCGCACCGCCATCGATCAATGCCTCGACGCCGGTCGCCGCAATCGGCGCCATCTGGCCGGCGAGATAGCGGAAGGCCTGCGCCGTATCCGCCCTGCCCGCATACAAAAGCGGCTCGTTGAACACGAAAAGACAGGCGACCGCCTCACCCCGCAACAGCTTTCGCCGGTATTGCCCCAGGATTGCGGCAATATCCCTGCCGGCCGCGTTCCGGATCATGTACCGGCCCCGCTTGAACTCCCGCCGCCCCGCAACGCAGTGCAACCTGCGGTCCATCCAATCGCGGATGTCGGCAATGACGGCGCCATCCGGCTGCTTCACAGCCGACGGGCACGTCGCGCTTTGCTTCTTGCGCTTCACCGCGGATCCGACATAGTTTTCAATCGGATAGGGAGAAGCGACTGCTTGACTGTGGGAAAACATGTATTTCTCTCCTATTTTATGTATTACGCATGCATATTTATGTGCACAGCAACGCGCTGGCAGTAGACTGCCAGTCTGATCCTCGTAAAAATGTCCGATTGATGCGGACAAACCCTGTGAATGCCGCCATAGATAGTGCCGAACCCCATGAATGTTCGGCGGATGGAATGTAGACCAGGTGATATATTGCGTAAAGATTATCTAAATTTCGCGGTGCTGTTCACCGGGTCGCTGCTCTTCCAGATCATCCAGATCGGCAGCTTCCCGATCCTGATCGTGCAATTGCTGGAGGGCGGCGCTTACGAGCACTTCGTCATCGGCCTGTTCGCGGCCATTTCCTGGATTTCGGTCATCGTGCTGAGCCCGTTCGTTCCGGGTCTGATCGCCCGGTTCGGCGAACGGGCGACACTGCATGCCGCCTTCATCACCAGTCTGGCGGGCCTGGCCCTGCTGCTGGCACCGGTCGGGCTCGCCTGTCTGGCAGCGGCATCGATCCTGCTTGGCGTCGGCCTCATCCTGCGCTGGATCGCCTGCGACACGCTGGTCGCCAATCTGAGCCCACGCGCGACCCGCGGCCGGCTGATCGGCCTGCACGAGGCGCTGATGGGGTTCGGCATCGCGCTCGGACCGATCCTGTTCACTCTCGGCGACCTGCGCGCGGTGACCTGGCTTTCCATCGCCGCCATTGTCGTCGGTCAGGCCTGCCTGATGCTGACCGACATGCGGTTCGCCCATCAGGATGCGGAAGAGGAAACCGCCACCGCCGGCACCTCGGTCTATCGGCTGATCGTGGTGGCTCTGGCCGCCGCCCTGGTCGCCGGCTTCATCGAAAGCGCCTCGATCGCGCTGTTTCCGGTCCATTTCGGCCATTTCGGCTTCCCGCTCGCCGAAGCCGCGATCCTGGTCAGCGCCTTCGGCTTCGGCGGCACGCTGCTGCAACCGCCGCTTGGCTACATCGCCGACCGGCGCGGCTATGCCTTCGCCCAGATCCTATGCGGCGTGGCGATCGCCTGCGCCTGCGCGGCACTGATCGCCTTCGCCGCGAACTACATGGTTCTGCTCGCCGCCATGTTCCTGCTCGGCGGCGCCGGCGGCGGTCTCAACACGCTGGCGGTGATCGAGGCCGGCAACGAACTGAACGGCGCTCGAATGCCCGCCGCCATGACGGCGATCGCCGTGCTCTATACGGTGGGGGGCGTTGCCGGGCCGATCCTTTCAGCGTCGCTGCTGTCGGCGGCCGGAAATTTCGGCATGGTGCTGCTGTTCGGCACGATCAGCCTGATGCTGGTCATGACCGTCGCCCTCCATGCCGCGCGGCGGATGCGGCCATCTTGAAAGCTCAGCCGGCGAGCGCCAGCCGCGCCGTCTCCGCCGCGATGATCCCCTCCTCATCCGTGCGGATGGCATAGACCGAAAGCCGGCTGTCCGCCGTTGTGATGCGAAGCGGGCTGTCACCCGCCTTCAACCCGTTGGCCCGCGGGTCGGGTTCGGCACCGAGCCAGGCCAGCCCCTCCATGACCCGGGCGCGGATCATCGCGCTGTTCTCGCCGATGCCGCCGGTAAAGACGAAGGCATCGATGCCGCCAAGCGCGGCGGCGAGCGATCCCGTTTCGCGGACAATCCGGTAGCAGAAGGCATCGATGGCAAAGCGGGCGCGCGCATCGTCGCATTCTTCCAGAACGCGCATGTCGCCGCTGATGCCGGACAGGCCGAGCAGGCCGCTTTCACGCTGCAGCATATCGCTTATTTCGCCGGCATTCATGCCGCATTCTTCCAGCAGGTAGAGAATGAAGCCGGCATCCGTCAGACCCGGCCTCGTGCCCATGATCAGGCCGTCCAGCGGCGTGAAGCCCATCGTGGTGGCGACCGATTTTCCATCCGCCAGGGCACACAGGCTCGCCCCATTGCCGAGATGCGCGATGACGGTTCGTTCGGGCAGGCCGCCTTCCAGGCCCCGGCCCAACCGCGCCACCACGGACTGATAGCTCAGCCCGTGAAACCCGTAGCGCCGCACGCCGGCGTCGTAAAACCGCCGCGGCACCGCGAGGAGGGTAGCAAGCTCGGGCTGGGTGGCATGGAACGCGGTATCGAAGCAGGCGACCTGCGGCAGGGCGGGCCAGCGCTTCCCGACCGCCCGGATCGCCGCCAGATTGTGGGGATTGTGCGAACGCGCCAGCGGTATCAGGCGCTCGATCTCCGCCTCGACCGTCCGATCGATCCGGCAGGCCGCCGACAACCGGGTTCCGCCATGCACCACCCGGTGGCCCACCGCGACGATCGAAAACCCGCCCGCCGCAAGCCCTTCGAGCAGCCAGTCGATCGCGTCGGCGTGATCGGCGTCCTCCCTAAGCGGGCCGAAATCGGGCGCTTCGGCAGGCAGGTCGGTACGAACGGCGCCGGTTCCGATGCCGGCCAGCTGGCCGCGCAGGATCACCGTGCCGGGATGCGCGCTGTCGTGCAGGGCGAACTTGACCGAAGACGAGCCGGCATTGATCACCAGCAATACCAAGGCCTCATGCGCCATCCGCTTTCTCCGCTTCCTTGCCGCCGGTCGGCCCGACGCGCCATTAAAGAAATCTCGGGCCCGTTCTGGCCCCCTGGATGGCACCAGTTTGACCGCATAACGCCACATACGATAGAACCAGATTGTCAACACTTCCACTGCCACAGCGGACAAACATACCCATGCGCGACTCCCTTTTTCAGGTTGAACGTGAGCAGATGACCTCGCTTCAGGCGCAGATCCGCGAAATGCTGGTCTCCGCCATGCTGTCGGGCCAGATGCCGCCGGGGGCGCCCATCCCCTCGACCCGCACCATGGCGAAACGGCTCAAGGTCTCGCGCAATACGGTCATGCTGGCCTATCAGGCGCTCGCCGCGGACGGCTATCTGAGCTCGCGCGAGCGCTCGGGCTTCTACGTTGCCGACGATGTCAGCCGCAGCACCCCTGCCCGAAACGGCGCCACGGGCGAGCCCGGCGGCGGCCAGGCCGCCATCGACTGGGAACCGAAGTTCCGCATTTCGCCGGCAAGCCAGGTCAACATCGTCAAGCCGGCCAACTGGCACGAATACCCCTACCCGTTCATCTACGGCCAGACCGATGCGGCGCTGTTTCCGATCGCCGCGTGGCGCGACTGCACCCGCCAGTCGATGAACCGCAAATGGATGGATGAGTGGACCTCCGACCGCTTCAGCGAGGACGATCCGATGCTGATCGAGCAGATCCATCAGCGCATCCTGCCACGCCGGGGCATCATGGCCGAACGCGACCAGATCCTGGTCACCCTCGGCGCCCAGAACGCGCTCTATATCATAGCGAGCCTGCTGGTGAAGCCGGACACGCCGGTGGCGATCGAGGATCCGGGCTACCCCGATATGCGCAACATCTTCGCCATCAAGTCCAGCGACATCCGTACCGTTCCCATCGACAGCGGCGGCATGGTGATCGACGACAACCTCGACGGCTGCAAGCTGGTTTTCACCACGCCCAGCCATCAATTGCCCACCGGCGTGACGATGAGCGCCGAGCGCCGCGGCCAGCTGCTCGACTGGGCGGCGCGCACCGACGCGCTGATCATCGAGGATGATTTCGAGTTCGAAACCAATTACAGCGGCGACCCGACGCCGGCCCTCAAGGCCCGCGACCGGGAAGGCCGGGTCCTGTATGTCGGCAGCCTGTCGAAATCCCTGATGAACGGTCTCCGCATGGGCTTCATCGTCGCCCCGCGCCGGCTGATCAGCGAATTGCGCGCGCTGCGCCGGCTGATGTACCGCCATCCGCCGGGCAACAACCAGCGCGTCGTCGCCCTGTTCCTGGCGCTGGGCCATCACGACGCGCTGATCGGCCGCCTGCACCGCAACTATGAACGGCGCTGGCACGTCATGGGCAGCACCCTGCGCCGCCTGTTTCCCGGCTGGACCAGGGCGCCCGGCTTCGGCGGAACCGCCTATTGGGTCGAGGGACCGCCGGAACTCGATGCCACGCATCTTGCTCAAAGAGCCCTCGAGGATGGCATCATCATCGAGCCCGGCCATGTGTTCTTCGCTCATCCCGAGCGGCATCCCAGCCGGTGCCGCAACTATTTCCGGCTCGGATTCTCCTCGATTCCCGCAGAACGCATCGAACCCGGCCTCGAGCGGCTCAGGGAGATCACCGATGAGGTGCTGGCGGGAAGAACGCCGTGAGGAGCGGCCGCCGCCCCGCAGATGGAGCCAGGCTGGGCCACCGACTTGGACCAACTGGCACTAAAGCATTGGCCGGCCCGCCGGTATCTGTCGCAGGTGGAATGACCCCCTTGGAAGCCCGGGCTCTTCGACACCGCCAGACATCGCCTCTTTCCGGCGCCCCTGCCGCGATCGCCCCCTGGCACCCTGGGTACCCCTGGCAAGCAGCGGAGATACGCCATGAAAATGACCACCGAAGAAGCCTTCGTCAAAGTCCTGCAGATGCATGGCATCGAACATGCGTTCGGCATCATCGGCTCGGCCATGATGCCGATATCGGACCTGTTTCCGAAAGCCGGCATCACCTTCTGGGACTGCGCCCATGAGGTCAATGCCGGCATGATGGCGGACGGCTTCACCCGCTCCACCGGCAAGATGTCGATGATGGTCGCCCAGAACGGCCCCGGCATCACCAACTTCGTCACCCCGGTCAAGACCGCCTACTGGAACCACACCCCGCTGCTGCTGGTCACCCCGCAGGCCGCCAACAAGACGATCGGCCAGGGCGGCTTCCAGGAAATCGAGCAGATGCGCGTATTCGCCGACATGGTCTGCTATCAGGAGGAAGTGCGCGACCCGACCCGCATCGCCGAAGTGCTCAACCGGGTGATCGAAAAGGCCTGGCGCGGCTCCGCCCCCGCCCAGATCAACGTCCCGCGCGATTTCTGGACCCAGGTGATCGACATCGA
Organism: Nitratireductor sp.; assembly: GCA_020441665.1. Taxonomy (GTDB): domain Bacteria; phylum Pseudomonadota; class Alphaproteobacteria; order Rhizobiales; family Rhizobiaceae; genus Salaquimonas. The sequence goes on from JAGRLT010000084.1 coordinate 26,628, forward strand.
ACTGCCGCAGATCGTCCGGCTCGAGCGCTCGCCGGGCGGCGCCCAGGGCATCGAAGAAGCCGCCAGGCTTCTTTCCGAAGCCGAATTCCCGGTCATCCTCAACGGAGCCGGCGTGGTTCTCGCCGGCGCCATTCCCGCTTCCCAGGCCCTTGCCGAGCGCCTTTCGGCGCCGGTGTGCTGCAATTACCAGCACAATGACGCCTTCCCCGGCAGCCATCCGCTGTTCTGCGGCCCGCTCGGCTATAACGGCTCGAAGGCCGGCATGGAACTGATCTCGAAGGCCGATGTGGTGCTGGCGCTGGGAACCCGTCTCAACCCGTTCTCCACCCTGCCCGGCTACGGCATCGACTACTGGCCGAAGAACGCCAGGCTGATCCAGGTCGACATCAATGCCGACCGCATCGGGCTGACCAAGAAGGTCGCCGTCGGCATTCAGGGCGATGCCAGGGCGGTCGCCGAAGGCATTCTCGACAGGCTGGCCCCGGCAGCCGGCGACAAGGGCCGCGCCGAGCGCGAGGCCCTGATCTCCCGGAGCAAATCCACCTGGGCGCAACAGCTTTCCTCGATGGATCACGAGGACGACGATCCGGGCACCACCTGGAACGAGCGCGCCCGCAAGGCGAAACCGAAATGGATGAGCCCGCGCATGGCCTGGCGGGCCATCCAGCAGGCCCTGCCCAAGGACGCCATCATCTCCTCCGACATCGGCAACAACTGCGCCATCGGCAATGCCTATC
>JAGRLT010000085.1 GCA_020441665.1 Nitratireductor sp.
TCTCATAACGAACTTCGGATTCAATAGGGTGACTAGCAAATTTATGATTCTAGTGTGGTTTTTGAATTTGAAATACGCTTCGAAGTCGGCTGCCGGAATGATGCGTATTTCAAATTCACCACACTAGGACTTCGATCCAGCCACTTTGATATTGCTCGCTGCAATTTTTCAGCGATTTCAAGCGTCTGGCCGTGCCGGCGACCCTGGCCGCGGGAGTTGCTTCGATTACTTTAGAATAATTCTAAACTATTGATTTTATTGAAAAATTATTGACAGCTCGGGCGCTCCTCCCTATTGAGGCGCGGTACCCAACCGTCTGATTGCGCCGCCTTTACCGGCGCCTATTGGAGAACATCATGAAGCATATCCCTCAAGCGGCCCGCGCGGGCTGCACCGCCCTGGCGGCTCTCATTGCTGCCCTCCCGACCGCGGCCCTTGCCGGCGAGGTTAACATCTATTCCTACCGCCAGCCGGAACTGATCCAGCCGTTGCTCGACGAATTCACCGCCGAGACCGGCATCGCCACCAATGTGATCTTTCTCGACAAGGGACTGGTCGAGCGCATCGCCGCCGAGGGCGAGAACTCGCCCGCCGACGTCATCATGACCGTCGATATCGGCCGCCTGCAGAGCGCCGAGGATGCCGGCGTCACCCAGCCGCTGGAAGATGCCGTGATCAACGCCACCATTCCCGAACAGTATCGCGATCCCGACAACAACTGGTTTGGCGTCACCACCCGCGGCCGTGTGGTCTATGCCTCGCGCGAGCGCGTTGCCCAGGATGCGATCACCTATGAGGAACTGGCCGATCCGAAATGGAAGGGCAAGATCTGCACCCGTGACGGCCAGCATTCCTACAATATCGGCCTGTTCGCCTCGATGATCGCGCATAAGGGCGAGGCGGCGACGGAGGCGTGGCTGACGGGCGTGAAGGAAAACCTCGCCCACCGACCCGATGGCAATGACCGGGGTCAGGCCAAGGCGATCTTTGCCGGCGAATGCGACATCGCGCTCGGCAACACCTATTATGTCGGCCTGATGCTGACCAATGACGCGGAGCCCGAGCAGAAGGAATGGGCGGCCTCGATCAAGGTTCTTTTCCCCAATTCCGCCGATCGCGGCACCCATGTCAACCTGTCGGGCATGGCACTTGCCAAATACGCTCCCAACAAGGAGGACGCGATCAGGTTCATGGAGTTCCTGGCAAGCCCCAAGGCCCAGGAAATCTATGCCGAGCAGGTCTTCGAATATCCCGTGGCGCCGGGGAGCCGACCCTCCGAGATCGTCAGGGGATTCGGCGAGATCAAGCCCGACAGCCTGCCGCTGGCCGAGGTCGCCAAATACCGCAAGCTCGCCTCCGAACTGGTCGACCGCACCGGCTTCAACGACGGCCCGACCAACTGAGCGCCCAAACCTTGAAAGCAGGCAAGCGCCGGGCAGATTGCCCGGCGTCTTCGTTGCTTACCGTTGAGCGTTACGCTGAGAACACGGGCACCTGGCCATGCCTAATGCCGTCAGCGAGATATGCAGCCTGAGCACCGCTCGTACCGTTGTGCCGGTTTTGTGCCACAGGTACTTGCAATGTCCTTCATTGAGCTGCAGCGAACGGCAGGTTAGACGGTTCCGACAAAGACCGCCGAGGGTCAAAAAACACCTTGTTTTCGCAGGTTTCAGCGTTTATCCACGCCGGTGGAGAGGTGGCCGAGTGGTCGAAGGCGCACCCCTGCTAAGGGTGTAGGCGGGGAACCGTCTCGAGGGTTCGAATCCCTTCCTCTCCGCCATTTCATGCAGGTCCATGCGGCAGGTATGGGTAGCGGACTGTAGCTGGGATCTGGATGCACGCATCGCCGCGGACGGCTGATCTCCGGCCGCAAGGGCGGGTTCCGCAAGCCGCAGTCACCGGATGGCGCGCGATTTCCCCAACAGGCCCGGTTGCCGGTCCGCCGGGCTGGCCGGCCCACCCACCATACTGGCCGGATCGTCGGCCAACCGTGAAGGCCTGCCGGAAATCCGCACGCCCGGCCGCGCAACCGGAACCTTGTCCCGCGCTGCGAGAACGGGTGTCGTCTCAGTTGCGGCCCTCGAGCAGGCGGAAGCGCTGGATCTTGCCGCTTTCGTTCTTCGGCAATGCCTGCGTGAACACGATCCGGCGCGGATATTTATACGGCGCGACCGTCGATTTCACATGGTCCTGCAACACCTTGACCATGCTCTCCCCGGGTTCGGCCTCGGCGCGCAACACCACATGCGCTTCAACGATCTGGCCGCGTTCGGGATCCGGCGCGCCGACGACCGCGCATTCCAGCACATCGGAATGCGACAGCAGCGCGGCCTCGACCTCGGGGCCGGCAATGTTGTAGCCGGCCGAAAGGATGATCCCGTCGGTTCGCGCGGTGAAGTGGTAGTGATCCTCCTCGTCGCGCCAGAAGCTGTCGCCGGTCAGGTTCCAGCCATTCTGCACATAGGCACCCTGTTTGTCCGGGTCGCCCATGTAGCGACAGCCGATCGGTCCGCGCACCGCCAGGCGGCCAACCTCGCCGCTCGGCAGTTCTTCGCCGTCGGGGCCGACGATCTTCGCTTCATAGCCCTTGAGCGGACGGCCGGTGCAGGCCGGTCGGCTGTCGTCGAAGCGGTTGCTGATGAAGATGTGCAACATTTCCGTCGCCCCGATCCCATCCAGTATCGGTTTGCCGGTCTTTTGCACCCACTCCTCATAGACCGGAGCGGGCAGCGTTTCGCCCGCCGATACCGCCACGCGCAGGCTCGACAGATTGGCACCCTCGTCGAGCGCCCGCAACATCACGCGATAGGCGGTGGGCGCCGTAAAGCAGATCGTGGCGGCGTATTTCTCGATGATCTCGACCATGCTCTGCGGCGATGCGTTCTCCAGCAGCACGGCCGAGGCACCGAAACGAAGCGGGAAGATGGCCAGCCCGCCCAGGCCGAAGGTGAATGCGAGGGGAGGGGAGCCGACAAAAACGTCTTCCGGCTGGACGGCCAGGACTTCCTTGGCATAGGCATCGGCGATGATCAGCAGATCGCGGTGGAAATGCATGGTCGCTTTCGGTTCGCCCGTCGTGCCGGAGGTAAAGCCGAGCAGCGCCACGTCGTCGCGACCGGTTCGCACGCTGTCGAACTGGACCGGCTGCGCCAGCGCGGAGCGATCGAGTTCGGCATCGTGATTGGCCGTCCCGTCGAACCCGACAATGGTTTCCAGGAACCGGCTGTTCTTTCCGGCCTGGACGAGGTCGTCCATCAGCCGCGTATCGCAGAGCGCATGCGTGATCTGCGCCTTGTCGATGATCTTGGAAAGTTCTCCGGCCCGCAACATCGGCATCGTATTGACGACCACCGCGCCCGCCTTGGTCGCCGCCAGCCAGCAGGCCACCATCGCCGGATTGTTGGAGGAGCGGATCAGGACCCGATTGCCCGGCTTGACGCCGAAATCGCGAACCAGCGTGTTGGCGATGCGATTGCTCCAGTCGGTCAGTTCCTTGTAGGTGCGCATGCGGCCATTGCCGACCAGGGCAGGGCGGTCGCCAAAGCCCTTGGCGACCATCGCATCGGTCAATTCGACCGCCGCGTTGAGATATTCGGGATACTGGAACGTCCCGAGTTTGAGCTCGGGCCAGAGTTCGGGCGGAGGAAGATTGTCCCGCGTGAACGTATCCACATGCGCCGTGGGCCCAAGCGTCGGATTGCGCGTCATGTTCAGTCTCCCTGTTGCGATCCCGTATCTGCGCCGATCAGGCGGCGTCCGGCACGACCGCGGTTGCCTCGATTTCGACTTTCGCCCGGTCCTCGACCAGTGCGACGACCTGCACCAGCGCCATTGCCGGATAGGTGCGGCCGATGACGGCCTTGTAGACGCGGCCGATTTCCTTGAGCGATGCCAGATATTCGTGCTTGTCGGTCACATACCAGGTCAGCCGGACCAGATGTTCAGGTGTTGCGCCCGCCTCGGCGAGAACGCCGACAATGCCCTTGAGCGCCATCTCGACCTGCCCGGCGAAATCGTCGGTCTCGAACTCCTGCTGGTCGTTCCAGCCGATCATTCCGCCGGTAAACACCATCCGCCCGGACGCCGCGATGCCGTTGGAATATCCTGGTGTGGCCTTCCAGCCCTTGGGATGCAAAATCTCATGCATTTTGTCGTTTCCCCTTGAATGCCTTCATCTTTTCCTGGATTTCGGCGGGCCATGGCGCCGCCTTTCCCGCGGGCGAGACCCATACGAGAACGCTCTGCATTCGCAACCGCTCCTGCCCGCCCGAACCGGCCTGCAGAACAAGATGCACGCTGGATTGTCCCACCCGTACGATCTCAAGCGTGAAATCGAGCCGGTCGCCCAGGCGCGAGGGCGCGCGGAAGTCGATCTCGATGTGAACTGTCGGGAGGCCCGACTTTTCCTGCAGGTGAATACGGCTGAACGGATAGTTCAGGACTTCGGCGAAGAAATTTTCGACGACCGAATTCGTCATCTCGAAATAGCGGGGGTAGAAAACGATCCCCGCCGGGTCGCAGTGATTGAATTCGACGGGAACCGTGCGCCTGTAGATCATCCCAGAACGCTCCGTGCGATGACGAGGCGCTGAACGTCGGTGGCGCCCTCATAGATGCGCAGTGCGCGGATGTCGCGATACAGTTCCTCGACCTTCGATCCGTGGCGCACGCCGTCGCCGCCATGGAGCTGCACCGCCGCGTCGATGACTTCCTGCGCGGCTTCCGTCGCATAGAGTTTCGCCATCGCCGCCTCGCGCGAGACCCGGGCGGCGCCCTGGTCCTTGGTCCAGGCGGCCCGATAGACGAGGAGTGCCGCGGCGTCGATCTTGAGCGCCATGTCGGCCAGGTGGCCCTGCACCATCTGCAGTGCCGCGAGCGGTTCGCCCTGCACCTTGCGGCTTGTGACGCGCGCCAGCGCCTCGTCAAGCGCGCGCCGCGCCATGCCGAGGGCCGCCGCGCCGACGGTCGGGCGGAATACGTCGAGCACCGACATCGCCAATCTGAACCCTTCCCCCGGCTTGCCGATCAGCGCGCTCTCGGGCAGGAAGGCCGCCTCCATGCGAAGCGTTGCCAGCGGATGGGGCGCAATCACCTCGATCCGCTCGGCGATCGACAGCCCTTCGGTCGCCGCCGGCATCAGGAAGGCCGAGAGGCCGCGCGTACCGGGCGCCTCGCCGGTGCGGGCAAAGACGACATAGAGATCGGCGATGCCGCCATTGGAGATGTAGGTCTTTTCGCCGCTGAGCCGATAGCCGCCCGGCACCTTTTCGGCGAGCGTCGCCGTGCTGGCCACATCCGAGCCGGAGGCGGGCTCGGTCAGCGCGAAGGCCGAGATGGCCGTTCCAGCTCGGGTCTTTTCCAGCCAGCGGCGCTGCTCCGGCGTGCCGAACAGGCTGACGGCGCCCATGCCGAGCCCCTGCATCGCAAACGCGAAATCCGCCAGCGCGTCGTGGCGTGCCAGGGTCTCGCGGATCAGGCAAAGCGAGCGGACGTCAAGCACCTCGCCCTCGTCCGCGCCCGAATGCCGAAGAAAGCCCGCGCCCCCGAGCGCCGCGACCAGCCCCTTGCAGGCGGCATCGACATCGGCGTGCTCGGCGGGAAGATGTGCGCCGCACCACTCTTCGAGCGCCACCGACAATTCGCGATGGCGCGCCTCGAAGAACGGCCAGCTAAGGAAACTCTTGTCGCTCAATGCTTTTGCCTCGCCACTATGCTTCTAGTCGCCGGCAAAAGCCGGCTTCTCCTTTGCCACGAACGCGCGATAGGCGCGCTCGAAGTCCTTTGTCTGCATGCAGATCGCCTGTGCCTGTGCCTCGGCCTCGATCGCCTGCTCGAGGCCCATGTTCCATTCCTGATTGAGCTGGGTCTTGGTGATCCCGTGGGCGAAGGTCGGGCCGGCGGCGAGCCGCGTGGCCAGTTTCAACGCTTCGTCTTCCAGCGCCTGCGCGGCGTGCAGGGCGTTCCAGAACCCCCATCGCTCGCCCTCGTCGGCCGACATGGCCCGGCCGGTATAGAGGAGTTCCGCCGCCCGGCCCTGTCCGATAATCCGCGGCAGCATGGCACAGGCGCCCATGTCGCAGCCGGCAAGCCCCACGCGGGTGAAGAGAAACGCGCATTTCGCCTCGGGGCTGGCGAGCCGCAGATCCGATGCCATGGCGATGATCGCCCCTGCACCGACACAAATTCCGTCGACCGCCGCGACAATGGGTTTGCCGCAGCCGATCATCGCCTTGACCAGATCGCCGGTCATGCGCGTGAAGGCCAGCAATCCCTTCATGTCCATGCCGACGAGCGGGCCGATGATGTCGTGCACATCGCCGCCCGAACAGAAATTGCCGCCATTTGACGCGAAGACCACCACGTCGATATCCGTCGCGTAGCTCAGGGAGCGAAACGTATCGCGCAGTTCGGCATAGCTGTCGAAGGTCAGCGGATTCTTGCGCTCGGGGCGGTCGAGGCGAATGATCGCCACGCGGTCGCGGACCTCCCACAGAAAATGCTTCGGCTCAATCCCGGCCATTTCCGTCATCTTGGTGCCTTTCCTGTCTTTGCATCCCGCGGGTGCGTTTCATGCCTCACCCCCGTCAATCGCGATCGCCTGGCCGTTGACCGCATCCGAACCCGCGCCGCACAGCCACAACGCCGCGGCGCTGACCTCCGCCGGCTGAACCAGCCGCCCCTGCGGGTTTGCCTGCGTCAGCGCGGCGAGAGCCTCCTGCCGGCCGGCGCCGGTTTTCGCCATGATGTTGGCAATCGAGCGCTCGGTCATCTCGGTGTCGAGAAAGCCCGGGCACAGCGCGTTCACCGTCACCTTCTTCTTCGCAACCTCCAGCGCCAGGCTGCGGACGAGACCCACGACGCCGTGCTTGGCCGCCGCATAGGGGGCAACGTAGCGATACCCCTTGAGCCCCGCGGTCGATGCAACGGCGATCAGCCGGCCCCAGCCCTGTATCCGGGAAAGCCCCTCGCGAAAGGTCAGGAACGTGCCGGTCAGATTGACCGCCAGCATCCTGTTCCAGTGGTCGAGATCGACCTTTGCGAAGGGCGTACTGTCCGCCGCCCCGGCATTGGCAATGACCACCTCGCAGGGCCCGGCCGCATCGAACATCGCCCGCACGCTCTCCTCATCGGTCACGTCGGCCTGGATCGCGCGCGCGCGCGGCAGCGCCCCGGCGATCTGCTGCAGGGGTTCGAGCCGCCGGCCGGCCACGATCACCGCCGCGCCCTGCGCCGCAAAGGCGCGGGCAAGGTCGGCGCCGACGCCGGTGCCGCCCCCCGTGACAAGGACCTGCTTTCCGTCGAGCGTCATACGCGGATCATCTCCTGCTGACGCTGCTTCAGGCGCACCAGCAGATCGCGGCCACCCTTGTAGGGCGCCGGCCATTGGCTTTCGGCATCGCCCTGCTCGACGGCGGCGTGCAGCGTCCAGAACGGATCGGCCAGATGCTGCCTTGCAAGGCAGACGAGATCGGCGCGGCCCGCCATCAGGATGCCGTTCACCTGGTCGTAGTCGCTGATGTTGCCGACGGTCATCGTCGGGATATGCGCCTCGTTGCGGATGCGATCCGAGAACGGCGTCTGGAACATCCTGCCATAGATCGGCTTTTCCGCCGGGTCGGTCTGACCGGAGGAAACGTCGATGATGTCGGCGCCGCCGGCATGCAGGGCTCTGGCGATCTCGACCGCCTCGTCCGGGGTCACGCCTCCGTCGATCCAGTCATGGGCGGAGATGCGCACCGATAGCGGCTTTTCGCTGGGCCAGGCTTCGCGCATTGCCGCGAGCACCTCAAGCGGATAACGCAGCCGATTTTCGAGGCTGCCGCCATACGCATCGCTGCGCTTGTTGGTTACGGGAGAGATGAACTCGGCCAGCAGATAGCCGTGCGCGGCGTGCATCTCGATCATGTCGACGCCGATCCGCGCAGCCATCTCGGTCGCTCGCACGAAGTCATCGCGCACCCGGTCCATGTCGGCACGGGTCATTTCCTGCGGAACGTCGTTCGCCGGCTTGTAGGGCAGCGAGGAGGGCGCCATCGTCTTCCAGGCCCCGTCCTTGAGCGGCGCGTCGATGCCGCCATCCCACGGCACACAGGTCGAACCCTTGCGCCCCGAATGGCCGATCTGCATGCAGAACTTCGCGCTCGATTCGGTGTGGATGAAATCAGCGATCCGCTTCCACGCCACCTCATGCTCGGCCGCGTACAGTCCGGGGCAGCCGGGGGTGATCCGGCCCTCGGGGCTGACACAGGTCATTTCGGTATAGATCAGCGCCGCGCCGCCCACCGCGCGCGACGTGTAATGCATGAAATGCCAGTCGGTCGGGCAACCGTCCACCGCCTTGTACTGCGCCATCGGCGACATCACGATGCGGTTCTTCAGTTCCATCCCGCCGATCCTGTAGGGCGCGAACATCGGCCGCCGGTCCCGCTCGCCGCCGGCCTGTTCCTGGAACCAGGCCTCGGCCGCGCCGAGCCATTCGGGATCGCGCAGCCGCAGGTTCTCATGACTGATGCGCTGGCTGCGGGTCAGCAGCGTATAGGCGAACTGCAAGGGCGGCATGTCGAGATACCGCTCGACCTCCTCGAACCATTCGAGCGAGTTGCGCGCCGCCGATTGCAGGCGCAGCACCTCGACCCGGCGCTCTTCCTGATAGCGCACGAAGGCGTCTTCCATCGACGGTTCGGAATGCAGGTAATCGGCAAGCGCGATGGCGCTGTCGAAGGCGAGACGCGAACCCGAGCCGATCGAGAAGTGCCCGGTCGCCGCCGAGTCGCCGATCAGCACGACATTCTCGTGATACCATTTTTCGCAGATCACGCGCGGGAACTGCATCCAGACGGCCGAGCCGCGCAGATGAGCGGCATTCGACATCAGGTCGTGGCCGCCCAGATGCTTCTCGAAGATCTGCCTGCAGGTTTCGACCGCTTCCTCCTTCGTCATATGCTCGAAACCCCATTTGTCCCAGGTCTCGGGCAAGGTCTCGACGATGAAGGTCGCCGTGTCGGCGTCGAACTGATAGATGTGGGCCCACATCCAGCCATGCTTCGTCTTCTCGAAGATGAAGGTGAAGGCGTCGTGGAATTTCTGATGCGTTCCAAGCCAGATGAACTTGCACCGGCGCAGGTCGATATCGGGCTTGAAATCGCTCTCGTATTCCTTGCGGACGAGGGAATTGATCCCGTCCGAGCCGACGACGAGATCATAGTCCTTGCGGTATTCCTCAGCCGATTTGAACTCGGTCTCGAATTTCAGCTCGACGCCCAGCTCGCGGGCGCGCTCCTGCAGCAGGATCAGCATCTGCTTGCGGCCGATTCCCGCAAAACCGTGTCCGCCCGATACGGTCCGGTGGCCGTCGTGGACGACCGCGATGTCGTCCCAATAAGCAAAATGCGAGCGGATCGCATCGGTCGATTTCGGATCGTTCTCCTGCATCTTGCCGAGCGCGTCATCGGAAAGCACGACGCCCCAGCCGAAGGTGTCGTTTGCCCGGTTTCGCTCCAGAACCGTCACCTCATGCGAGGGATCGCGCAGCTTCATCGAGATGGCGAAATAGAGGCCTGCAGGGCCGCCACCCAGGCACAGTATCTTCATTTTGACCTCCTTCCCTGTCGGGGCCCCTGTCGGGCCATGTCCGCGCAGCATACGCCAGTTCTCAATTTATTTCAAGTATAAAAATTTTTAGCTTAAACCTTTTTCCGCTGATCCTGTCCCCTGTTCCGACGCGTCCGGGGCGCCGACCATATGGGAAGCACTGCTGGAGGAGCGACAGAATTCGATGCGTGAACCGTGGCGATCGCACGTGTCGGCGGTTCAGCACGTTCGCGGCCGCTTCAGACAGGCAGGCCCGCCCGAATACGCCGAAGGATATCGCGCATCGCGTTCAGATCCTGCTCGTCCAAGGTCGAGAACAGCCGGTCGACGACGGCCCGATGCTCCGCCGCGAGCGTCTCGAACTGCGCCACGCCTTCGGGGGTCAAGGTTACCGTGATGCGGCGGCGGTCCTCCTCCGACGGGATCCGGTCGACAACGCCGTCATTCACCAGACGGTTGACCACGGTCGTCGCATTGCCGTTGGAAACCAGCAGCATCCGCGAAAGTTCGGTCATCGTCAGGCCGGTTCGATTTCGGTAGAGCGCCGCCATCACGTCGAAGCGCGGCAGCGTCGTGTCGTGACTGACGCGCAGGAACTCGCGCAACTCGTTCTCGACCGCGCGCGTTACGCCCAGCATGCGGATCCACAGCTTCAGCCGGCGCGCGGCAAGAGAAGTGTCGTCGGGTGTGTCGGCCTTTCGCGCGTTGCTCTGCATTCTCTCGCCCGGCAAAAATTTTCGGTTCACCGGCATGTAGCCGAATTTTGCGGCAAGGACCAACTCTTTAAACTCAAAAGAACGGTGAGCGGATCGGACATCCTCCCCGCAAGGCCAACCGGTCGGGAACCGGGATGCGGCCCGGTTCGTCGGCCTGCCGCCGCGATCGGGGTCGAGGGGGCTATTCCCGATCGGAGCCCGCCTGCGTTCGCTGGTTCACGACGGCCTCTATGAAGCGGTGTACGGTCGGGTCGTTGTTCCGCGTCCTGTGCACGATCTCGATGTTGTAGACGATGTCGATCCCGTCGACGGACAGGATCGATATGCTTGGCGGGCATAAGTCGAGATAGGAATAGGGAACGATCGCACAGCCTATCCCCGCGATGACATAGCCGAGCAGGGCCTGGAAATCCGCGGCCATGGGCGTGCTCATCGGCCGGATGCCCGCTTCCTTCAGCGCTCTTGAGATCGAGTCCTGCAGGGCGGGAAACTTGTCGCGATCGTAGACGACGAAATTCTGCTCGGACAATTGCTCCAGCGTCGTTATCGGGCCGAGCGCCTGCAGGATCGATTGCGGGACGGCGACCGCCATATGGTCGCGCTGAACGAACTTCCCCGTCAGGCTGGCATCCAGCGGCGATCGCCATACGATGAGCCCGGCATCCAGCGTGCCGTCCTTGAGCGCGGCTTCCTGCCTGGCGGAGGCCATGGGCGTCACGACGATGGTGACGTCCGGAACCGCGCGCGTGAATGCCTTTATCGCTCCGATCAGGCGGGGATTGGCGCTCTGATTGGGAATGACGCCGATCCTGAGCGTCCCGCGCCGCCCTTCCGCCGCTGCGGCGACATGCGCCTTCACATCGCCGAGCTGGTCGAGAATGTGCGTCGAGTGCCGGATCATCTCCCTGCCGGCGCGCGTCAGCGTCACGCCGCGCGGCAGGCGTTCGAACAGCGGATTGCCTATTTCCTCCTCGATCGCGGCGATCTGCCGCGAAAGCGCCGGCTGCGCGATGTTCAGCGCGCGACTGGCGGCCGCGATGCTTCCGTGCTGGGCAACCGACAGCACGTACTGGAGTTGGCGGATCTGCATCTATGCCCTCAAGGTATAGGAAAGATAGGTAAACGGTATTTGTGGCCTCAAGGAGGAGACGCTAGCATTTTTCCAGCTACCGATGAACCCACGACGAAATTTCGATCATATCAAATAGTGATCGATATTATTCGAGCAGAACGGAAGAAATTCCAGATATATCATCCAATTTTTCGAAAGTAATATTTAAAATCTCTATAGTATATTTTGAAAGGTGATCGGTTTTTTGGAAAATACTATGGAAAAAGAGATCGAGATAACCGGAGCCGATATGCGTCTTGATGGCGTCGTGTCCGCGGCGCGCGGTGGAAAACCGGTCCGGCTGGCGCATCAGGTGCGCGAGAACCTGTCGGAGACGCGACGCTACATCGAAGACAACTGGCTTACCGACCAGGCGCCGCCGATCTATGCCTTCAACACCGGTGTGGGCGGGCGCAAGAACATCCGCATCACCCAGCAGGAGATGGAGGCGTTTCAGGTCAACCTGATGCGGGCGGCGGCGGCAGGAGCCGGCGAGCCGATGCCCGACGAGGTCGTTCGAGCGATGATGCTGTTGCGGGTCAACGCCTTTGCGACCAACCATTCGGGGGTCCGCGTCGAAATCGTCGAGCGCCTCGTCGACATGCTGAACAAGGGCATCACGCCCGTCGTCTCCTCCAAGGGAAGCGTCGGCGCGAGCGGCGATCTCGCTCCGCTTGCGCTGATGAGCGCCGCCATGGTCGGCGCCGCCGAAAGCAAGGTCCGTTTCCAGGGCGCCGTCATGGCGGCGCCCGAGGCATTCAGGCGCGCCGGAATGGCCGAGACGATCGACCTCAAGGCCAAGGAGACCGCGGCGCTCATCAACGGTGCGACCGCATCGCTCGCCTATGCCGTTCTGGCGGCCAGCGATGCCCGCCGGCTGCTGAGCAACGCCTCCATATCGCTCTGTCTCTCCCTGGAAGCGCTGCGTGCCGAGATCGCCTGCTTCGAGGATCGCGTGATGGCGGCGCGGCCGCATCATGGCCAGCGTCGCGTGGCGCGGTCGATGCAGCGGATATTGCGCGATACAAGACGCTGCACCGAGGCCGCCCGCCAGGTGCCGCCATGGAACGCGGCCGGCGCCAGGGGGGCGGTGGATGCCGTGCCGCCACGCATCCAGGACGCCTATTCGCTGCGCTGCGCGCCACAGGTGCACGGGCCCGTCCTCGACGCGCTCGACTACATCGATCGGATTTTGACGACCGAAATCAACAGCGCCACCGACAACCCGCTGATCTTCAGGGACGGGGATCGGTACAGCGTCATTTCCGGCGGCCATTTCCATGGCCAGTATATCGCCCAGGCCATGGACCTGCTGGCACTGGTCGTGACCGACCTCTCGGCGATATCCGACCGGCGAAGCGAGCGCCTCGTTGATCCGGCCTGCAGTTTCGGCCTGCCGGGCGGCCTTGCGGCGGTGCGCCCCGGGGTCAATCCGGGATTGTCCGGTGCCCAGAGCACCGGAACGGGGCTGGTGCTGGAGAATATCGCGCTTTGCAGCCCCGCCAGCGTCATCAGCCTGCCGGCGAAGGGGAACACCGAGGATCACATCAGCAATTCGTGCTTCGCCGCCCGGCGGACCCGCACCGTCCTTGAAAACGCGCAGGCGGTGATCGCCGTCGAAATGCTTTTGGCCGCGCAGGCGCTCGATATCGCCGAGCCGTCCCTTGCCGGCTTTGCCGTCGGGACCGGCACGAGAGCTGCCTGGCGCGCCTTGCGGGAAGAGGTGCCGGCCGCTCTGGAGGGGGGGCGATGGGTCTATGCCGATATCGAACGCGTCAGGACGCTGGTGGTGGCCGGCGACATCGTCGACCGGGTCGAGGCGGCCTGCGGCTCTTTGTGGGGAGATTAGTCCTGGAAGCCAGGATGCCTGGTTTCATCGATTTGACCAATGCCGCGATAGCAAGCGGTTGAGCAGGGAAGTCCTTCGAAACGAAAAGGAGAAGGTAGATGGGAAACATACTGAAGCAGACAATATCGGCCCTTGCGCTCTTCGGCGCGCTGGCCGCCTATCCGGCCACGGGCCAGGCAGCAGACCTGAAACTCGGCCTGATGGCGCCGGCAACGACGCTTGATCCGCATTTCACCAATGCCGGACAGAACCTCGCGCTGGCGACCAATTTCTTCGACACGCTGGTGCGGACGGATACCGACGGCAAGTTCGTTCCCGGCCTGGCGGAGAGCTGGCGGATCGTCGACGACGAGACCTGGGAGTTCAAGCTGCGCGACACGACCTTCAGCGACGGTTCGCCGCTGACGGCAGAAGACGTGGTCTGGTCGATCGAGCGGCCGGCGACCATCACCAGCAGCACGGCGAGCCTGACGATCTATACCAAGGCGATCATCGGCAAGGAGATCGTCGACGACCATACCGTTCGCCTCAAGACGAAGGGCCCGTACCCGCTCCTGCTCCCGGATCTGTCGAACATCGCGATCGTCAGCAAGAACGCGACGCAGGGCCTGCTCACGGAAGACTTCCGGACCGGCAAGGGCGTCGTCGGGACGGGGCCGTACAAGCTGGTTTCATACGACCCGGAAAACCGTGTGGTCATGGAGGCCAACGAGCATTTCTGGGGCGGCAAGCCGGATTGGGACAACGTCGAAATCCGCTTCCTGCCAAATGACAGCGCGCGCCTCAGCGCCCTGCTGTCCGGCAATGTCGACGCCATCGAGAACGTGCCTTCCTCCGACATCGCATCGTTGCGGGAGAACAAGGACTTCACCATCAGCGAGAAGACATCCTACCGCTTCGTCTTCCTCTTCCTCGACAGTGGACGCGAGACCACGCCGGGCATCACCGACAACGACGGAAACCCGCTCACGGTCAATCCCCTGAGCGATGTCCGGGTCCGTCAGGCGGTCAATCTGGCGATCGACCGCGAGGCGATCTCTGCCCGGCTGATGGAGGGCCTTGCGCTGCCCACCACCAACATCGTTCTCAAGTCGATGGACGGCTATCTGGATACGCTGACGCCGACATACGACCCCGAGCGGGCCAAGGCGCTTCTCGCCGAGGCGGGCTATCCCGAGGGCTTTCATCTGAACCTGCTCGCGACCAACAACCGTCTTATGAACGACGCCAAGGTCTCGCAGGCGATCGCCCAGATGCTTACGCGGGTGGGCATCCGTACGACGCTCGATTCCGTTCCGTTCTCGGTCATCACGACGCGCTACTCCCAGGGCGACGTGTCCACCGCCATGATGAGCTGGCCGGTGCCGACCAGCGAGGCGTCCTTTCCGTTCCGCGCCCTGATCGCCTGTCCAGACAAGGAAAGGGGATGGGGTCTCGTCAACTGGGGTCACTATTGCAACCCCGAGCTGGACTCGACCATGGCCAAGGCGCTGACCCTGATGGATCAGGGCGAAAGGACCAAGACGCTGGAGGATGCCGTGCGGATCATCGGCAGCGATGTGCCCATCGTGCCGCTGTATTTCCAGGTCAGCACCTGGGCGGCGCGTAACGGGATCGATATCGCGGCCCGCTCCGACGAACGGACATCCGCCCGTATATTTACCCCGGCTAAATAACAGGCGGAAAAAACCTCCGAACTATCAAATAGGTTCGGAGGGCAAGTTCTGAAATATAGGGTGCTCTGAATAAAGTGAATATGAGCACCCTATATTGTTAACGATATCTCTCTCGTATTTGGTAAAAGTGGATCAATGCAATGATTTCTTTCCTGTTACGTAGGGTTCTAGGTGGGTTTGCCGTTCTTTATGTTACGGTAACATTGGTGTTCTTCTCGGTGTTCGTCCTCGGTAACCCGGTCGACGTTCTGATGAGCAACACCACCGACCCGGCGGAGCGGGAAGCCGCCATCATACGTCTGGGTCTCGATCGCCCGGTCCTCGAGCAGTATTTCCATTTCCTGTGGAATGCCGCGCATGGCGATCTCGGCAATTCGTTCGTCTATGGCAAGCCGGCCATGTCGGTCATTTTCGAGCGCCTGCCGGCAACGCTCGAACTGGCGATCATCGCGATCATTGCATCCATCCTGATCGGCATACCGCTCGGCCTTACCGCCGGCTTGAAGCACCGCAGCGCCTTCAACAAGATCGTCATGACGGGATCGATCTTCGGTTTCTCCCTTCCCTATTTCTGGGTTGGGCTGATGCTGATTTCCGTTTTCGCCGTACAACTGCACTGGCTGCCGTCCGGCGGGCGCGGTCCGACAACCAGCTTTCTCGGCCTGAACTGGTCGATCACCTCCCTGGAAGGATTGACCTATGTGCTGCTGCCCGCGGTGACGCTGGCGCTGTACAAGATCTCGCTGATCATCCGCATCAGCGAGACAAGCGCCCGCAACGTCAATCGGCAGGACTATATCCGAACCGCCCATGC
The DNA here is from genome assembly GCA_020441665.1 of Nitratireductor sp. Taxonomy (GTDB): domain Bacteria; phylum Pseudomonadota; class Alphaproteobacteria; order Rhizobiales; family Rhizobiaceae; genus Salaquimonas. The sequence continues at coordinate 15,758 of JAGRLT010000085.1, forward strand.
GCGCGGCGTGCCGCCGGCGCGGATCGTGGCCGTGCATATTCTCAAGAATGCGATCCTGCCGGTCATCACGGTGCTGGGCATCGAGTTCGGCACCATCATCGCCTATTCGGTCTCCGTCGAAACCGTATTTTCCTACCCCGGCATGGGAAAACTGTTGATCGATTCAGTCATCAATACCGACCGGCCGGTCATCATCGCCTATGTCTGCATGACGTCCTTCATTTTCGTCACGACGAATTTCCTGGTCGATCTCCTGTACGCGATCCTGGATCCGCGCATTCGACACAGCGTCTCGGGGGCTTGAGAACCATGACACTTCAAACTTCGGCTTCCGCGCTGGGCTCCCATCAGCGGTCACGCTTCCTCCAGCGGATGCGCAAGATCTTCAGGGCCTTCATCCGCTCGCCGCTCGCGGTCTTCGGCGTCATCCTGCTGCTGGCGTTCATCGTGCTGGCGCTCTTCGCCCCGCAGATATCGCCGCAGAACCCCTACGACCTCGATACGCTCGACATCATGGACAACATGCTGCCGCCGGGCAGCGAGCTGGGCACCGGCATCACCGCATGGCTGGGCACCGACGATCAGGGCCGCGATCTCCTGTCGGCCATCCTGCACGGCCTGCGCATCTCTATCGTGGTCGGCGTCGTGTCGGTCTTCATCTCCTGCATCATCGGTGCGACGGTGGGCATAGGATGCGCCTATCTGGGAGGACGCGTCGACACGATCGCGATGCGCATCGTCGACCTGCAGCTCGCCTTTCCGACCATCCTCATTGCGCTCATGCTGCTGTCGGTTTTCGGCCGTGGCGTGGACAAGGTCATCATCGCGCTCGTGACGGTTCAGTGGGCCTATTATGCGCGCATGATGCGCGGCGTCGCTCTCGTCGAGCGCGAGAAGGAATATGTCGACGCGGCCATCTCCTTCGGCGCGCCGCAATGGCGCGTCATGTTCCGGCACCTTCTGCCGAACTGCCTGCCCGCGCTGATCGTGATCGCGACGATCCATATCGCCAATGCCATCTCGCTGGAGGCAACAATGTCGTTCCTCGGCGTCGGCGTCCCGGTCACCGAACCGTCGCTCGGCATGCTGATCGCCAATGGATACGGCTATTTGCTGTCCGGCAAGTACTGGATCTCGATGTTCCCCGGCATCGCCCTGCTGCTGCTCGTCTTTTCCATCAACCTCGTCGGCGATCGGCTGCGCGAGGTCACCGATCCCTACAGTCACTCCAACGCTCACTGATGGTGCGACATGCCCGGATTCGCCCACGCCACGCCTGAACCGCTGCAAGCCTACCGGCTGTTCAGCACGTCCGATGTGGACGAGGCGCGGCATCTCGTCTCGCGCAGCTTCTGTTCCCACCAGATGAGCTGCGTCGGCGCAAGCAGGGATTTTACGGCGGTCAAGAACCGGGCGGCGGGGCGAAACCTGTCACTGAACTATTTGCGGTTCGGCGCCGAAGTGGAGGTCAACCCGCGCGCTCTCGACGGGTTCTATCTGGTCCAGGTTCCGTTGCGTGGCAGCGCGTCGATTTCCCACGGCAGCGACACCGTCCTTGTCGACGAGCACACCGCCGCTGTCCTCAATCCGTGCCTGCCGACCAGGCTGACATGGCATGCCGGCTGCGAGCAGCTTATCCTGCGGATCGATAGCGGCGCGCTGAACGCGCTGGCGGAAACGCTCATCGGCCACGAACTGGCACGGCCGGTGAGGTTCGAACTGGCCGTCGACCGGCGCCGGCCGGAAATTGCCGAGTGGATGACGCTCCTGCAGGCCTGCGTTGCGGCCGCGCAGCACGGACCGGACCATTGGGGCAGGGAGGACAACCGCCATCAGGGGGTTATCGAAGAGCAGTTGCTGACCCGCCTGCTCATGGTCCAGCCCAGCGTGATCAGCCACTTTCTCAGCCGTAGAGCCCTGCCGGCCGCCGGCATCGGAAAACTATGCCGCGCGCGGGATTTCATCCACGGCCATCTGCGCGATCCGATCACCCTGGCGCAGATCGCCCGCGCTGCCCAATGCAGCATTCGCGGCCTTCAGGCGCTGTTCCAGCAGAAGTTCGGCTGCAGCCCCATGCAGTATCTCAGAAACGAGCGGCTCAACATGGCGCATTATCTGCTGCAGACCGCGCCCGACGGCGTTCTTGTGAGCGACATCGCCTATGATTCGGGTTTCTCGCACCTGGGCCGCTTCGCCATCGCCTATCGCGAGGCGTTCGGCCAGTCGCCAAGCCTGGCGCGGGGAGCCGGGCGATCGATGGGGCGAAACCATTGAGGCCGGCCCGGGCCCGGAGTTCCGCGCCGCCGGCAGGCCGCCGGCGATTTTTTGCGCTTTGTGGACACCAGCCTCTCCACCCGCGGGACTATAGTCGCCCCATGGCTCGATCTGAGTGAAAGGAAACCGCATGTCGCAGCAACTCGGAATAACGCCCGCCAACGAATCCCTCGAAGGGATATCCTGGAATGTTGTCGGTCACACCTATACGCCCAAGTTTCATTCGGAAAACGCGATGATCTGGGATGCGCTGATCCCGGTCGGGACGTTCGTACCCGAGCATATCCATCCCACCCAGGACGAATGGATCATCCTGCTGGAAGGCAATCTGGAGGTCGAGTGCGGAGACGAGTTGCACCATGCCGGCCCCGGCGACGTGGTGCGTATGCCGATGGGAATCCCGCACGGCATCTACAACCGGTCGCAGTCCGATGCCAGGGCGGTCTTCGGTGTCGCGCCCTCGCGCCGCCTGTTCGACCTGTTCGGCGCGCTGGACGGCGTTACCGATCCTGCGGAACTCGTGCGGCTGTCGGCCCTTCACGAGGTCGATTTCCTGCCGCCCAGGACAGCCTGAACGAACCCGTCGCCTGGGCGGCGTCAGCGAAAGGGAAAGAGAGATGGACATGGTTCCCGGAATTACGTCGATGGCGAACGGCCTCGACAATGTGAGCTGGAATATCCTGGGACAGACCTACGTGCCCAAGCATCGGTGCGAAACGTCGTTCTCCTGGCATGCGACCTTGCCGCCTGGCACGTTCGTACCGCCGCATATTCACCCCCAGCAGGATGAGTTTCTCTACATCCTCGACGGACGCTTCGATCTGTGGATCGACGGAAAGGATCTGGCAGCCGAGCCCGGAGACCTGGTGCGCCTGCCCATGGGCATCCCCCATGGCATCTACAACAAGAGTGAAACAGCCGCCGCGAAATGCTTGTTCTGGGTCTCGCCGACGCGCCGCCTGTACGATCTCTTCTGGGCTCTGCACAATCTCGGCCCGTCGGCGCTCCCCGCCGATGTCGTCGCGGTATCGGCGCAGCACGAAATCGATTTCCTGCCGCCGCCCGAGGAGGACCGCTAGATGGCTGTCATCATCGCGGGTGCGGGGATCGGCGGGCTGACGACCGCCCTGATGCTGCATCGCAACGGCATTTCCCCGGTCCTCTACGAAGCAGCGCCCTCGGTGCGCGAGATCGGCGTGGGGATCAACATTCTGCCGCATGCCGTCCGCGAACTCGCGGAACTGGGCTTGCTGCCGGCTCTTGACGAGGTGGGTATCCGCACCCGCGAGCTGCGCTATCTGACCCGGATGGGTCAGGAGGTGTGGCGCGAAAACCGGGGCATCGATGCGGGCCACGAGGTGCCGCAATTCTCGATCCATCGCGGCCGTCTCCAGTCGATCCTCCATTCGGCGGTCAGGGAGCGGTTGGGAGAGGGCGCCGTGCGCGCCGGGCGGCGGCTCACCGGCTTCGTGCAGGACGAAGGAGGCGTTACCGCCCATTTCATGGACAGTGCCACCGGCGGCTCTGCGGAGACGGTTCGCGGCGACCTGCTGGTCTGCGCCGACGGGATCCATTCCACCGGCCGCCGCCATTTCTATCCCGATGAAGGCCGTCCAAGCTGGAACGGCGTCGTGATGTGGCGCGGGGCGACGGACTGGCCGGTATGGCTCGACGGACGGACCATGGCGATTGCCGGAGGCTTTGCGGGCAAGCTCGTCCTCTACCCGATCGCCGGCGCGAAGGACGGCAGGCAGTTGATGAACTGGGTGATCAATGTGCGGTTGAAGGACCCCGCGGTATCGCCGCCGCCGCCCGACAACTGGTCGCGGCCGGCCGGCCATGCCGTCGTGCTTCCCTTTGCGCGCCGCTTTTCAGTCGACGGCTTCGACATCCCCGCGCTGGTCGAGGAAACGCGCGAGATTTTCGAGTATCCGATGGCGGATCGCGACCCGCTGCCCAGATGGAGCTTCGGCTATGTCACGCTGCTGGGGGATGCGGCGCATCCAATGTATCCGGTAGGCTCGAACGGCGCCAGCCAGGCGATCCTCGATGCGCGCTGCCTGGCCGACTGCCTGCGGCGCGCCGAGCACCCGCGCGCCGCGTTGCGGCTCTATGAGCACGAGCGGCTGGCGGCGACGGCAAGCGTGATAGCCCTGAACCGCAGAGGCGGCCCGGAACAGGTGATCGACGAGGTGGAAAAGCGCGCGCCAGCCGGCTTCACCGACATCAACGACATCCTTTCCGAGGCGGAACGCAGGGCGCTCGTCGTCGACTATGCCAAAACGGCGGGCTTCCACGCATCGGGCCAGACCGCCAGCCGGCAGCCCTAACCCCCGAGCCTGCCCGGCGAAAGGCGCCGGGCCTTCAGCGCGAACCGATCACCATCCGAGACAGACGCCATGTCAAATTCGAACCCAAAGCCGATCCTTTCAGTCGAAAATCTGACCACGTCCTTCGTCCGGGATGGCCGGCTCAGTCCGGTCGTGCGAAACATCTCCTTCGATGTCGCGCCGGGCGATACGGTCGCCATTGTCGGCGAATCGGGCTCCGGGAAGAGCGTCACGGCACTGTCCGTCATGCGCCTGGTCACCGCCCCCAATTCGCGGATCGAGGGATCCGTTCGCCTTGACGGCCGCGAACTGCTGACACTGCCGGAGCAGGCAATGCGCCACATCCGGGGCACGGAGATCGCCATGATCTTCCAGGAGCCGATGACCTCCCTCAATCCGGTCCTGACGATCGGCTACCAGATTTCCGAGGCGCTGGTGCTGCAAAGAGGCATGTCGCGAAGCGAAGCCAGGGCCGAGACGATCCGCCTGCTCGAAAAGGTTCGCATCCCCGGTGCGCGCGCGCGCTTCGATGTCTATCCCCACAGCCTGTCCGGCGGCATGCGCCAGCGCGTCATGATCGCCATGGCGCTCAGTTGCAGGCCCAAGCTGCTGATCGCCGACGAACCGACCACGGCGCTCGACGTGACGATCCAGGCCCAGATCCTCGATCTCATCAAGGAACTGCAGGAAGAAGAGCAGATGTCGGTGCTCTTCATCACCCACGACATGGGGGTCGTTGCCGAGATCGCCGATCGCGCCATCGTCATGTACCAGGGTGAAGTCGTCGAGATGGGTGCGACGCAGGACATCTTCGGCTCGCCGCAAAAGCCCTACACCAAGGCTCTGCTGTCGGCCGTTCCGCGCCTCGGCTCGATGAAGGGACATCTGCAGCCGATCCGCTTTCCGACCGTCGACAAGACTACCGGCGAAGCCGAGCAGCCGGGGGAGGCGCCCAATACCGTCCGTGCCGACGATACGGTTCTCGATGTCAGGAACCTGACGACGCGCTTCAAGATAAGGTCCGGGTTTCTGGGCAATGTCAGCGGCCGCGTGCATGCGGTGGAGGACGTTTCCTTCTCCATACAGGCGGGAGAAACGCTTTCGCTCGTCGGCGAATCCGGCTCCGGCAAGTCGACGATCGGACGATCGGTCCTGCGGCTCATCGAACCGCAATCGGGCGAAGTGTTCGTCAACGGCCAGGACGTGCTCAAGCTGCATGGCCAGGACCTGCGGGTGGCGAGGCGGGACATGCAGATCGTCTTTCAGGATCCGTTCGCCAGCCTCAATCCCCGCCTGCCCGTAGGCGAGGCGATTGTCGAACCCATCCTGACCCACGGACTGGCCAGCCGGTCGCGCGCCTGGGAAATGACGGAAGAGCTTCTGCGGCGCGTCGGGCTAACCATGGAAATGGCGGCGCGCTATCCCCACGAGTTCTCGGGCGGGCAGCGTCAGCGGGTCTGCATCGCCCGGGCGCTGGCACTGCGCCCGAAGCTTATCGTCGCCGACGAGGCGGTTTCGGCCCTGGACGTCTCGATCAAGGCACAGGTCATCAATCTGATGCTCGAACTCCAGGAAAGCCTGGGGGTTTCCTATCTGTTCATCTCGCACGACATGGCAGCGGTGGAACGCGTCAGCCATCGCGTCGCCGTCCTGTATCTTGGCGAGATCGTCGAAATCGGCCCGCGGCAGGCCATTTTCGACAATCCGCAACACCCCTATACCAAACGGCTGATTTCCGCCGTCCCCATCCCCGATCCCGCCTATCGCGGGCGCAGACGCTTCACCTCGAACGACGAGATCAAGAGCGCGATCCGCCCCCTCGACTACCTGCCGCCGGTGCGGCGCTACATCGAGGTGGAACCCGGCCATCTGGTGCAGGAATGGGGTTCGGATTGGGAGGCCGAATTGAAGGGCGCCGCGTGATCGGCGCCCGTTTTCACCTGGGCGGCACCGTCGTCGATGAAGGCGGGTCTGTTTTGAAGGCACTCCTCGAAAATCTGCGTGATTTGGACATTGCCGATCCAGGATCTTTCCTACTGTGAGCCGATAGAGCCTCTGAGCCCGGTCGATTGGAAGCACCATGCGGATCAAAGCCGCGGTCGTTCGCGACCGGCAAACTCTTCCCTGCATTGAAGATCTCGACATCAGCGGGCCGGGAGCCGGCGAAGTGCTGGTCAAGGTGGTTGCGACCGGCATCTGCCACACCGATCTGAAGTTCGCCGGCCATGACGGCCCTATGCCGAAACCCATCGTTCTCGGCCATGAGGGCGCCGGCATCGTCGCTTCCGTCGGCGCCGGCGTCGACAAGGTGGCGGCAGGCGACCATGTGGTCCTCACCTTCGGCTCGTGTGGCGTGTGTCCAAGCTGCCGGAATGCGGAACCTGCCTATTGCCATGATCTCGCGGCGCTTAATTTCGGCGGCAGGAAGGCTGCGGCGGCGCGCTATGTTGATGCCGCCGGCGAACCGGTCAACGGTGATTTCTTCAGCCAGTCCTCCTTCGCCACCTACGCCGTCGCGCCGCAGCGTGGCGTGGTGAAGGTCCGCCCGGATGCGCCGCTTGAATTGCTGGGGCCGATGGGCTGCGGTTTTCAGACCGGCGCGGGAGCCGTCTTCAACGATTTCGGGATGCGGCCGGGCCAGACGCTTGCGGTCTTCGGCGCGGGCGCGGTCGGCCTGGCGGCCGTCATGGCGGCGCGCATTGCCGGCAGTGGCCATATCGTCGCCATCGATCGCAATCCCCGGCGCCTTGAACTCGCGCGGGGCTTTGGCGCCGATACGACCATACTCGCGGGCGACGCGCCGGCTTCTGCCGCCGTGCTGGAACAGGTGGCGCATGGCGTCGATTTTGCGCTCGACACGACGGGCGCCCTGCCGGTTATCCGCCAGGCGATCGAATCTTTGGCGCCGAGGGGCGTCGCCGGCGTGGTCGCGACACCGAGCGACAATGCGGCGCCGTTCGTGTGCGCGCGCCATCTCCAGCTTGGCCGCAGCGTCAAAGGCATCAACGAAGGCAACAGCAATCCCGATGTCCTCATTCCGATGCTCGTCGACTTCTTCATGCAGGGGCGGTTTCCGATCGATCGGATCGTCCGGTTCTACGGCTTCGACGAGATCGCCGCGGCCTTTGAGGACATGCGCGACGGCACCACCGTGAAGCCGATCATTCGAATTGCCCCTTGAAGCCAACAGGCAGGAAAGATCACCATGGAACTGACCCTTGAGAAGACCAGAAGCTACGCCGAGCGTTTCCGCAAGCCCGACACCTACGGACACTTCATCAACGGTGCGTGGGTCGGCGCCGACAGCGGCGAAACCATCGCGCTGACCAACCCGGCCACCCTGGAAACGGTCGCCTATATCCAGTCGGGAAACGCGGTCGATGCGAAGCGGGCGGTGGATGCCGCCTACGCCGCATTTCCGAAATGGTCCCGCATGTATCCCGGCGAGAGACAGGCGATCCTTGCCGCGATCGCCGCAAGGTTGCGTGAGCGCATCTTCGACTATGCCATGATGGAAGCATTGAACAATGGCAAGCCGATCTCCCAGGCGATCAATGACGTCTCCCGGGCCGCCAATCACCTCGATACCTATGCCGGCGCGCCCTACGAGATGAAGGGCGAGACCTTCGATCTTCCCGACGCGATCGTTCTGACCCATCGCGAGCCCGTCGGCGTCGTCGCCCAGATCATTCCGTGGAATGTTCCCATGAGCATGTTCACCATGAAGATCGGGCCGGCGCTCGCCTCCGGCTGCACCATCATCATGAAGCCTTCCGAGGTGGTCTGCCTTGCCGTCATGGAATTCGTGCGGGACATCGCCGACCTGCTGCCGCCGGGCGTGCTCAATGTCGTCACCGGCTACGGGCAGGCGCTGGGCGAGCCGATCCTGACGGATCCCCGCGTCCGCAAGGTCGCGTTCACCGGTTCGCGCGCCACGGCGCGAAAAATCCTTGAAATGGCGGGACAGAACATCATCCCCCAGACGATGGAACTGGGCGGCAAGTCGGCTCACATCGTCTGCGAGGACGCCGACCTCGAAAAGGCGGCCGCCTCGGCGGTGACGGCCAACACCTACAACAAGGGCGAGATGTGCATCGCCGGGTCGAGGCTCTTCGTGCACAGGAAGATCTATGCCGATTTCATGGTCCTGCTGCGGGAAAAACTGGCTGTGGTGCCGCAGGGAGATCCGCTCGACCCGGTGACGGTCATGGGGCCGCAGGCCTCGCAGACGCAATTCGACAAGATCCTCTTCTATCTCGACCTGGGACAGAAGGAGGGAGCCACCTTCCTGGCGGGCGGGCAGCGGGCGAGCATTCCCGGTCTGGAGAAAGGGCTCTTCATCCAGCCCACGCTGCTCGGCAATGTGAAGAACGAGATGCGGGTGATGCAGGAAGAGATCTTCGGTCCGGTAACGGGCGTCCTGCAGTGGGACGACGAGGATGAGATGATCCGTCAGGCCAACGACACGGAGTTCGGCCTTGCCGGCGGCATCTGGACGCAGAATCTCGACCGCGCCCACAGGCTGGCGCGCCGGATGGAGACGGGGATGATCTGGATCAACCGTTACCTCAACCTCAAGCCCAACCAGTGGATGGGCGGCGTCAAGGCAAGCGGCTTCGGCCGCGAGGCCGTTCGCTCCACGATCGACCACTACACCGTCATGAAGAGCCTGGTGCTCAATCTGGAGTAGGCCCAATCAACTTTGATGCGTCCGTCGCCACGATCTGCGCATCCGGACGGTCAAAGGCACATCAGCTATCCGAAAAACCGGGATGGCAGGTCGCCGCAGCTTGGTGACCATGGCCGGCTCGATTTCACGCTTGCCGATGAGCGCGGGCACCGACGAGGTACAAACTGCCCTGCCTCGGACGACCGATGCCTTGCTTGACGAACTCATTGACAAGGACACGTTCAACAGCCGCAAACAGTCCCTGGAACTGGAGCGCTTGCGCCTTGAGGAAGCTCTCGAAAAGCAGGCGGCCAGACAGCCGGAACCAGACCGAGTCCGGCAGTTCCTCGAACTGACAAAAAGCCTGAAAACACTATTTATCTCAGCGATCGCAGCGGAAAGACGCGAGCTTGTCCGTTGGGCAACCTCGAACTGTCTGGTCGAGATGAAAAACGTTTGTGTTGAGCCAGCAAATTGGCTGGTGGTTGTGGAAGACGCGGTGCGTGTCTTCGGTGGTGACCCTCATCGACCCACTCCTCGAAGCAGCCCTGACGAGAGGGTTGCTCATATTGAAGCAATCATGCGCGCTGCTGCCACGCATGGTGACCAGCTGTCAAAGCTGAGCCAATAACAGGTGAAAAGGGAAGTTTCTTTACCAAAAGACATTGGCGGAAGCGTGTTTCACTGTATAACCTTCCATACGGAAGACTTCATGTATTGCGTTTGAATATTTATGGCGCGAGAAATGAATTTGCGAGAATTTTGATACTCATTGTCCAAAGCGCGCCTTTAAAGTGGAAACAGAATGCGGGCGGTTTTTCTAACCTTGCTGATCTGGTTTGGCGTGCCGGGAGCAGCCTGCGCGGAAACACCGATTGCAGCACAGGTTCGTAGCATCGTGTTCGCACCCGAAGGCTCGTTGGGCACCGCTCACGCCAAGCTGGAACTTGATCACCTGGTTGATCCGTCCATTAACGTGCCGGACGTCGTATCAGACATTGACCGCATGGCCGAGACAGTCCGGCAAATGCTCGCCACCATTCCAGAAGCCGAGGCCAAAAAGAGCATCGAGCGGTTGAAGGCGCTGAAAGCCTTTATATATCGGGCGGGTCACTGGAACGATGACAAACCCTTTGAATACAATCTCGGTGATCCGTACGGAAAGGTCTTCGAGACACGGCTGCTGACCCACTATCTGAAAACCCGGCGTGGCAACTGCGTTTCCATGCCGCTGCTGTTTCTGGCGCTGGGCGAGCGGCTCGACCTTGAGTTGACGCTATCGACCGCACCACTGCATTTTCTGGTCAAATACACGGACGACCAGACCCAGCAAACATACAATCTCGAAGCCACTTCCGGTGCCGGCTTCACCCGCGATAGCTGGTATCAGAAAAAGGCTCCGATGACTGACAAGGCCATAGCGAATGGCGTTTATCTAAAGCCGCTCAGTCCCCTTGAAGTAAGGGCAGTTCTGGCCGGTATCGTAGTCGAACACCTCATCGAAACCGAGCGATATGAAGACGCCATCGCCGTTTCCGATGTGATTTTGGAAGCCTATCCGGAACACGCCTATGTCTGGATCAAGAAGGCAACGGCCTACTACCACCTTTTGCGCACGGAGTTTCGGGAACGCTACCCCAACGAGCGCGACATTCCCGAAGAGAAGCTGGCGCGGGCAACGTTCCTCTATCAGCAGAACCAATTAAGTTTTGAGCACGCCGAACAGCTTGGCTGGCAGGCACCGGAATTGGAGTAGGGGAAAAGCATGTTTCATCGATTGCTGACGGTCGTTTTGGCGGCGGTGTTGGTGTTGTCGGCCATGGCGAGTTCCTATGCCTTGTCGCTCAATGTGCCGCTCAATTTGAGGCATCAGCACCTCGCCAAAGACAACTACCCTGACACCCTGTCTGTTCGCTTCATCAGTCCCGACCCCATGGACCCGACCATGCCGGGTGTCGGCACCAATCGGTACAGCTACAGCCTCAACGACCCGGTGAACAAGAGCGATCCGAATGGGCATTATATTGAAGGTGCGGACGACCCCAATAGTCCAGGGTATCATGAAGCAGGCAAAGCAGAAGCCTATGAAGCGCTCCAAAGAGGGGAGATTTCTGAGGAGGGCTACAAGGCACTAAGCGACTATTACGATTATCACGAGATCGCCAGGCGGGCGATGAGTGACTATAACCTAACGAAAGCGGGTGCGGCTTTTGATCTATTTAACAAGGCGACAGGCGCAGCCGGAATCGCAGCCGCCATGCTCGGGGCGGCCAAAAGAGCTGGCGTATTGAATGGCGGTACAAGTGCAGGTGTCAGCAAATCGGCGGTCGATCTATCCAAAAAAGGCTCAACTGGTGGTCCAGGTTCGGGTAAGAACTTCTCAGCAAAAACAAAGGACGCAGCCAGAAAAGAAGCGCAGGATACTTGCGCATACTGTGGCAAAAAAACGGTTAGAAGCGACAAACCTCGTAGCGACAGATCAAATATCGATCACGCAAATGCGAAAGTTAACGGTGGCAATAACGAAATAAATAATGCAGTAAACTCTTGCCAGGGCTGCAACCTTGAGAAGGGAAAAAGAAATGTTGGAGAATATTTAGACGACCCGGAATTCGTCACATAGCGCGCCGTTTTCTTGTGAAAAAGAAATGTTGGAGAATATTTAGACGACCCGGGAAGAAGGGGTTATCCCTATGGAAAATAAGGAAAAACTTACATTTTTTAGAGATGAAGAAAAAAAAGATACCGAGAGCATATGGGTAGATGCCGTTGGTAATAATAATTATAAATTGTTAAACTCCCCA
>JAGRLT010000086.1 GCA_020441665.1 Nitratireductor sp.
AACACAAACAAATACGGTTGCATCCCATATTTTTGAGATTATGGGAAACAAATACCTGCGGCACGGCTTTACGGAATATTTTCCACCCTGTGAGGCGCTGGCCAATATGAGATCGGCTGATCGCATGGCATCCGCTCTCTCACCAAATCCTGATTGGCAAAGGGCTCCCGCCTTGGCTAAGCTGTCTCCACGGGGGACAAAGCAAAAGTGGAGGAGAAGCCATGAACGAACATGCCCCGATTGCCGCCGGCCGGATGAAGGCCAGCGATTTCGACCCGGAACTGCTGGAAATCTTCGACGGCTATGTGCATGGCCGCATCACCAAGCGGGAATTTCTGAAACAGGCCGAACGCTTCGCCGTGGGCGGGGTGACGGCGGCGATGCTGCTCTCCATGTTGTCGCCCAACTATGCCCGGGCGCGGCAGGTGCCCGAGGACGATGCCTCGGTGACCAGTCAGTGGATCGAATACGAATCTCCCAATGGCCACGGCACCATCAAAGCCTATCTGTCGAAGCCGGCGGGCGCGGAAGGCAAGCTGCCCGCCGTGCTGGTGGTGCATGAGAACCGCGGCCTCAACCCCTATATCCAGGACGTCAACCGGCGCATGGCCAAGGCCGGTTTCATGGCGCTGGCGCCCGACGGGCTCAGCCCCAAGGGCGGCTATCCCGGCAATGACGACGACGGCCGGGCGATGCAGCAGGAACTCGATCCGGCCAGGCTGATGGAGGATTTCTTCGCCGCGACACAGCATCTGCTCGACCGCGAGGACGGCACCGGCAAGGTCGGTTGCGTCGGCTTCTGCTATGGCGGCGGGGTGTGCAATGCGATTGCCGTCGCCTTTCCGGAGCTTTCGGCCTCGGTGCCGTTCTATGGCCGCCAGCCCAAGGCGGAAGACGTTACAAAAATCCAGGCGCCGCTGATGCTGCATTACGGTGCGCTCGACGAGCGCATCAATGCCGGCTGGCCGGCCTATGAGGAAGCGCTCAGGGCCAACGGCAAGTCGTTCGAGGCCTTCATCTATGAGGGCGTCAATCACGGCTTCCACAACGACACGACACCGCGCTACGACGAAGCGGCGGCAAAGCTCGCCGAGGAACGCACCATCGCGTTCTTCAGGAAGCATCTGGCATAGTCCAGCGGTTCGTCATCCCGGTATCAGAACACTTGCCCGCATCCATGCCCGACATCAAAACCATCGCCTTCGATGCCGACGACACGCTGTGGCATAACGAGCGGCAATTCCAGATGACGCAGCACCATTTCAAGCTGCTGCTGGCCGACCATGCCGAGCCCGATCATCTCGCCGAGCGAATTGTCGAGGCGGAGCGGCGCAATATCCGCCATTTCGGCTATGGGGTGAAAAGCTTCACGCTTTCCCTGATCGAAACCGCGATCGAGGTGACCGGCGGCAAGGTGCCGGCGGCAACCATCCAGCAGATCGTCGATGCCGGGCGGGATATGCTGGCGCAGCCGGTCGAACTGTTTGCGGGCGTGCACGAAACCCTTGAGGCGCTGACAGGCCGCTACCATCTTGCCGTGATCACCAAGGGCGATCTGTTCGACCAGGAGCGCAAGGTGGCGCAATCGGGGCTGGGAGACCTGTTCGATACGGTGGAGATCGTGTCGGAAAAGACCGCCGGGACCTATCAGCGCATCTTCGGCGCGCTGGAGGGCGGGGTCGACGCGGCGATGATGGTCGGCAATTCGCTCAAATCCGATGTCCTGCCGGCGCTCGAAGCCGGCGCCTGGGGCATCTACGTGCCGCATGAACTGACCTGGGAGCTGGAGCATGCGGCTGAACCCGAAGGCGCGGCGCGCTATCGTCGCATCGAGGCTCTTTCGGGGCTGATGAAAATCCTATAACTGCGTCGCAAGCGAAGCGAACTGAGGGATCACAGCATGAAACCGGACCGGGCAACCCTTGACGCAGCGACCGGACACGTGCTCGCAGCGCCGCGCGATGGCGCGACCATCGAGATGCTGTGCAACCGGCCGGATTTCGGTGAGCGCAATTTCACCGATCGCCTCAAGGTGACGCGGGCGGGCGGCGTCGAGAACTGCCGCTGGACCAAGCATCCCTGGATGACGCTGGAAGACGGTTCGCCCGATCCGCGCATCCAGGTCAGCATCATCCCACGCCGGGTGCTCGATCTCGTCTGGCGCGATGGCGAGGAGACCGTGCATCCGGGCGATACCTTTGTCGCCGACCTGAACATGAGCGAGGAAAACCTGCCCGCCGGCACACTGCTGCGCTCGGGCGATGTGGTGCTCAAGGTCTCCGATGTGTGGAACAATGCCTGCACCAAATGGAAGGCCCGCTATGGCTCGCAGGCGCTGGACTGGGTGCGGGCGACGCCCGAACTCCGCCTGCGCGGTGTCCTGTGCGAGATCGTCGAGGATGGCGTTCTGGAGAACGGAACCAGGATCGAGAAGATCTGACCTTTACGGGTACAGCCGAGTCACCTTCCACTCCCCTTCAGTGCCCTCGCGGTCGTAGCGCACGCGGTCGTGTAGGCGGAACTTGCCGTCGGACCAGAACTCGATCGAGACCGGCCTGATGCGGAAGCCGGACCAGTAATCGGGCCGCGGCACCTCGCCGACGCCGAATTTCGCCGACCAGACGGCGACGGCCTTTTCGAGCGCGAACCGGCTTTCGAGCGGGCGCGACTGTTTTGAGGCATGCGCGCCGATGCGGCTGCCGCGCGGGCGCGAATAGAAATAGTCGTCGGCTTCCTCGGTGCTCACCACCTCGACAATGCCGCGAAAGCGCACGGCCTTTCTGAGCGACTTCCAGTGAAAGCCGGCCGCTGCCTTGCCTGAAGCCAGCAGTTCAGCGCCTTTCTGGCTTTCGAAATTGGTGAAGAAGACGATGCCGCGCTCGTCCCAGCGGCGCATCAGCACCATGCGCACATTGGGCAGGCCGTCGGCGTCGACGCTGGCCAGCGACATCGCCGTCGGATCGTTGGGCTCCGACTTCTCCGCCATTGCGAGCCATTCGGCGAAGCGCTCGTAGGGTTCGCCCGCCGCGACGGTGTGGTTCTCGATTTCGCCGATCGACATTCCTTCGTCCTCATTGTCCGCAACCCCGCCCGGTCCAGCGATGCGACAGGCCGATTACCCTTCCTTAACCGCTTTGCCCCACACTTTGCGACGGGCCTCGAATTGTTCCGGCCCGTCCGGTTGTGGCCCGAATGTATCGCGTGAGACAAGGCATGATTGGCGGAAGGTTCCCTGTCCGCCCGGGGAAGGCCCGGTTCGGGCCCGGCCCGCATGATACCGTCAAGCGGCGGGTTTTCAATTGCGGCATTGTCCTGGCGACAGGCTTTCTCGTCTCCGCCTGCGCGCTCAACAAGCCGATGAGCGCGATCGACAAGGATCCCTCGATCATCACCGCCTCGGTAAGCGAAACGGTCGAGGCCGGCGGCATCGCTCCCAGCGACACCGATGCGATCAGGACGGCGGTTGCCGGCGCTATGGCGGCAGAAGGCGACGCAGGGTATCTGCTCTCCTGGGACAATCCGGAAACCGGCAATAGCGGCACGATCTCGGCGATCAACGAATTCGCCGGATCGCAGGGCCTTGCCTGCCGCGAGTTCTCGACAACGCTCGACAATTATGCCGGGGTCACGCTCTACAGGGGCGAAGCCTGCGAGAGCCGCAAGGGCTCCTGGATCCTGTCCTGGCTCCGGCGCGGCGACAAATAGCCCTATTCGCGGGCAAAACGCTGGAAAACGCCGCGGCAGCCTCCCATATTGACGGCAACGAGAGTATCAGCCATCCGTGCGGCAGCCCCGGCGGATGCATTCATATGTGAGGAATGAGCGGTGAAAGACCCTTACAGGATATTGGGGGTCCAGAAGGGCGCGAGCGAAGCGGAGATCAAGAAGGCCTATCGCAAGCTCGCCAAGCAATGGCACCCCGATCACAATACGAGCGACCCGAAGGCGAAGGAGAAATTCGCCGAGATCGGGCAGGCCTATGACATTGTCGGCGACAAGGAAAAGCGCGGCAAATTCGACCGTGGCGAGATCGACGGCGAAGGCAAGGAACGCTTTGCCGGGTTTGGCGGCGCCGGGGGAGCCGATCCGTTCGGCCCGGGCGGGCCGTTTGCCGGCATGCGCGGACGCGCCGGCGGCAATCCGTTCGGCCATGGCGGCGCGGGCGGCACGGGCGGATTTTCGGGTGCCGAGGACATATTGAGCGAGATGTTCGGCCAGGCCTTTGGCGGCGGCCAGGCTTCGGGCCGTGGCTTTCATCCCGGTGCCGGGCATTCTGGCATGGGCGGGGCTGGCATGGGTGGAGCCGGCATGGGCGGGGCAGGCATGGGCGGGGCTGGCTTTCAGCAGCCGCGGCGGCCGCACAAGCCGGCGGATGTAAAGCTCAAGGCACCGGTGACCCTCGACGATCTGCTGCGCGGCAAGGTCGCCGTCGTGCTTTCAGACGGCAGCCGGATTGCCGCCTCGATCCCCCCCGGCGCGACGGACGGACAGACGATCCGCCTCAAGGGCAAGGCGCCGGGCGGCGGCGATGCGCTGGTGACCCTCGTCTTCAAGCCGGATGCCGATTTCCGCGTCGAGGGCAGCGACCTGCGCGGCGAGGTCAGGCTGCCGCTTGCAACCGCGGTGACCGGCGGCACGGTTTCGGCCAGGATGCCGGAAGGCAAGGTGTCGCTCAGGATCCCGGCCTGGACGAATTCCGGCAAGGTGTTCCGCATCCCCGGCCGCGGCCTGCCGAAAAAGGGCGGCGGCATGGGTGATCTCAAGCTCACCGCCGTCATCACCCTGCCCGACGAGCCCGATGCGCGGCTTGCCGAAATGTTCAAGGCACAGAAGGCGGACTGACCGGGCCGATGCTGGTCCGGCGCTGCCGCGCCCGCCTGCGGCAGCATCGCATCGCAAGCTTGCAGCCCTCCCTGCCCTGTGCCATATCCGGCCAGCCAACCCTTACCCGTGATTTCAGCGGAGAACATCGCACATGGCCGATAGTAGCGGATTGATGAAGGGCAAGCGCGGCCTTGTCCTGGGCCTTGCCAATACGCGTTCGATTGCCTGGGGCATTTGCCGGTCGCTTGCCGATGCCGGCGCCGAGCTGGCGCTGACCTATCAGGGCGAGGCGCTGCAGAAGCGCGTCATGCCGCTGGCCGACGAGCTGGGCGCCTGGGTCGCCGGCCCCTGTGATGTCAGCGACGAGGCGAGCATGGATGCCGTCTTCAGGGCGATCGAGGAAAAATGGGGCAGGCTCGATTTCCTCGTCCATGCGATCGGCTGTTCCGACAAGAACGAACTGACCGGGCGCTATGTGGATACCTCGCCCGACAATTTCCGCATGACGATGGACATCTCCGTCTATTCCTTCACCGCGCTCGCCCAGCGGGCCGAGAAGCTGATGGATGCGGGCGGCTCGATGCTGACGCTGACCTATTACGGCGCCGAGAAGGTCATGCCGCACTACAATGTGATGGGCGTCGCCAAGGCGGCGCTCGAAGCCAGCGTGCGCTACCTGGCGGTCGATCTCGGCGCCAAGAACATCCGCGTCAACGCGATCTCCGCCGGCCCGATCAAGACGCTTGCGGCCTCCGGCATCGGCGACTTCCGCTACATTCTGAGATGGAACGAATACAACTCGCCGCTCAAGCGCACGACGACGATCGAGGAAGTGGGCGACACCGCGCTCTACCTGCTCTCCGATCTCGGCCGGGGCACGACCGGCGAGGTGCTGCATGTGGATTCGGGCTATCACGTCGTCGGCATGAAGGCCGTCGATGCGCCGGATATCTCCGTCGTCAAGGATGGCGAGTGACCGACAGCCGACGGCGGCCGCCGATCTATTATGTCCGGCATGGCGAGACCGACTGGAACGCGCAAGCACGTTTCCAGGGCCGGCGGGATATCCCGCTCAACGACAAGGGCCGGGCCCAGGCCGGGCGCAATGGCAGGGCGCTTGTCGCCGAGCTCGGCGCTGCGGACGGGTTCGATTTTCTCTGCAGCCCGCTGTCGCGGGCGCGCGACACGATGGAAATCATCCGCGGCGGAATGGGGCTCGACCCGGCCGACTATGCCATCGACGAGCGGCTGATCGAAGCCTCCTATGGCGATCTTGAGGGCGTCAGCCTGAGCGGGATCGAGGCCCGCCATCCCGACCTGTTCGAAACCCGGCGCACCGACCGCTGGCACTTCACGCCGCCCGGCGGCGAGAGCCTCGCCATGACGCTGGCGCGGGTCTCCCCGCTGATCGACGGCCTGGCCGGTCCGACGGTCATCGTTGCCCATGGCGCGGTGGGCCGCGCCGTGCGGCGGCATCTGCTGGGCCTGAGCGAGAACGACGCCGCCTGGTATGAATTTCCCCAGGACAAGGTGTTCAGGTTCGAGGATGGCGGGGAGCGGCTGATCTGAGCGCAGATTATGCTCGCCAGCGGAAGAGCCTCGCGTCAAATGCGAATGACATTTCTTCTTCTATCCGCGCCGTTGCCGCATCGGGATGCGCAGGGTTGAGAAGATAGTTGTAGGAATGGGGCATGACCGCCGACGGCACCCTGCACAGGGCCGTTTCACCCGAGGCCAGCCACCGATTTCCAGCCGCAACGGTTTTGTCCGATTGCAATGGGTCGCAATCTATCACCCTGATTTCGACCGTATCGGGCACATCAACCTTCAGCAGCAGGTATTCAGGCAGGTCCGCCATCGCCATGTCCATGTGAACCAGGACTTCCAGCGCCGCCAAGGCAGGATGCTCGGCCAGATAGACGATAGGCCTGCCCGCGCTGTGCCATCGTCCGCCGACATACCGTCCGCCGGCACCCTCAAGCATGTTGAATTTGCGGTTGGCGATCCGCCACGCCTTCATGCGGCAAAGCCATGCATCAACTGCAGCAGGAATTGCTCCACCGCCCGCGCACCGGATTCGGTCTTTGCCATCTGGATGGCGGATTCGCCGCCAAAACGACGATTGGGCTTTTGCAGCCAATCGACCGCACGCGCCTCGCCAAGCGCATTGGTTGCCTGCTGAACCATCCTGACCACGCGAACGATGCGCTCGGAATTGGCGGGCGACAGGACGCCCGACTTGCTCTTCCTGGCATCCTCAACCGTCTTGCGGGGAAGCACGCCGGCATTGATCATGAGTTGAATGAGTTCGTCGGCACGCTCCATCAACTCAATCGGCAGGCCGGCGCGAACCAGATCATCCAGCCGGGCATTGCTTTCGACGTCGTCACTCTCGACCAGATCCTTGAGAATTCCCCTGATACTGGCGCGCACCAACGGGTCGCGACGCAATGCCGAACGGCTGATGCCAGGCGCCTTTGTGCCTGAAAGCCGCTGCTTTGTCGGGGTGACGACTTCAATCAAAGGCGCTCCGACTGCCGGCTTGCGCTTGCGGCCAACTGGTGATGGCGATTGTGGCACAGAGGACATCGGCATTTCCGGATTGAGCTGTTGGCGTTTCCGCCACTAATATATGGCGTAGTCGCCGGCATTGCAACGGCGCTTCAGCATCAGCCCCATTGACCCCCTGTCCGCTTGACCATAGAAGTCCGGCAGTCTGACAACCTATCCCGGCGCCGGTCCTCCATGTCCTTCAACACGTTCGGCCATCTGTTTCGCGTCACGACCTGGGGCGAGAGCCACGGGCGCGGGATCGGCTGCGTGGTGGATGGCTGTCCGCCGGGCATCCGTTTCACACTGGCCGACATCCAGGCCGATCTCGACCGGCGCAAGCCGGGCCAGTCGAAGCACACGACCCAGCGCCAGGAAGACGATCGCGTCGAGGTGTTGTCGGGTGTCCTTGAAGCCGAGGACGACCCCGAGACGCTGGTTACCACCGGCACGCCGATCTCGATGGCGATCTGGAACACCGACCAGCGCTCGAAGGATTATTCCGACATCAAGGACCGCTACCGGCCCGGCCATGCGGATTACACCTATGACGTCAAATACGGCATTCGCGACTATCGCGGCGGCGGGCGCTCGTCGGCGCGCGAGACCGCCGCGCGGGTTGCCGCCGGCGCGCTGGCCAGGCGCGTGGTGCCGGGGCTTGACGTGCGCGGCGCGATGGTATCGATCGGCACGAAGGGCATCGACAGGACCCGCTGGGACTGGGCGGAAGTCCGCCGCAACGCATTCTTCTGCCCCGATGCCGAAGCGGTGGCGCAATGGGATGCCTATCTCGACGACATCCGCAAATCCTTGAATTCCGTGGGCGGGGTGATCGAGATCGTCGCGACGGGCGTTCCCGCCGGCATCGGCGCGCCGGTCTATGGCAAGCTCGATCAGGACATCGCCAGCGGGCTGATGTCGATCAACGCGGTCAAGGGCGTCGAGATCGGCAACGGGTTCGAGGCCGCGCGGATTACCGGTGTCGACAATGCCGACGAGATGCGGATGGGCAATGACGGCCAGGTACAGTTCCTGTCGAATCATGCCGGCGGCATTCTGGGCGGCATCGCCACCGGCCAGCCGGTGGTGGCGCGGTTTGCGGTCAAGCCGACATCCTCGATCATGACGCCGCGCAGAAGCGTTACCGCCAGCGGCGAGGAGGTCGAGGTGGTCACAAGGGGGCGGCACGACCCGTGCGTGGGGATCCGCGCCGTGCCGATCGGCGAAGCCATGGTCGCCTGTGCCATTGCCGATCACTATCTGTTGCATCGCGGCCAGACCGGCCGCGTCTGAACCTGTCGGGAAAATCACTTCATGACCTATGACCAGGGTAGAGTTGCCGAGGCGCTGCGGGCCTTCGAGGCGGGCGAAATCGTCGTCGTCACCGATGACGACGATCGCGAGAACGAGGGCGACCTCATCGT
>JAGRLT010000087.1 GCA_020441665.1 Nitratireductor sp.
AGGATTTTGCCCGTGAGCAATGCGACCCGCAGCCGCGAACCGGCAAGACAGGAAAACAGCAAATGACCGCCGCCCTCGAACTGCAAACGGCGATTGTCGCCGCCTTGCGGCAATCGTCCGCGCTCACCGGCCTGCTGGGCGGCGCACATGTCTATGACGACGTGCCCGATTCCCGCCGCCCGCCCTATGTCGTCATCGGTCCGCTCGAAACCGTGGACTGGAGCACGTCGACGGAGGAGGGCGAGGAACATTTCATCGAGATCGCCGCCTGGTCGCAGGGCAATGGCCGCAAACAGGCCGTTGCCGCGGCAGCGGAGATCCGTTCAGCGCTTTCCGCCCTGCCGGCAAGCCTGCCGGGGCATGTGATTGTCAATTTCGCCCACGAAACCACCCGCAGCGAAGCCGATCCCGACGACCGCCATTTCAAGGCGGTGGCAAGCTTTCGCGCCGTTACCGAACCGCTGGCCTGAACGGTCCACATTCACAGGAGCCTGAACCATGACCGCACAAAAAGGCAGAGACCTGCTTTTGAAGATCTATGACGGGATCGGGACGTTCGTCACCGTTGCCGGTCTTCGCACGCGCCAGATCGCACTTAATGCCGAGACCGTCGACATCACGGACTCCGAATCCGCCGGCCGCTGGCGCGAACTGCTTTCAGGCGCGGGGCTCAAACGCGCCTCGATCAACGGTTCGGGCATTTTCAAGGATGCGGCTTGCGATGCGCTGGTGCGCGAGACCTTCTTCGACGGCACCACGCCGGACTGGCGGATCGTCATCCCGGATTTCGGCGAGCTTTCCGGCGTTTTCCAGATCACTGCGCTTGAATATGGCGGCCAGCACAATGGCGAGGTCACCTTCGAGATCGTGCTGGAATCGGCCGGCGAAATCCTGTTCCAGGCAGTATGATGGCAAACCGGCATCGCGGCGAGATCGCCGCCGAACTCAATGGCCGTCAATGGACCCTGTGCCTGACCCTCGGCGCGCTGGCCGAGCTTGAGGATCATTTCGGCGTGTCGAGCCTGACCGGGCTGGCGCAAGCCTTTGCCGGCCGGCCGCTTTCCTCCGCCGACCTCATCGCCATTCTGGCGGCAGGGCTGAAGGGAGGCGGTCATCAATTGACGCGCGAGGAAGTGGCCGAAATGCGCCACGCCTCGGGGCCGGAAGGCTTCGCGCGCGTCGTTGCCGACCTGCTCCATGCGACGTTCGGCGCAGCGCAAGAGAGAACGGATGACGGCGGAACACGATGACGCCTGGTGGGCGGCGGCCTTCCGCTTCGCCGTCCTTCAGGCCGGCCTCGCACCCGCTCAATTCTGGCAATTGAGCCTGCCGGAACTGGCGGCGCTCGCCGCCGCTTCCGGCCCTGCCGTCCTCGAAGCGCCAGGCAGGGCAGAACTTGAAACCATGATGCTGGCCCATCCCGATCGGCAGGCCGAAAAGCCATGAAACGAGAGGAGCGCTGAATGCCGCGAAGCGATGAAACCTATGTCGTCGACGCCGATACCCGTGGCTTTGAAGCGGCGATGAAAGCCGCCAGCGACAGCACGCGCCATTTCGGCAGCGTCTTCACGGCCACGCTCAAAAGCGCGGTCACTTCCGGCAAGTCGCTGGAAGACACGGTGCGCGCGCTTGCCATGCGGCTTTCCACCATGGCGCTCAACAGCGCGCTGGCGCCGATCGAGAAAGGTATTTCCGGCGGTTTCGACATGCTGTTGCAAAATCTGCTGACGCCGAATGCGTCCGGCCGGTTCGCGAAGGGAGGCGCATTCTCGGGCGGCGGCGCGCTGACGGCGTTTGCCAGTGGCGGGGTCGTCACCGGCCCGACGCTCTTTGCCCATCGCGGCGGCACGGGCCTGATGGGGGAGGCGGGGGCGGAAGCCGTTCTGCCCCTTTCGCGCGGCGCCGATGGACGCCTGGGCGTGGCGAGCGACGGCGCGGGCGTGCCCGTCAACGTCACCTTCAACGTCCAGGCGCGGGACGCGGAAAGCTTCCGGCGCTCCGAATCCCAGTTGACCGCCATGCTGGCGCGCACCGTGCGCCGAGGCAGCCGCAACCTTTGACCGCCAGACCGGAAAGGCTCTAGCCTACCATGCCGCAGATCGCTGCCTTCCATGACGTGCGCTTTCCCACCGCCATCGCGCTCGGTTCGACCGGCGGGCCGGAACGACGCACCGAGATCGTCACGCTCGGTTCCGGCCGCGAACAGCGCAACCAGCGCTGGGCCCGTTCCCGCCGCCGCTACAATGCGGGCTATGGCGTCAAGACTCTCGACGACCTTTCCGAGGTCATCGCCTTCTTCGAGGCGCGGCGCGGCCGCCTGCATGGTTTCCGTTTCCGCGATCCGCTCGACAACAAATCCTGCGTGCCGGCCGCCGCCATCCAGCCGGTCGATCAATTGATCGGTACGGGGGACGGGGCGACCGCGGCATTCCAACTGCTCAAGCAATATGGCAATGGCGGCGAAGCCTATGATCGCGAGATCGCAAAACCCGTCGAGGACAGCGTGATGGTGGCGGTCGGGGGAATCGTCAAGGTGGCGGATCTCGACTACGCCATCGACCATACGACCGGCATCGTCACCTTCCTGCCGGGCAGGGAACCGCAGACGGGCGAACAGGTCCATGCCGGTTTCGAGTTCGACGTGCCGGTGCGCTTCGATGCCGACGAGATCGCCGTCAACCTGAAAACCTTCCTTGCCGGCGACATCGCATCCATCCCGATCGTGGAGATTTTCCCGTGAAGACACTGACACCGGCCTTTCAGACCCATCTCGATGGCGAGGTGACGACG
>JAGRLT010000088.1 GCA_020441665.1 Nitratireductor sp.
CCTACACATCGGGCGTCTACGGCAATTTCGGCCAGGCCAATTACGGCGCCGCCAAGATGGGCGTCGTCGGCCTGATGAACACGCTCTGCATCGAGGGCATGAAAAACGGCATCCGCGTCAACTGCCTCGCGCCGACCGCGGCGACCCGCATGACCGAGGACATCATGACGGAGGAAATGCTGGCGGCACTAAACCCCAGACACGTCACGCCCGCCGCCATCTTCCTGGTGAGCCGCGAGGCACCCAACCGCACGGTGATGTTTGCCGGCGGCGGCACCTTCTCGAAGCTGGAAATCCGCGAGAGCAAGGGCATCTTCATTGCCGAGGACGAGCGCGATGCCGATCGGGTCGCCGCCCGTTTCGACGAGATCGGCGACATGTCCGCCTCCGATCATTTCACCCATGGCAACGAACACATCGCCAAGGTATTGACCAACGCCCAGAAGGCAACCGGTTGAAGGCGGCCGGTTGAAGGCTATGCGGTAAACGTGACACGCTCTGAACGCGGTTACGCATTTCGATTTTGCCGCCCCTCGCCACCCAGCACCACATAGCGATAGAAGATCGCGGCGATGGCGACCATGAAAATGCCGGCAAAGAACGTGTCGGAGGGAAAGTGGCCGCCCTGCCCGACACGCATATATGCCGCATAGAACCAGGCGGGAAACAGCAGGAACGCCAGCGGCCTGCGCCATTTCGGCAATACGAAGAACAGCGAAATCGCGATCATCACCATCGAGGAGACTTCTCCGCTGACAAAGGAGCAGTTGTCGACGCATTGGCCGCCGCTTTCGAACAGGCGCTTGAAATCGAACTCGCCGCCGAACTCGCTGACGGCGCGCGGCCTTGGGCGGCCCACATTGTCCTTCAGGATCACATTGGTAACCAGCAACGGCCCGGTGAGCGAGGTCGCCAGCAGGTAGAGCCATTGTACCGGTGCGAGCCGCCAGAACCGGCCCCGATGGCGGACGGCGCCAACAAGGCCAAGCACGACAAGAGCGTAGAACGCGCCATAGGCGATCATGTTGAAGCGCCGCAGCGCCGACCATACATCGCTGCCGCGCAGGGCGAAATCGCCATCGGCAAAAAGCTGCCGCGCCAGCGCGATGTCGAGCTGCGGCCAGACCGTGAACGCCAGGGCACCCAGCAGGCCGGCGACAGCCGTGACCAGCAGGACGCGAAGGGCAAGCCGCCGCTCGGCGGCAAGCTCCGCCGGTGAAAACCCGCTCGACCAGTGAAGCGCGCGCGCATTCATGGCCGGTATCCTTCCAGAACGAAGACGCGCAGCAGCCTGTCGCTGCCCGCATGTTCCGGCACTTCGGCGGCAAGCCGCACCGTTTGGAAATGGGCGGCGACGGCTTTCGGCACGCTCGCTCCCGTGGCGGGATAGACGAAACTGGCGCCTTGCATATCCGCCCGGTCCTGCAAGGCTCTCGTCAGTTCGAAATGATCGCCCGGTGCTTGCCCCTCCCGCCAGGCATAGACGGTGAGCGGCGCGTCGCGCAGATAGTAGATCAGCG
>JAGRLT010000089.1 GCA_020441665.1 Nitratireductor sp.
ACATCAATCTGGTCATACGCCTTGAACTCGCCGAAATACTTCGTGATCGCGGCCGTCAGCGTCGTCTTGCCGTGGTCAACGTGGCCGATCGTGCCGATGTTGCAATGCGGCTTCGAACGCTCAAACTTCTCTTTCGCCATGGGACTTCTTCCTGTCGCTTACAGTGATGGTTAGGCTCAAGAAAAAGGCCTCCAGCGAGGCCTTTTCAACTTGGCCCGGGACATAATGGGTTTGATGCCCTTTCGCAAGGTCTTTTGGCCCGATTTGCGGCCGGGCTTCCAAGCGCCCCGGCGGCACCGGCGGCGGCGGTTTCGGCAGCTAGAAATGGTCCTTGCGCCTGCGGATCTCGGCGAATACCGCGCCGTCGTCGGCCGCCTCCATGCCGAGATGGACACGAATGGCGGGATCGCTCGCCCGCAGGAATGGATTGGTCGCCAACTCCTCCGCCATCGTGCTGGGAACGGTCGGCCTGCCTTCGGCCCGCATCGCCTCGAATTTCCCGGCGCGCGCCTTCAGCGTGGCATTTTCGGGATCGACGCTAAGCGCGAATTTGGCGTTCGCCAGCGTGTATTCATGCGAGGAATAGACGACGGTTTCAGCCGGCAGGGCCATCAGCTTCTGCAGGCTCTGCCACATCATGGCCGGATCGCCCTCGAAGATGCGTCCGCAGCCGAGCGTGAACAGCGTATCGCCGGTAAACACCGTCGCTTCGCCCGCGAGATGGAAGTTGATCATGTCGGTGGTGTGGCCGGGGGTGGCGATCACGCCGATCCGTTCACCGGCAAACGTGAAGCTGCCGCCATCCCAATAGGTCTCGTCAAGCCCGGCGATCGGTTTCGACTTCAGCTCGGGCCCGCGCACCAGGCAGCCGGTCGCCTGCTTTACTTCCATCAGCCCGTCCGTGTGATCGGGATGGTGGTGGGTGATCCACAGTTCGGTGAGTTTCCAGCCCTTCTGCTCCAGCGCGCCAAGCAGCGCGCCTGCCTCGCCGCAATCGACAGCGGCCGTCGCCCCGCTGTCGGGATCGTGGATCAGCACGCCGTAATTGTCGGAAAGATAGGGAAAGAGATGGTATTCGAACCGGGCCATGGTGTCTCCGCGTGAAGCTGGGGTCAGTTGGCGGCGAACCTCGCAATTCAGGCCGGCGCTGTCCAGCCCCGGATGTTCGAAACGCCAACCGCCACCCACCGAGCGAAGAGCGAGATGCGCAGCGTAGCAGAGCGCGGCGCGGCCGCTTGCGGGCGATTTACAAAGATGGAGCGGGTGAAGGGAATCGAACCCTCGTCGTAAGCTTGGGAAGCTTCTGCTCTGCCATTGAGCTACACCCGCGGCGCGCGGCGCGAAGTTGCCTGCCCGGCGCGGCGCGAAGATGATCGCGAACGCGGAATTTTGCAAGCCGAATCCGTGCGGCGGTTCCGCGCGCATGCCCTGTCGTGCGATCTCACGCCTTGCATTCGCGCGCCTCTGCGCTAAGGAAGCGGCGCGAGGGCTGGCGCCGCTACCCGGCAGGCACGAACCGTGCGCCGCCGCCGGTCCCGCGAAGCGAGAAGGACAGGGCATGTTCGACCGATTGCCACAACAGCCGCAGGACAAGATCCTCGGCCTCATGCAGATATTCCGCGAGGATCCGCGCGGCGACAAGATCGACCTCGGTGTCGGCGTCTATCGCAATGCGCAAGGCGTCACGCCGGTGATGCGGGCGATCAAGGCGGCGGAAAGGCGGTTGTGGGAGGAAGAGCAGACCAAGGCCTATACCGCGCTTGCCGGCACGCCGGAATTTTCCGACGCGATGATCGGCCTGGTGCTGGGCGGCGCGGTGGCGCGGGACTGCGTGGCGGCGGCTGCGACGCCGGGCGGCACCGGCGCGCTGCGCCAGGCCTTCGAACTGATCAGGATGGCCTCGCCGGGGGCGGCGGTCTGGATATCCGACCCCTCCTGGCCGAACCATGCCAGCATCCTCAACCATCTCGGCATGCCCGTGAAACAATATCGCTATTTCGATCGCGCCGCCGGCACGGTCGACTTCGAGGCGATGTGCGAGGATATTTCCGGCGCGGCGGAAGGCGACGTCCTTCTCCTCCATGGCTGCTGCCACAACCCGACCGGCGCCAATCTGACGGCGGATGAATGGGATGCGGTCATCGACATCATGACGCAGCGCCGGCTGTTTCCGATGATCGACATCGCCTATCAGGGTTTCGGCGACGGGCTAGAAGAGGATGCCGCCGGCGTCCGCAAGGTGGCCTCCTCTATGCCTGAAACGCTGATCGCCGCGAGTTGCTCGAAGAATTTCGGCATCTATCGCGAGCGCACCGGCATTGTCATGGCGGTGAGCCAGGACAAGGCGCGCCAGAAGCTCATCCAGACAAACCTCGCCCATCTCAACCGGCAGAACTTCTCCTTCCCGCCCGATCACGGCGCGCGGCTGGTGTCGATGATCCTGACCGACGCGGCGCTGAGAAGGGACTGGCAGGAGGAACTGGAATCGGTGCGTCTCGGCATGCTGGCCCTGCGCGAGCAGCTTGCCGCCGAACTGCGCCGCCGCACCAATTCGGACCGCTACGAATTCATCGCCCGCCATCGCGGCATGTTCTCGATGACCGGCATCTCGCCGCAGGCAGTCGACCGGCTGCGCGAGGAGCACGGTATCTACATGATCGGCGACAGCCGCCTCAACATTGCCGGGCTCAACGAGGAGACCGTTCCGATCCTCGCCGAGGCGCTTGCCGCGATCCGCGAATAACACCTGGCGGGCCGCCTGGGATAGGCGGCCCCGCACAGGCTTATGTCAATTGCGACAACGTCGTGCGTCAGGCCACGGCAGGCTTGCGCCTGCGGCGCCGGTTGCGGTTCTGGGCCTGGCCGGCGGGCCGGCCGGCCGCTGCGGCCTTGCCGCTTTCCCCGGCTGCCTCGTTGCCGCCGCCATGGCGCCAGCGCTTCTTGGGCCGCGCCGCGCCGGGCTTTCCATCCGGCCGCCGCTTTTGCGGCCGGCGCTGCTCGCCATCTTCGGATGCCTTGGCCCCGGATGCTTTAGCCGAAGGGGTCTTGGTTGCGAGCGCCTGAGTGGCGGTGGATGTTCCGCCGCTGGCCTGCCTCTGACGCGGCTTGCGGCGTTTCCCGCGCCGGGTTTCACCGGCATCGCCCGACCGGCTGTCCGCGCTACGGCCCTCCGCAGGATCGGCTTCCACCGGCAACGCTTCGGCGCCGGCACTGAAGTCGTGTTCGCGGACGGGGATGCGGATACCGGTCAGCTTTTCGATGGCCCGCAACAGGCTGCGTTCGGAAGTGTCGCAAAACGCCACCGCATGGCCGGCGCGACCCGCCCTTGCGGTGCGGCCGATGCGGTGGACATAGACTTCCGGCACTTCCGGCAGGTCGTAGTTGAACACATGGGTGACATCGTCGATGTCGATGCCGCGCGCCGCGATGTCGGTCGCGACCAGGATGGACAGATCGCCGCCGCGAAACGCATCGAGTGTCTTCACCCGCTGCGACTGGCTCTTATTGCCATGGATGGCGCTTGCCTCGATGCCGCTGCGGGCCAGTTGGCGGCAAAGCTTGTCGGCGCCGTGCTTGGTGCGGGTGAAGACCACCGCCCGCTCGATCGCGGGGTCCTGCAGCAGGCTGGCGAGCAGCGCACCCTTGTTCGCCTTCTCGACGAACATCACGCTCTGCTCGATGCGTTCGATCGGCCGGGAGGCCGGCGTGACGGAAATCTCCACCGCCTCGCGCTGGAAGTCATTGGCGAGGGAGCGGATCTGCTTCGGCATGGTGGCCGAGAACAGCAGCGTCTGGCGAGCCTGCGGCGTTGCCGCCAGGATTTTGCGGATCGCCGGCAGAAAGCCCAGATCCATCATCTGGTCGGCTTCGTCGAGGATCACGGTCGCGACCCCGTCGAGCCGGATCGCGCCGGTCTGCATGTGGTCGTAGAGCCGGCCGGGCGTGGCGACGAGAAAGTCGACGCCCTTGGCCATTGTACGCACCTGCGGGCCCGGCCGGGCGCCGCCGATGATGACGGCGATGGAGGGTTTCAGCATCCGGCCATAGGTGCGGATCGAAACCGCGATCTGGGCGGCAAGCTCGCGCGTCGGCGTCAGCAGCAGCACCGTGGCGCTCTTCGCCGGCGGCTGGATGCGCATGCGCGCCAGCCGGTCGAGCTGCGGCAGGACGAAGGCGGCGGTCTTGCCGGTGCCGGTCTGGGCGATGCCCAGCACGTCGCGGTTTTCCAGCATGGCCGGGATGGCCTGTGCCTGGATCGGGGTCGGTGTGTCATATCCTTCGCCCGAAAGGGCCTTGAGGACGGGTTCGGCAAGGCCGAGTTCTTTAAAAGTGGTCAAAATAATGTTCCTCGCCACGCGGCCCGGCGAATGCGGGAGGCGCGGCGTTCATTTCTTCGGTGTTGGAAACCAGCGTAGATCGGCAGCCATTTGGAAAGCGCCGTTTCAAGGCGCGGCGTGCAGGCAACGATCCGCGAGACGATCGGCGCCGAGCGAAGGCGATGGCCTCCGGCAAGGGCGATCTTTCAAGACAATTGCAGGGCAGTCGTGATCCGCCGGCCGATGGGCCATCTACGCGCGGCTGACTGCACCGCCCACATGGCACCGAACCAAGGCGAATACAAGGCGGGCAGGGGTAAATTTTCGACAGGGGCCATGCGGCTGTTCCCGGCCGGAGGGGGCTGGCGGCCCTTCCCGGGGCGCCCGCAATGCCCGTGACACCCCGATCGACTATGCCGGCAGGGTCAGCACCGATCCCGGAGCAAGATACGCCTTGAGGGCCTGGCCGACTTTCGGCGGCGGCCGGGTCGGATCGTTGAACATGTCGAGCGACAGTTCCGCCGCGCCGACTTCAAGCAGGACGCGAATCACCGAGCCGAGGAAATGAACCTCACGGATCCTGCCTTCCAGGGCGATATCGCCGTCCCGCTCGGTCACGCGAAGCGCCTCGGGGCGCAGCGCCAGGCGGATTGAATCGCCATTGCCCGCCGTATCGCGCAGCGTGATGCGCTCGAAGCGTGAACCGTCGACGACGACCACGCCGTTTGCCTTGTCTTCGACCTTGCCCGCAAGCACGCTGAGCGTGCCGACGAAGGAGGCAACGAAGGCGGTTTCCGGCTGATTGTAGATTTCGAACGGTGTACCGACCTGTTCGGCGATACCGCCATTGATCACCACGATGCGGTCCGAGATCGACAGCGCCTCTTCCTGGTCATGGGTGACGAAGATGGCGGTAATGCCAAGTTCGCGCTGAATGTCCCGGATCTCGTTGCGAAGCGACACCCGCACCTTGGCATCGAGCGCGGACAGGGGCTCGTCGAGCAGCAACACACGCGGCTGCGGCGCAAGCGCGCGGGCAAGCGCGACACGCTGCTGCTGACCGCCCGAGAGCTGGAACGGATAGCGGCTGCCGAGATCCGGCAGGCTGATCAGCCGGAGCATCTCCTTGACGCGCGCCTCCCGCTCGGCGCGCGGCACGCCGGCCACCTTGAGGCCGAACCCGACATTGTCGGCTACCGTCATGTTCGGAAACAGCGCATAGGCCTGGAACATCATTCCGACATTGCGGTTTGCGGTCTTGATGCCGACAACGTCCTTGCCGTCGATTTCGATGGTACCGGAGGTCGGCACCTCGAAGCCCGCGAGCATGCGCAATACGGTGGTCTTGCCGCAGCCCGACGGGCCGAGCAGCGAGATGAACTCACCCTTCTCGATCGACAGGTTGAAATCCTTGACCACGCGGTTCGCGCCATAGGATTTCTCTAGATGGGAGATGGTCAGAAAACTCATCGGGCGGCGGCTTTCGTGTGTTTCGCGAAGCGATTGGCGAGCTGGATCAAGCCCATGCAGGCCCAGGTGATGGCGAAGGCCATCACCGACAGAGCGAAGGGTTCATAGGGTTTGTTGGCGCCGATGCGCTGCAGGTAGGGGCCGAAGGCTGGCCGGTCGAGAAGCGCTGCAAGGGTGAACTCGCCGATGACGATGGCGAAGGTCAGAAACGCCCCGGACAGCACAGCCGGGATAACATTCGGCAGGATTACCCGCGACAGGATCGTCGTCCAGCCCGCGCCGAGGCTTTGCGCGGCCTCCGTCAGTGTCGCGACATCGATGGTGCGAAGGCCGGTATCGACCGCGCGGTACATGTAGGGCAGGGCCAGCATGGTATAGCCAAAGGCGAGCAGAAGGTTCGTGCCCAGGATCGAGCCGGTTAGCGGCAGCCAGCTTGAGGTGTTGTAGAGGCGGATATAGCCGAACACCACGACGATGGCCGGAATGACCAGCGGAAGCAGCGTCAGGAATTCGACATAGGGCCGTGCCCAGGGCATTTTCAGCCGGACCCAGAAGGCCGTCGGTACGACGAGAACGATGCCGAAGGCGATGGTTACCAGCGCCATGGTGATCGAATAGAGAAATGTCTGCTGGAACTCCGCATCGCCGATGATCTTGGAATATGCATCGAGCGAATAGACGCCGCGCCGCGCCTTCAGGCTGAATTCGGCGAGACCCAGCAGCGGCAAAGCGAAATAGAGCAATCCGAAAAGCAGGACGATCCAGCCGGTGATGCGGGCATAGAGGCTCATTTCAGCCACCTCTCGGCCCTGATCCGCAGCCAGATGTAGAGGACATTGGCGATCGCGGTGACAACGATCATGCCGAACGCCATGGCATAGCCGAGATTGGGATTGCCCAGCACGTCGCCGCGTATCTGGGCGAACAACTGGATCGGCACGATGTTGAGCGACGATCCCGTCAGCGCGATGGCCGTGGCGACGGCGCCGAACGAATTGGCGAAGAGCAGGGCGAAGGTGCCGAGAATCGACGGAAACAGGATCGGCAGGGCGACCATCCGCCAGTATTGCGCGGTCGAGGCGCCCAGAACGGCGGCAGCCTCGCGCCACTCGCGTTTCAGGCCTTCCAGCGCCGGCGTTATGATCAGGATCATCAGCGGAATCTGGAAGAACAGATAGGTGATCGTCAGGCCCCAGAAGGACAGGATGCTGAAGCCGATGTCGCGTTGCAGGACAATGCCGAAATTGTTGCGAAGGAAGACCGTGACGAGGCCGATGGGCCCGAATGTGGCGAGAAATGCGAAGGCCAGCGGAACGCCGGCAAAATTCGAGGCGACGCCGGAAAACGTCATCAGCGGCGCCTTGATCCAGCGCGGAACCGCGCCGAAGGTGACCGCGGCGGCCATGCCGAAACCGATCAGGCAGCCCAGTGCCGCCGACGTGGCCGAAATCTTGATCGAGATCCAGTAGCTCGACGGGATCGTGCCCGTGTTGAGGTCGGCGATATTCTGCAGCGTGAAGGCGCCGCTCCTGTCCTGGAAAGCGCCGATCACTATGTACAGGGTCGGCCAGATCAGGAACAGGAAGGTGAACAGCGCGAAGGGCGCCAGGCCCAGCCATGTCAGCGGGAGCGGGCGGCGTCGCTTCAGGGGCGCGGCACTGGCCATGGAACCTCGGAGATGGAACAAAAATCAATTCCGGCCCGGATGAAAACCCGGACCGGACGGAAGCTCAGAGGGCTGCCTTACTGGACGTTGGCGCCAACAACCGCGTCCCAGCCGCCGGTAACCGCCGCCTTGTTGGCGTCGACTTCCGGAATGGTCGGGAAGTAGGCGGCTTCATACGATGCTGCCGGCGGAAGCTTTTCCATGGCCGCGGCATCGAGTTTGCCGGCTGCCGCCATGGCGTTGAAACGCGCCGGGTGGCAGTAGCCCTTCAGCCAGAGATTCTGGCCTTCGTCGGAATAGAGATATTCCATCCACAGCTTGGCGGCGTTGGGATGCGGCGCGTAGGCAGATATGCCCTGCACATAGACGCCGGCCAGAACGCCGCTCTTCGGAACGACGATCTCGACCGGCGGGTTGCCGGCCATTTCATCGGCCCATGCAAGCACGTTGTAGTCCCAGGCAATGACGATCGGGGTTGCGCCCTGCGCGATCGTGCCCGCCTTGCCGATGACCGGAACGAAGGTGCCGGCATTGTTCATCTCGGCGAAGAAGTCGAGACCGGCCTTGCCGGCCTCATCGCCGGCCGCCGCGCCCTTGGAAAGACCCGCCGCGAGGACGCCGAGAATGGCCTGGTTGGAGGCGCGCGGATCGCCCGCGAGCGCAACCTGTCCGGCATATTCCGGCTTCAGGAGATCGGCCCAGTCCTGCGGCGTGTTTTCAACCAGATCCTTGTTCACGATGAACGACATGACGCCGTAATAGTCACCATACCAATGTCCATCGGCATCCTTGACCGAATCCGGAATCTCGTCCCAGGTCGAGACCTTGTAGGGCTGGAGCAGGCCCTCGGCCTGCATCGACGGGCCGAAAGCGAGGCCGACATCGACTACGTCGGGGGCCTGCGGGCCGGTATTGTCCTTGTTCGCCTTGACGGCTTCCACTTCATCGGCGGAGCCCGCATCGGGGTTGAGTTCGTTGACCGAAATCTCCGGATATTTGGCCTTGAAGCCGGCGATCACGTCGCCATAGCCGCACCAGCTGTGCGGCAGGGCGACGGTGGTGAGCATGCCTTCCTGTTTCGCGGCTGCCTCGATCGCGGCGAGGTCCTCCGCCATCGCCGCGCTGATCGTATTCATGCTCAGCAGGGCGCATACCGCAGTACTCGCGCCCCATTTCTTGAACGTCATCATGTGAGTGGCCTCCCATTTTTACCACTGGTTGCGAATTGCTGCGCCGGCATTGGCCGTGGCGGCAACTCCCGTAAAACCGTTGCATGACACTGCGACGACATGGCGCCGCCGGTCCGGCATGCACGATTTCACGCTACACAATGCCCATTTTCCACATGGGCGCAATAGGGGAGCAAAGCGGTGCGGACACGGCAAGACGTCGGCATCTCCCTCAGGGGCGATTTGCCCACCAGGCAGCCGATATCGCTTGTGAAAAGCTCATCGGCGACCGGCATGTGAGCAAGGTACCCGACGGTTCGGGCGCGGAGCGATCCGGGCTGGCGCGACCGGAAACCGATCGGCTGCGCTGGCCGAAAACTGTCTCATTTGCCGCCGGATGAGACACTTCTCCCGGCAGGGCCGCGAAAAACCCGTCGGGGCTTCAAGCGCGGCGTCGTTTGGACTTAGGTTGCGTACTCATGGAGGATTTGCCCGCATACCACGCCCGAAACCTTTATGGATGCACAACCTAGGCGCCAGCCGACAGGAGCGGTGGCCGGACCTTCGGTCGGGCGGATACCGCATCAGCCGCCGAATTCGGCCTGGCCGAAAGCGCGCCGACGGCACACACCAGCACGGAGAGCCTCACCTTGACGACGCACCACAAGGATGCCGCAACATCGATCGACAAGCGGGTCGGCGCATTGTTCAAGGCGGCTCCCTCCGTCTTGACGCCTTACAGCCAGTTGATGAAGGCGGCTTCGGCAGGGGGTGCGCTCGACGGCAGGACCAAGGAGTTGATGGCATTTTCCATATCGATTGCCATCCGCTGCGAGGATTGTATAATTTTCCATCTGCGGGCAGCCCTCAGCCATGGGGCCGGCCGGGAAGAGATCGTCGAAGCGATTTCCGTCGCGATAGAAATGGGCGGCGGACCATCGGTGGTGTATGGCGGCCGGGCGCTGGAAGCGCTTGAGGGTTTGTCGTGACCCCGATCTGGGACATCGCATGTTCAACGTAGTGCATTTGACGAGTGCAGCCGTTGGAGCGCTGACGGCTTGACAGACTGACAGACGAGAGGTGTCTGCATGTCAGCTTTCCTGGACAGGCCAGCAGTGGACAAACTGATCCGATCCTCAAGGGAACGGTGTCAGGCGAAATACAATCTGTCCTCGGGCGCAAAGTCCCCGATCCTCAGGCTCCAGGCCGACGAAATCAGTCACAGAAAGGAAAGATTTCTCGACCTCGTCGGCGGCGCGGTGTCCGAGGTCGACCGTTCGGTATTGCTGCCGAACCGTTCGCGTTATTGCCTGCTGATTACCGATGCCGACGGGATTGTCATCGAATCCTATGTCCCCGAAGGACTGGAAGCGGAGTTTCAGCGCAGCGGCCTGGTCAACGGTTCGCTTTGGGACGAGCGCATGGCGGGCACCAACGGCATTGCGATGTCGATACAGACCGGACGCGTGGTGACGGTGCTCGGAAAGGAGCATTTCTACAACTGTTTCAGCGCTTTCAGCTGCAGCTCTGCACCGCTGACCGATGCCGAAAACAAACTGATCGGCACCATAACCCTGGTCGGTTCCGCACAGCGGCGCAGCGACGAGCACGCGCTTTGCGAGCAGGTGATGCGGCGCGCTTCCAGGCAGTTTCAGACCCGGCTGTTCCGCAACTTCCATGCCGACAAGCTGACCGGACAACTCCTGTCGCGCGATCCGGCGCTGCGCCGCAGCTTTGAAACCCTGGTTGCCTGCGACGAGGACGGCTTGATCGTCTCCCATCTGCCGCTCTGGCGCGATGGCGCCCGCCCGCCGGAACACCAGAACCTGACGGGACGCCATCTGTCCGAACTGAGAGACCTCGAGGTCAATCTTCGTGGCCCGGCGACGGCTCCGCCGCGCCGACGCATCGTCAAGGCCGATCAGGCAAGAATTTCCGATCGGATTGAGAAGGGATCGGCACTGGCGAATCTGGTGGCCGAGGGTGGCGGTCTGCAGGCTCTGGCCGAAAGGGCGCGCAAACTGGTCGCCCATCGCGTTCCGCTGCTGGTCTGTGGGGAGGCCGGCGTCGAAACCGAGGGTTTTGCTCGGGCGCTGCTTGAGGATCAGTCGCTCAATTCGCCGCTCGCGTTGTCGCTCGATGCGACACGAAACGGTTCGGATACCGATATCGCGGACGCATTGAGCGGCCTTGAGTTTCTCAGCGACTACCCGGTGGAGAAGGTGGTTCCCACGCTCATCCTGCGCAATGTCGAGAGCCTGTCGAGTAAGGCGCAGCGCCAGCTCGAGCGCTATCTCGATGCCGACCATGCGCTTCACGGCACCAGGGCGCAGCTTCCCGTGGTCATTTTCACCGCCAGCCAGACCTGGAGCGAGCTGGAGAAGGGCGATGAGCTTCCCAACAGCCTGCTTTATCTTCTGGGACAGTCGGTCGTCGAACTGCCGCCTGCCCGGGAGCAGGATTGCGAGAACGTCCTGGAAAACGTCATGGCCGAGGGGTTTGGCGGGCCTTTCGAGATCGCCGACAATGCCCGTGACGCCCTGATCGCCTATCCCTGGCCGGGCAACCGGCGGGAAATGCGCGCGGTTCATAGTGCGCGATCTGCAGGACGTCGGGATGCGGATAGATGTCCTGGATCATGCGCAGCAGGCTGGCGCTCTGCGCATCGTCCAACACCCCTGCGGCAGCCAGCCTGGTACCGTGGAGCATGGCGGTTGTCGTGATGCCGGCCAGGGTCGTCGTCATCAGGAACATGCGGCGGTTCATGCCCGCGCGGTCCTCCTCGGAACTGGCTAGCCGGTGGAAACGTATGTTCATGTCTGTTCCTCCCAGTGGTTGCGTTTGCGGCGGTCAGGCCGCCCTTCTCTCCCGGTGCGCGAGCGCGGAAAGCCGGTCCTTGGCGGCTCTGATTAGGGCGCCGGGAAATGCGGTCCGGCTCATGGCCCCGGCCATGAGCCCCTCCAGTGCGATGTGGTTGTCGGCGCGAAGCGACGGTTCGTCGGGAAAGGCCGCCGCCTGCAGCGCGCCCAGGACGGGCCAGAGCGCCGCGTCCGGTGTGCCGATCAGGATCGCGGCATGGATCAGCACCACGCGGCCCGCCGGCGTCGCCCGCCATCTCTGCGCCGTTCCGGCAAGCTTGCGGCCCTCGACCACCACGTTCCAGGCGCCGTCGCAAAAGGAACCGGGGCAGGCAGCGCTGTGCGCCGTGACATCGAACCAGCGCGGCAAGCGCCTTTCCAAGGTCGAGCGCCGCGCCGCCGCCCAATGCCACCACCGCTTCTGGTCCGAACGCCCTCGCCCTGCCGCGCGCCTCTTCAACCAGCGGCAGGTCGGGTTCGCCGCGACAGCCAAGACAGAGCACTTCGGCGCCGGCGGCAGCACGATTTTCAGTAAGCTGATCCAGCAGCCATTGTGCCCTTTGCGCGGACGCGCCGTGCACCAGAAGGATGCGCCTTGCCGATGAGAGGATCAGGTCTGCGGCCTGCGACGCCGTTCCCGCGCCGAACAGAATGCGGCGCGGCAGGGCGACCTCGAATGCCGGCAAAGCCTGTCCCGCCTTCTCCATCGCCCGGCGGCCTTCTTCACACCGACATGGTGGCTTGTACGGTCCGCTTCCAGGCGGCGTAACGCCGCTCCCGGCTCTCCGCTTCCATGGCCGGCTCGAAGCGCCGTTCGAGCGCCCAGCTCTTGGCGAATTCCTCCATCTGCGGATAGACGCCGGCCTTCTGGCCGGCAAGCCATGCCGCCCCCAGCGCCGTGGTCTCCAGCACTTTCGGGCGGTCCACCGGCGCGCCGATGATGTCGGAGAGAAACTGCATCGCCCAGTCGGAGGCCGACATCCCGCCATCGACCCGAAGCACCCCGTCGCTGGCGGAAGACCAGTCGGCCTTCATCGCCTCCAGCAGATCACGGGTCTGAAAGCCGACGCTTTCGAGCGCCGCCCTGGCGAGCTCCGCCGGGCCCGAATTTCGCGTCAGCCCGAAAATCGCGCCGCGGCATTCGGCATTCCAGTATGGTGCGCCGAGGCCCGTAAAGGCAGGCACCAGAATGACGTTCTGGGTTTCGTCCGCCTGTTCGGCCAGGGGCTGGGTTTCCTTCGCCTCGCGGATGATCTTCAAGCCGTCGCGCAGCCATTGCACGACCGCTCCGGCGATGAAGATCGACCCTTCGAGCGCATAGGTCGGCTTGCCGTCGAACTGGTAGGCGATCGTCGTCAGCAGCCGGTTGTTGCTGGCTACCGGGTCGCTGCCCGTGTTGAGCAGCGCGAAGCATCCCGTGCCATAGGTCGACTTCATCATGCCCCGGGAAAAACAGGCCTGTCCCACGGTCGCCGCCTGCTGGTCGCCGGCCATGCCGAGGATGGGGATTTCGCGGCCGAAGAGATCAGCCCGGCTGGTTCCGAACCCGGCCGAGCAGTCGAGCACTTCCGGCAGCATCTGCATCGGAATGTCCAGCAGTTCGCAGATGGTCTTGGACCATATTCCCTTGCGGATATCGTACAATAGCGTGCGTGCGGCATTCGTCGCGTCGGTGACATGGCGCCTTCCGCCGGTCAGCTTCCAGACAAGGAAGCAGTCGACGGTGCCGAACAGCAGCCTGCCCGCCTTTGCCTTCTCGCGCGCGCCCTCCACATGGTCGAGGATCCATTTCAGCTTGGTGCCGGAGAAATAGGGATCGAGCAGCAATCCGGTGCGCTCGGTCACCATCGGCTCGTGACCGGCCTCGCGCAGGGTCTCGCAAAGAGAGGCGGTGCGGCGATCCTGCCAGACGATCGCATTGTGAACCGGCTCGCCGGTCTCCCTGTCCCATA
Source organism: Nitratireductor sp. (assembly GCA_020441665.1). Classification (GTDB taxonomy): domain Bacteria; phylum Pseudomonadota; class Alphaproteobacteria; order Rhizobiales; family Rhizobiaceae; genus Salaquimonas. The sequence goes on from JAGRLT010000089.1 coordinate 13,432, forward strand.
CCAGCGTCGTCTCACGCTGATTGGTGATGCCGATCGCCGCGATATCGGTCGCGGCAATGCCGGCGCGCTCGATCGCGCCGCGGCACGTGGAGGCGACGCTCGACCAGATATCGGAGGGATCGTGCTCAACTCTGCCCGAACGCGGGAAGTGCTGGGCGAACTCTTCCTGCGCCACCGCCTTCACGTTCATCCTGTCGTCGAAGAGTATCGCGCGGCTGGAGGTGGTTCCCTGGTCGATGGCGAGAATATGCGTCATGCCCTTCCTCCGAATGTTGCGTAAATCTGGCCGCATTCCCGATCGTCATAGCCGATGAGCGCGGCCATGCCCACTTGCGGCGGCACCGCGCGGGGACGCCCGCCCGAAGATCGATGCAGGGCGATAAAAGGAAGCCGGAGCGCGAGCCCCGGCCTCCGTCGTTCTCGGCGGCTGCTTACTGCTGCCAGGACTTGATCAGATCGTCGTAGGAAACGGTCATGCCCTGCGGCTTCTCGTTTTCAACCTTGGCTTTTGGCGATCCTTCCATCGCAAGCCATTCCTGCGGATCTTTCGGCTCGTTCAGCTTCGGACCGATATCGCCCTGAACCCCGGCGCGCTCGATACGCTCAAGAACCTTTTCCTGTGCTTCGCAAAGCGCATCAAGGGCTTCCTGAGGCGATTTGGCGCCCGACATGGCATCGCCGATATTCTGCCACCACAGCTGCGCGAGCTTGGGATAGTCAGGCACGTTGGTGCCGGTCGGGGACCACTGGACGCGGGCCGGCGAGCGGTAGAACTCGACCAGGCCGCCAAGCTTCGGCGCACGGTCGGTGAAGCTCTGATGCTGGATGGTGGACTCGCGGATGAAGGTGAGGCCCACATGGGACTTCTTCACATCGACCGTCTTGGAGGTGACGAACTGCGCGTAGAGCCAGGCGGCCTTGGCGCGATCGACCGGGGTGGACTTCATCAGCGTCCAGGAACCGGCGTCCTGGTAACCGATCTTGGTGCCTTCCGTCCAATAGACGCCGTGGGGCGAGGGAGCCATGCGCCATTTCGGCGTACCGTCCTCGTTCATCACCGGCAGGCCTTCCTTGACCATGTCGGCGGTGAACGCTGTGTACCAGAACATCTGCTGGGCGATCTGGCCCTGGGCGGGAACCGGTCCTGCCTCGCCGAAGGTCATGCCGGCGGCGGCCGGCGGCGAGTATTTCTTCAGCCAGTCGATGGCCTTGGTGACGGCATATACCGCCGCGGGCGAGTTGGTCGCGCCACCGCGTGCCACGCAGGAGCCGACGGGCTGGGAGTTTTCGTTGACGCGAATACCCCATTCGTCGACCGGAAGACCGTTCGGCTCGCCTTCCGAACCCATGCCGGCCATCGACATCCAGGCATCGGTATAACGCCAGCCGAGCGACGGGTCCTTCTTGCCGTAATCCATGTTGCCATAGATTTCGCCATTGGCACCCAGGCGCGACAGGTCGCGGCCGGTAAAGAATTCGGCAATGTCCTCATAGGCCGACCAGTTGACCGGCACACCGAGATCGTAGCCGTATTTCGCCTTGAAATCGGCCTTGTTCTGCTCGTCGTTGAACCAGTCGTAGCGGAACCAGTAGAGGTTCGCGAACTGCTGGTCGGGAAGCTGGTAGAGCTTGCCGTCGGGCGCCGTCGTGAAGGACTTGCCGATGAAATCGTCGATGTCGAGGTTCGGGTTGGTGACGTCTTTGCCTTCGCCTTCCATCCAGTCGGTCAGGATGCGCGCCTGCTGATAGCGCCAATGGGTGCCGATCAGGTCGGAATCGTTGATATAGGCGTCATAGATGTTTTCGCCCGACTGCATCTGGGTCTGCAGCTTCTCCACCACGTCGCCTTCGCCGATCAGATCGTGCGTGATCTTGATGCCGGTGATCTTTTCGAATGCGGGGGCGAGAACCTTCGATTCATATTCGTGGGTGGTGATCGTCTCGGACACCACCTTGATTTCCATTCCGGCGAACGGTTTCGCGGCATCGATGAACCACTGCATTTCCGCTTCCTGTTCGGCGCGGCTCAGGGTCGAGTTGTCGATTTCGGCATCCAGGAATGCCTTGGCCGCATCCATGTCGGCAAAGGCGAACTTGCTGCCGCCAAGGGCGAGGGCAAGCGCCAGTGCCACGGTTATCTTGGAGTTGTCTTTCATGAAATCCTCCGGGTTTCAGGTTGCGGGCAAGCCACCACGGCTCCGCCCGGGTTCTGCGTTCCTATACGTAGCGGAACACCGCTGCCGCATAGGCGAGACAGACGACCAGAGCCCACCATTGCGGGCCTCCGATCAATCCAAGCCAGGCCAGGTTGATGAAGGCCGAGCCGAGAAGGGTGATGAAGAGCCGGTCGCCGCGCGTCGTCTCGATGCGAAGCACACCGGTCCGGGCCGTTTCGGGAAAACGGATCGCCAGAAAGGTGAAGGTGAGCAGCAGGGCCGCGATGACGGCGAAGAAGATCGCCGTCGGCCAGGTCCATGCCATCCAGGAAAGATCCATCGCTTTTCTCCTTTGATGGCCGTTCACACGCGGCCCAGGGCGAAGCCCTTGGCGATGTAGTTGCGGACGAAATAGATGACGAGCGCGCCGGGAATGATGGTCAATACGCCGGCGGCGGCAAGCACGCCCCAGTCGAGGCCCGAAGCCGATACGGTGCGCGTCATGGTGGCGGCGATCGGCTTGGCGTCGACCGAGGTCAGGGTGCGCGACAGCAGCAGTTCCACCCACGAGAACATGAAGCAGAAGAAGGCGGCCACGCCGATGCCCGAAGCGATCAGCGGCATGAAGATCTTCACGAAGAATTTCGGGAAGGAATAGCCGTCGATATAGGCCGTCTCGTCGATCTCCTTCGGCACGCCGCGCATGAAGCCCTCGAGAATCCACACCGCCAGCGGCACGTTGAAGAGGCAGTGCGCGAGCGCGACCGCGATATGCGTGTCGAACAGGCCGATCGAGGAATAGAGCTGGAAGAAGGGAAGCGCGAACACCGCGGGCGGCGACATCCGGTTGGTCAGCAGCCAGAAGAACAGATGCTTGTCGCCCATGAAATTGTAGCGGCTGAAGGCGTAGGCCGCAGGCAGCGCGACCAGGACGGAGATCACCGTGTTCATGACCACGTAGATCAGCGAGTTGACATACCCCATGTACCAGCTCGGATCGGTAAGAATGGTGATGTAGTTGTCGAACGTCAGATTGCGCGGCCACAGCGTGAACGTGCTCAGGATCTCGGTATTGTTCTTCAGGCTCATATTCACCAGCCAGTAGATCGGCAGCAGCAGGAAGACGAGGTAGAGCGTCATCACCACGGCCCGGCTGTTGATGCCCGGAAGGGCCAGCGCCTTCCTGGCGCCGGCATTGTTGTGAGCCATCGTCGCGTCGGACATCATACGGTCTCCCGTTTGTCGAGATTGGTCATCACGGTGTAGAAGACCCAGGAAATGAGCAGGATCACCAGGAAGTACATGATCGAGAAGGCCGCGGCCGGGCCGAGATCGAACTGGCCGATCGCCATCTTGACCAGGTCGATCGACAGGAAGGTGGTCGAATTGCCCGGGCCGCCGCCGGTCACCACGAACGGTTCGGTATAGATCATGAAGGAATCCATGAAGCGCAGGAGAATGGCGATGAGCAGCACGCCCTGCATCTTCGGCAGTTCGATGTAGCGGAACACGCTCCAGCGGCTCGCCTGGTCGATCTTCGCCGCCTGGTAGTAGGCTTCGGGGATGGACTGGAGCCCCGCATAGGCGAGCAGCGCGACAAGCGACGTCCAGTGCCACACATCCATCACGATGACCGTGATCCAGGCATCCAGCGCGTCGTTGGTGTAGTTGTAGTCGATGCCGATCTTTTCGAGCGTGTGGCCGAGCAGGCCGATATCGACCCTGCCGAAGATCTGCCAGATCGTGCCCACCACGTTGAACGGGATGAGCAGGGGAAGTGCCATCAGCACGAGGCAGAACGATGCCCAGAAGCCCTTCTTGGGCATGTTGAGCGCGATGAAGATGCCGAGCGGCACCTCGATGCCCAACACGATCGCGGAAAACAGGATCTGCCTTCCCAGAGCGTCATGCAGGCGCTCGGAAGCCAGGACCTCGCTGAACCATTCAAGGCCGGCCCAGAAGAACTGGTTGTTTCCGAACGTGTCCTGAACCGAGTAGTTGACGACGGTCATCAGCGGAATGACCGCGGAGAACGCGACCAGCACAAGCACCGGAAGCACCAGGAACCAGGCCTTTTGATTGGTTGTCTTTTCCATTACGCCGCCTCCCCGGTGACACGCCAGTCATTGGCGTAGACATTCACCTTTTCCGGATTGAATGTGACCCGGTTCATGTCGGAGCGGATCGGCGTTCCCTCCGGAGCGATGATGTTGATTTCGTTGCCGAAGAAGTCCGCCCGGATGATCTTGTGACGGCCGACATCCTCGACCCGGCGGACATTGACCGGCAGGCCGCCCGTCTGCGACAGGCTGGTGAACTCCGGCCGAACGCCGATTTCGACCTTGCCTTCAAGCTTGCCGTAGCCGCGGCCAAGCGGGATCTGCGCGCCATCCACATAGGCCTGGTCGCCTTCGATCCTGGCCGGGATGACGTTCATCCCCGGCGAGCCGATGAAATATCCCACGAAGGTATGTTCGGGCGTCTCGAACAGTTCTTCCGGGGTTCCCATCTGCACGACGCGGCCGTCATACATGACCACCACCTTGTCGGCGAAGGTGAGGGCTTCCGTCTGGTCGTGGGTCACATAGATCATCGTGTGCCCGAACTGGCGGTGCAGCGATTTCAGCTGCGTCCGCAATTCCCACTTCATGTGCGGATCGATCACCGTCAGCGGCTCGTCGAACAGGATCGCGTTGACATCCTCGCGAACCATTCCCCTGCCAAGACTGATCTTCTGCTTCGCATCGGCGGTCAGGCCGCGCGCCTTGCGGTTGAGCGCGTCTTCCATGCCGATCATCCGGGCGATCTCGTCGACGCGCCGCGCGATGTAGGCGGCGTCCTCGCCGCGATTCTTGAGCGGAAAGGCCAGGTTCTGGCGCACGGTCATGGTGTCGTAGACGACCGGAAACTGGAAGACCTGGGCAATGTTGCGGGCCGCGGTCGGCGCCAGGGTCACGTCCCTGTCGCCGAACAGGACGCGCCCCTGGGAGGGGTGCAGCAGGCCGGAAATGATGTTGAGCAGGGTGGACTTGCCGCAGCCGGACGAGCCGAGCAGGGCATAGGCCTGACCGTCTTCCCAGACGTGGTTCATTTCCTTCAGCGCATAGTCCTCCTCCCCCTTTGGATTGGGATAGTAGGAGTGCGCGAGGTTGGAGAGCTGAATTTTCGCCATCGGTTCTCTCCTAGAGCCTTTCCAGCGGGTATTGAATCGTTCGAACGCCGGGAATTTGTTCGCTGGCAGGGCGCGGGCGGCGATGCGGTGGCAACACCGCGAGACCGTGCGCAACATGGCCAGCGGGCAAAGAACCAGGTTCGGGCGATTTCCGTTTTTCGTGTGTTTTCAATCTATCGTGCCTCGAGGCTTGGATGTCTTTTCCGTCCTGGCTGCGTCGAGATCCCCGCGCGATGGGTAAACATCGCGCTGCGGTGTTCTCCTTGCCAATCCGAAAAATCCTGTCCATCAAACTGATCCAATATCCGCTGGAAAGGCTCTAGGCCGCCTGGGCATAGGCGGCGGTCGCCACCAGTCGGCCGTCCTGGCCGAAAATGTAGACATGGGACGGATCGAGATAGACCGGCAGATCCATGCCCGGCGTCAGGTCGTGAACGCCGAGTACGACGCCCACCCAGCGCTCGTCGTGATGATCGAGATGGATGAAGGTCTCCGAACCGGTGATTTCGGTGACGGCAAGCTTGCAGTTGAATTTCTTGGCCTCGGCAGTGTGCTTTTCCAGCTCCAGGTGGTTGGGCCGGAAGCCGGCCAGATAGCGACCGTCCGCCAGTTCCGCCAGGCGGCCCGAAGCAGCGCTCGACTGCCCGTCGCCGAACATGATCCTGGAGCCCGCCTTGGAGATGGACAGGAAGTTCATCGGCGGATCGGAGAACACGCGCGCGGTCGTCGCATCGGCGGGATTGCGGTAGATCTGCGGCGTCGGGCCGAACTGGGTGATGCGGCCTTCCCACATGGTGGCGGTGTTGCCGCCGAGCAGCAGCGCCTCTTCCGGCTCCGTCGTCGCGTAGACGAAGATGGAGCCGGCTTCCTCGAAGATCTTCGGAATCTCGACGCGCAATTCCTCGCGCAGCTTGTAGTCGAGGTTGGCCAGCGGCTCGTCGAGCAGAACGAGGCCGGCATTCTTGACCAGCGCCCGGGCGAGGGCGCAGCGCTGCTGCTGGCCGCCGGACAGTTCCAGCGGCTTGCGATCCAGCATTGCGCCGAGCTTCATCAGCTCCGCCGTCTTGCGGACCGCCGCATCGACCTCGGCTGCCGATTTTCCCATCAGGCGCATCGGCGAGGCGATGTTGTCATATACCGACATGGCCGGGTAGTTGATGAACTGCTGATAGACCATGGCGACCTGCCGGTCCTGAACCCGCATGCCCGTGACGTCCTCGCCGTTCCACAGGACCCTTCCGGCGCTCGGCTTGTCGAGGCCCGCCATCAGGCGCATGAGCGAGGTCTTGCCGGCAAGCGTCGGCCCGAGCAGCACGTTCATCGTGCCGTTCGTCAATTCGAGATCGGTTGGATGGATATGGTGGTTTCCATTCACCACCTTGGACACACCCTCTAGTTTCAGGCTCATATCAACCCCTCAGGCAGCGCCGTCATTCCGCTGCCATGCTGTTGCCGTTGCGGCCGCGCTCTGCGGCCATCCACGCGTCCAGTTTCGACTTCTGTTTGTCATTCAGGCGCAGCCCGAGCTTGCTCCTGCGCCAGATCACGTCATCGGCGGTCTGCGCGAATTCATGGCGCATCAGCCAGGCGACCTCCGCCTGCGTAAGGGTCGCGCCGAAGTCGATGCCGAGATCGTCCGCCTTTCGCGCTTCCCCCAGAAGCTCCCGGGCGAGCGTACCATAGGCCCGTGCAAGGCGGCGCGCCCACTTGCCTTCCAGAAAGGGGTAATCCGCCTGCAGGCCGCCCACGAGCGCGTCAAAGCCGTCGACGGGAAAGTCGCCGCCGGGAAGCGCCACGCCCGCCGTCCAGCCCCCGTGCGAACCGGGGAAGCAGCCGGAGAGCTTCTGCAGCGCATTTTCGGCGAGCCTGCGATAGGTCGTGATCTTGCCACCGAAGACGTTGAGCAGCGGCGCTCCGCCATCGGTATCGAGCGACAGGACATAGTCGCGTGTCGCCGCCGTCGCCGATGAGGCGCCGTCGTCATACAGCGGGCGCACGCCGGAATAGGTCCACACGATATCCGATGCGGTCACCGGCGTTTCAAAGTAGCGCGATGCGAAGTCGCACAGATACTGCTTTTCCGCCTCCGTGCACTTCGCCTCGCCCGGCGCGCCATGATGCTCCTGGTCGGTGGTCCCGATCAGGGTGAAGTCGCCTTCATAGGGAATGGCGAAGATGATGCGTCCATCCTCGCCCTGGAAGAAGTAGCATTTGTCGTGGTCGAACAGGCGGCGCGTCACGATATGGCTGCCCCGCACCAGACGGACGCCCTCGCTTGAATCGGCCCGGATGGTCGATTTGACGATGTCCGCCACCCACGGCCCACCGGCATTGACCAGGGCCCGCGCCGCAAAAACCTGTTGTTCGCCCGAATGCTGGTCGGCGACATGGATCTTCCAGTGATCGGAGTGCCGGTCGGTGGAAACCACCTTGTGGCGCGGCAGGATGGTGGCGCCGCGGTCGCGCGCATCGCCGGCGTTGAGGACGACGAGCCGCGAATCCTCCACCCAGCAGTCGGAATATTCGAAGGCCTTGCGGAATTTCTTCTGCAGCGCCTTTCCCGCGGGGTCGGCTGTCAGGTCGAGGGAACGGGTCGGCGGCAGGATCTTGCGCCCCCCCAGATGGTCGTAGATGAAGAGCCCGAGCCGGATAAGCCAGGCGGGGCGGCGCCCGCGCATCCACGGCATCAGGGTCGACAGCAATCTGGAAGTCGGCGTCTCGTTTCCGAAGCGCATGTCCTCGTGATAGGGCAGCACGAAACGCATCGGCCGGCTGATATGCGGCATGGCCCTGAGCAGCACTTCGCGTTCGATCAGCGCCTCGCGAACCAGCCGGAATTCAAAATATTCCAGATAGCGCAGGCCGCCGTGAAACAGCTTGGTCGAAGCCGAGGAGGTGGCTGAACCCAGGTCGTTCATCTCCGCCAGAACGACGGAAAGCCCCCGACCCGCGGCATCGCGCGCAATCCCGCAACCATTGACGCCGCCGCCAATGATGAACAGGTCGGCCATGCCGTCGATCTGTGTCTGTTGGGTGTCCATCATTCCTCCGGCGCCAATTCAGACACAAATCGAATTTAATCGCAATGCTATTTTTTCTTTTTTCTTCGGTTTTTTTACAATTCATTTTCCTTTTTTCATTTTTTGAGCTAATTAAGCCAATTTACTGAAAATACACGCATTTTCTTGTAATTTTCACCTTCGCGTAAGCAGTGGAGCCGGTATTGGTTGGCGAAAGCGGACTAAATTTCTTTCAAATTCTTTTCGTTTTGGGTAAAAACGAACACTAGGGAAAATCATGTGGGAGAGGGGCGTTGAGCCTTCGCAAGGGTGAGATCGTCGCTTTGATGCGGCTGGAGGGCAAGGCAACCGTCGAACAGCTTGCCGAGCATTTCGGTGTAACCGTTCAGACCATCCGCCGCGATCTCGGGGAATTGGAGGACGACGGCAAGATCAGCCGCGTCCATGGCGGCGCGGTCATCCGCAGCGGCGTTACCAACATTCAGTATGAGGAACGGCGCAACCTGTTCGCCGAGGCCAAGGAGCGCATTGCCAAGCGCGTCGCCCGCGACGTTCCCGACGACATCTCCCTGTTCATCAACATCGGAACCACGACGGAAGCCGTGGCGCGCGAACTGCTGAACCATTCCAATCTGACCGTCGTCACCAACAACATGAACGTCGCCAACATTCTCGCCGCCAATGAAAGCTGCGAAATCATCGTTTCCGGCGGCACGCTGCGCCGCTCCGATGGCGGGCTGGTCGGCGATCTGGCAACGCAGATGATCGAGCAGTTCAAGGTCGATATCGCGATCATCGGAGCCTCGGCCCTGGACGAGGAGGGGGATCTGCTCGATTTCGACCTGCGCGAGGTGCGCGTGTCGAAATCGATCATCCGCCATGCCCGCAAGGTCTTCCTCGTCACCGATCATTCCAAGTTCGAACGCTCGGCGCCGGTGCGCATCGCATCCTTCTCCGAAATGGACGCAATCTATACCGACAGACCGTTTCTGGCCGAACTGAACCGCAAATGCGCCGAGTGGGGCGTATCGGTGATCGTGGCATAGAAGCGAGCGACGCCGCAGTGACGCGCCAGCTTCGCCGGGGTCTGAAAAATCCAATTATTTCAAATGGTTGTTTGGAGCGGGTAGCGGGAATCGAACCCGCATATTCAGCTTGGAAGGCTGCTGCTCTACCATTGAGCTATACCCGCAATGCCGCCTCGCCCGCATTCCGGTTCAAACGGGCTCGCGCCTTCCCGGCAGGGAGCGTGTCCGGCGCGGGTTCAGGGACGGTGGATGGTGGGGGAAGTAGGACTCGAACCTACGAAGCATTACGCAGCGGATTTACAGTCCGCCCCCTTTGCCGCTCGGGACATTCCCCCATCGCGACCGTCAGGCCGCGCGGGTTATCGCCAGTGACCGGCGCCATGTCAAGCACGGCTTGCAGCGAATTTTACACTGGCTGAAACTTTCCCGCCGCGTATAAGGACGGCATGTCGAATTCAAGCAATGACGGCCCCGGAAGCAGTGGACGCGGCGGTGGCGGCGGCGGAAAACCGGGCTCTCCGAGCGAGGCCCATGACCGCCACCACGCCGAATTGCGCCGCAAGCGCCGCGACGCCGCGCGCGCCGGGCGGGGCGAATCGATCGGCAGCGAGGACAGGGCGGGCTTTGCCGGCAAGCCGCGCCGCAGGATCGACCGCGAGGATCCCGCGCGCCTGTTCGTCTATGGCCTGCACACCGTGCGCCAGGCGCTGCTGAACCCCGCCCGCCGCAAGCTCGCACTGTATGTGACGGCCAATGCCCTGCAACGCCTCGAGCTTGCCGCCGATCAGCTTGCCGGCATTGCCATCCATGAGCGCTCGCCGCGCGATCTCGACCGTCTGGTTGGCTCGGACGCCGTCCACCAGGGCTGCGTGCTCGAGACCGAGCCGCTCACCCCGCGCCGTCTGGAGGAGCTTTCGCACGCCAGTCTGGTGCTCGTTCTCGACCAGGTGACCGATCCGCACAATGTCGGCGCCATCATGCGGTCGGCCGTTGCGATGGGCGCCGGCGCGCTGATCACCACGTCGCGCCATTCGCCGGTCGAGACCGGCGTGCTGGCGAAGTCGGCCTCGGGCGCGCTCGACCTGATCGACCATCTGGAGGTGCGCAACCTTGCCGAGGCGATCGAGGAACTGAACCGCCAGGGCTTCCAGACCATCGGTCTCGACAGCGAGGGGGAAGGGCAGCTCGAGGAGACGGCCCGGCCGGGGCGGATCGCCCTGGTGCTCGGTTCGGAGGGCAGGGGCCTGCGCCAGAAGACCCGCGAGACCTGCACGGCGCTGGCCCGCATCGACATGCCGGGCGAGATCAAGTCGCTCAACGTCTCCAACGCGGCGATCCTGTCGCTGTACATCGCGCGCCGCGTTCTCAATCCGCAGCGATAAAGAGACTCAGCTTCAACGGGTTGGCGGCAAAACCGGAATCATCCTGTAAGGATAAGCCCGGACGGGCCGGGGCCGGGGCCGCAGCCCGTGCCCGGCGGCGGCCTACTTGTCGAGATGCACCTCGTTTTCGGGCTGGCCGATCACCTCGCCATCCTTGATGTCGGCGACGTCGTTGAAGGTGATGATCTTCGGCCCGCCCAGATCGATGGTGCAATAGGTGCCATAGGCGCAATCCTCCGATCCGCCGGCGACCTCCGTCATGCCTTTCTGGCTGCCCTGCGGCGCGACCGTGATGATGAGCAGCCCGTTGGCGTGGTAGCGGTAGCGATGGCCGCCACGGTGGTAGTCGCGATGGCTTGAGCCCAGGCGCCCGCTGGCGATCTGCGGCACCGTGCGGCCGGCAAGCGTGCGCATGCCGTCATGATGCGAGAAGCGGTGCCGTTTCGTGCCGCTGCGCCAGTAGCCGCTATAGGCATGGCTGCCGGAAGACTTGAGATGGTGCATCTTGCGGGAAAGAGAGTGCAGCTTGCCGCTCGGCTTGAGATGGCGGAGTTCGCCGGCACCGGCCGGTTGCGAGGCAGCGACGCCGATCGCCATCGCCGCGGCCAGCACGGCAGCCATCGCGGCCCGGGATTTCACAAAACGCGAGAAGAAGGCAGCGCGGCGCATGGGATCGCTCCTGTTGTCCCCGGTCTAAGGGGATCAGGGCGGAAGGCCGGCTTATCCTCCGGTCAGCGGCCGCCCTGCGTCTGGCCGCATCTCGCTTCAATCTAGGCCCGGGCGGAAGCGCCAGCAAGGGCAGGGGCGAAAGGTTAACCGGGTTTTACCAAACAGGGTTAACGGCAGGTGAAGGGTCGCGCCGCGCGCGACAGGCCAGACGGTGAACCGGTTTGGGCACTGGACGGGGGCACTGGACAGGGGACGCCAATATGCTATCAGCGGCCCAGTGCCCTTGTAGCTCAGCTGGTAGAGCAGCTGATTTGTAATCAGCGGGTCGGCGGTTCGAGTCCGTCCGGGGGCACCAATTCGGACTTTCCGTGTTGGAAGTCCGCTAACACCTTGAACGGTAAGGTGGTTTTGGCGGTTCGATAGCCCTCATTTCTATGGTAGGTAATGCGCTCCGAGAAGGCCAGTCTGAGCACAAGTGTCTTCATGGAGTAGCGGTTGGCTGGAGCGATTGGACGATGTCTGCGAACTCGCCTTCGATCTGAGCGCGGGGGATGGACTTGCGATAGCTGTCACAGCCCTTGGTGTCGCAAAGATAGTAGGGATAGGTATTGCTACGGCCCTTTGAGAAGCAGGCGGTAAAGGGATTGCCGCAATCCCCGCACAGAACGAAGCCACGCAAGGGGAAGCTCTCATTGAGGTTCTTGCGTAGAGGAGCCTTGACCTTGCCTACTCGGCGTTCCTGTACCTTCTCATAGGTTTCCAGCGAGATGAGCGGCTCGTGTTTCGCCTTGAGCCATTGGATGCCATAGCCCTCATTGCAGATGTAACCGGCATAGAGTGGCCTGGTAAGAAGTTCCGTGACCCGCTGTTGGGGAACACGGCCCTTCTTGTCCTTCGGGTAGTCGGGATGGCTTTCCAGGAAGCGGCGAACTTCCGCCAAGGTCTCGAGACGCCCACAGGCATAGCTCTCATAGGCTTCACGGACCACGGAAGCGATGGGCTCATCCGGTACAAGGACATGACCACCAGCCTTTGCCTTGACGTATGTGTAGCCCTTGGGCGCTGCCAGCGCCCAATAGCCTTGCTCCATCCGGGCACGCGTCTTTTGCCTTGTCTGACGCGCGTTCTGTTCACGCTCCAGTGTCCCGGTTGCCGCCATGACGGTCTCGTAGAACTTTCCCTCGGGCGTATCCTCGAAGTTGAAGTTGAGGCAAAGGCGGATCGCGTTGCGCGCCTGCATCTCGCGGCGCAGCGCCAGATGGAATTCGGTGTCGCGGCTGTAGCGTTTCAGATCATCGAATATGACGAGATAGCGCTTGTGTGGATTGGCATCGAGATGGGCCAAGAGATCGACCATGCCTCGACGCTTCATGAAGTCGCCACCGCCAGTCATCACATCGGGAAAGATCTTCTCGACTTCGCAGCCGAGCTGTCGCGCCTTTTCCCGGCAGCGATGCTCCTGGGATTGCAATCCACTGCCTTCTTCTTCCTGCCTGGCACTGGACACCCGGCAATAGATCAGGGTCATCAGTCCAGAAGGTATTCAAATGTGTGCGCCGAAACGCTTCAATAGGTTCAACACTCTGGGCGTTAGGGGGGTTATGTCCTCTGGGGGTCAATGGCCCAATCCTGTAATCCTCTAATATTTTTGCAAAAGCATCTCTTGCATGATCCGGAATATACAATGCCACCGTACGAGAATTTGGCGTATCTCTGACAGCACCCGGTCGAATGCCCTTGCTTTTTCGTTCCAAAATATCAGGGTTTGTCCCACGGCGAAGTTCGACTTCAATAAATCCGCCCTGCGCCGGCTCTAAACGGTCGTCTTGACCTCGAATTTCGTCAGTTACTGAAAGAGCCGCATCCAATTCGTAAAGCAGTTTAGCTCCATGTTCTGCCCGTATTCTTGGAATACTTGAGCCACCCGTGCTGGAGCCAGTATATTCGCTTGAATTACGGAGTGCCGAAATATTAATATGCGGAAGTATAAAACGAGAGGTCATATGTTAGGAGGAGGCTCTTTTTTCCATGAAAGCTTCGCGCATTTCATGCCTCTCTTTGATTCTTGTCAATATATCATCAGCAGTTAATAAATCGCGCTCTTCCAAAATTGCTGTTTTGACAGCATCATCGGTCGCCCGAACAATTTCAGACTGGCTCAACCCAGCCGCTGCTTCTGCAATCTGCTTCCAAGCGATGCGCTCGATCTTAACTGGCTTCAAATTTCTGACAATAATTTGCTTGATCTGCGCAGATGTTGGAGCCTCAAATTCTAACACCTGATCGTATCGGCGCAGCAATGCGCGATCTAACATAGCCGGATGGTTTGTCGCACATATAACTAAGCTGTCGGTAGAATTCTCCTCCTCCATAAACTGCAGGAATGAGTTTAATACCCGCCTCATCTCAGCAACATCGTTGGTGGACGTCCTATGCCCCCCAACAGCATCGAACTCGTCAAATAAATAAACGCCACGGCGCTTTGCTGTTTCGTCGAAAACCAGCCGTAACTTAGCGGCTGTCTCACCCATAAATCGGGTAATGAGCGCCTCTAATCTGATAACGTAGAGTGGGAGATTGAGCTCCCCGGCTAATGCCTCTGCAGACATTGTCTTACCGGAACCTGGCGGGCCAACAAAAAGCATTCTTCGGCTCGGTACTTTATCATGTTCCCGCAACCAATCGCGCTTACGCTGCTGCCGAACAATGTCGGTAATTTTGGCAACAATCGAATTACTCAGCACAACATCTTTAATTTTCAGGCGCGGCTCACGAAGCTCAAGAATACCCTCCAAGTTCCCCCGTGGCATGCCAAGTTGGATTGGCACACTCGCGCCACGAGATTTAGCCGCGCGTGCCCGATCAACTTCAGCGCGCATTTCTTCTGCCGTCGTGCGTCGCCCTTGGCGCGCTTCCGCTGCTGCGACCTGAAGCGCGATTGAGAAGAATGTTTCATCATCCTCCTCAACGCGACTCCTTATCATCGCCAATATCTGCTTGGCATTAGACACCACTGTGTACTTTCATTTTTTGTCATTGAGCATATCGCAGGCCCCAAAATTTCCGAAGTGATTTCGCGCTTGTTTCCACAGTCGCCACCGCTCCGATCAAAGCACTGTCAATATGGGAATAGTGTAGTCCATTATGGTTAACGATGCCTTAAAAATAAGAACATAACAAGAACATTCTGCGCCGTCGACTCTTCCAAAGTATTTGATGCCGGGTAATGGCGTTATAGACTGTTTGTTCGGGAGAGCTCTCGCGAACCAAGCCCGCCGCTTGCTCAAGCATCACTGACGGCGGTCTTGGCCGTTCGGCTTCGCCCCCTGACAGGTAATAATGTCGAGGTGGCTCTCGCCACCGCATGTCTGACCCGGCGTGTTGCCACGCCTGGAACCTCCTGTTCCAGCTTGCATCAACGCATCCCGCCTTTCCAATAGGCCAAATCCTCCGGCCCGCTCCCTTCGCCGGAGGTAAATCCGGCTCCCGTGTGGTCGGATCGGCTGCGCCGCCGCCGTCGCGCCGCTTCTTTCATCGCTCTACTTTGGGCGGTTGGCCTTTGGGGCGGCCTGCTTTCGATACGAGACGCCCCATGCGGACGCCATTCTCAAATGGCGGCTTGTTGATGGGCGGCTCAGGGCATCCCGTGCCGCCTTTTCTGCGGGCCGCTCGCCGCTGGGCAGAGGTTCATGCGCGGGGTTTTACCACGGGAAAGCTTCGCTTGTTTGAACCCTCAACCAATGGAGAAACATCATGGAACTCAAACACATCAATCTCGATGACCTCAAGACGGCCCGGCTCAATGTCCGCAAACAGGGCGCCAAATCCGTCAGCGATCTCGTCCCGTCAATCAGGGCAATGGGAATCCTGCAACCACTTCTGGTCCGCCCCAACTGCGAGGGCTACGAGATCGTTGCCGGACAGCGCCGCTACCACGCTGCAAAGCAGGTCGCACAGGAAGCAAGTGAGCAGGGTGCGGATGTCGCACCCGTTCCCTGCATTGTCATGGAGGACGGGGATGACGCCAAGGCCATCGAAGCGTCCTCGGCCGAGAACGTCGCCCGTCTGCCAATGGATGAAATCGACCAGTACAAGGCATTCGAAGCCTTGAGCAAGCAGGGCAAGTCCGTCGAGGAAATCGCGCGTGATTTCGGGGTGACCGAGCGGCTGGTCAGTCAGCGTCTGGCGATTGCCCGCATCCTCACGCCCATCCTCAAACTCTATCAGAAAGGCGCGATCAATGCCTATGTGCTGCGAGATCTCACACTTGCCACCAAGGCGCAGCAAAAGCGCTGGCTCGAACTCTATGGCAGCGAGGACCAGCACGCACCGCAAGGCAGGTATCTCAAGCACTGGCTGTTTGGCGGAGAGGAAATTCCCGTCGACAACGCCCTGTTCGATCCGCTCGACTATCGCGGCAACATCGTCACGGACCTGTTCGAGGAAACCCGCTATTTCGATGACGGAAAAGCCTTTTGGGAATTGCAGAACAAGGCCATTGCCGAAAGGCGCGAAGCCTATCTGGCAAAAGGATGGGACGAGGTCGTTCTTCTCGATGTCGGCAACTACTTTGCCGAATGGGAACATGCCAAGGCAGGCAGGAAGGATGGCGGGCGTGTCTATGTGGAGATCGCCGACAATGGCGAGGTGAGTTTTCACGAGGGTTACATCACCCGCAAGGAAGCGGCCAAGCGCGTAAAACAGGCCGAGAAAGGTGAGGACGCGGACAATAGCGCGTCAGCCCGCCCCGAACTGACCAAGGTCATGCAGACCTATCTCGATCTGCATCGTCACGCGGCAACGCGATTTGAACTGCTCTCCGATCCCGCTCTGGCGCTTCGGGTGGCAACGGCGCAGATCATTGCCGGATCGCCGCTCTGGTCCGTACAGGCAGAGCCGCAGCGCACGGGAAATGAAATCATCGAACAGAGCCTTGCGACAAATGGAGCGCAGGAGAAGTTCGCGCAGGAGCGCAAGGCTGTGTTGCAACTACTTGGCATGGATACGGACGAGCCGGAGACTGTTGTTCCCCGTCGGCATGACTATGGCGTATCGACGGACCTTCTTTCCATCTTCGCCAAGCTGATCGAACTGGACGATGAAGCGCTCACCCGCATCTTCACCTTCGTCGTTGCCGAGACACTTCCATCCGCCTCGGAATTGGTTGAAGCCCTGGGCGAGCACCTTGCTACCGACATGGCCGTTCACTGGAAGCCGGACGAAGCCTTTTTCGATCTGTGGAAGGACAAGGAAGCCATCAACGCGGCCATCCGGGAAGTTGCCGGGAAAGCCACCGCCGATGCACATCTGACGTCCACCGCCAAGCTCCAGAAGAAGGTCATCCTCGGCTGTCTGGAGGGAACGCGCAAACCGCACATGCCGGACTGGCTGCCGCGCTACATGGCCTTTCCGATGGCAGGCTACACCAGACGCAACGGCATCGCGGCGCTTGAGCGGACCAAGGCCGTGCAAAAGGCACTCAAGGCAAGATAGGTGGGACGCCGCACCACAAAAAGCCGCCCGGCGGGGAAACCCGCCGGGCGGTCATTGTCATGGTGTTTCATCCGGGTGTTTCCAGCTAGTCCTTCGCCGTCCAATCCAGTTCTGTCCAATTCTGCCCGCCATGGAACAGACGCAGGATGATCACGCGCTTGTCGGTGACCGCAAAGGCAATCGTTACGCGCCGCTCGAAGCCGACAATGCGAAGACCGGGCCGGATGTCCTCACGCAGATGTCCGCGTTCGGAAGCAATATCGAAGCCGCGGCAATATTCTTCCAGCCGGGAAACATAGCCGAACGCGACCTGCGGGCCTGCCGCATCGGCAATCCGGTCATACAGCGCGAACAGATCGGCCCGTGCCTCTTCCGAGAATTCTGCAACGCGGCGCCTCACTTGCCGGCTTTGTCCGCATGACGGGCGCTCAGCGCCTTGAATACGTCATCGATCGAATGGGTCGCCGCCTTGCCGCTCATGACTGCGTCATAGCTGCGCGCCACATCCTCATGCAGCCATTTCTCGATTGCGGCGTCGCGTTCCTGCAGGGCCCTCAGCCCCGCGCGAATGACCTCGCTGCCGCTGGCATAGCTGCCCGACCTGACCTTGGCGTCGATGAAAGCCGCATGTTCCGACGGCAGGCTGAACGTGCGTTTTTCCGTACCTTGCATGGCAATACTCCTTGTTGAAACCAGTATACCAAAAGGTATGAAAAAATCATACCATTATCTGAAAGACATTGAATTACTGGCAATTCGCCTACCGCGATCAAAGGGTTTTATGCACGTACCTAAAGGCATCGTAATTATCTATGTTCAGGTTCCGACTGCATTTCTGTTCCCAGGTATTTATTGACTACCAACACTGTCCAAGAGGTATCAATATGCGGGCATCATTCACAGGCGATCCTACAGAAATCTGCGAGAACATACTCCGGGAGGAAATCAGATATAACATTGAGCATGATATTCTGCGGAGCGAAAATCAAATTGCGGAACGGTTGCTGTCGCGCAGAATCGAATTGCGGGAGGCATATGCAGAGCTGTACAAGAAACTCTTGGCACCCCCTCCAGCGCTTGAGATCTTCTTAGGATCACTGCTTTCAACAGCAGCCTTTTGGAGTCCAGAAAAAATCGCAAAATCCCGTGAAGACCGCAAACGCCTTGAGGAGGTAAATCAGGAAATCGCGGAAAAGGGACATGAGCTATCGCGATTGCTCAGGGAGCGGGACAGCCTCAACAATCATTCAGCATTTCATTCAGAGACCTATTATGGTCTGATTGAAATGATCGATGACGCTTCATCGCAACATGGTCGCTATAACTTATTTCTTCGGGAGCCACTTACCGCTCTAAGTTGCCAATACGATCTTAAATATTGGCCTTCGCTCAGCGACTGCATTCTGGCGCTTTCCCGTAATGCTGCTGATGGCAAAGTTCGGGCGTCAGATCCGCTTACCGAAGTGGCAACCAAAGCAATGCGCAGGTCGTTGGCAGATTTTCTCAAGGCATTTATTGCATCACTGGAGGAACAAAAGATTCAAAACGGTGGCCTGATACCAAGTAATTTCCGGCTAGGTGATGCCAGCATAGCATCATTGGTGAATTGTGCGCTCGATCTTAGTGTGACCGATATGATCGATGCTGCCTATGTTAAAAGGTTTCGCCAGCGCGAACGATCGCGTTCGTGACATCCCCAATTTCACTGCCTCGCTAACCGTCAGCTACTTAACCCCTCGCGCTTCAGGGCACGTGACAGGGTCCACCCGGATACACCATATCTTCCGGCCACTGCATTGATACTTTCATCGGTATCAGCCAGCCGCCGCGCGGCATTTTCAAGTTGGCGGCGGGACAGTTTCGGCGGTCTGCCGATCCGCTTGCCCCTGGCGCGTGCCGCCGCCATTCCTTCCTTTGTTCGTTCAGAAAGAAGATCGCGTTCGAACTCCGCCAATGCACTGATGAAGATGTAGAGCAGCTTTCCGAAGGGCGAGGAAGTATCAATGCTCATGCTGGCAATGTGGATGCCGATCCCACGCGCCTTGAGCTTATCAATCTCGTTGAGGGCGTCCTTGGTGCTGCGCCATGCCCTGTCCAGCGCCCATACCACGAAGACATCTCCGGGCTTTAGGCGGCGCATGACCATGTCATAGGTGGGTCGGGATTTGGAGACGGCGGAGACGGTCTCAATGTGGAGCTCGTCACAAAATGGGTTCAGGCCATCAATTTGCCGATCCGGCTTTTGCTCGCTGGTCGACACACGCAGGTATGCAATACGTTTCATATGTTTTTCAGTGGGTTATGGGTTATTTTCCTCTTGTTTATATGTCACAGATTCGACCCTTTCCGTGTCCTTTCGCGGGGATTTCCTGGTCCCCTTGATATTCCATCATTTTACCAAATCCGGCCTGCCAACTTCAAATAGTCACAAATTCGGTCGGTTATGAGCGGTGGCGGAGTATCGCGAACAATCAGAAAAATGGCAGTTGCCGGGGCTGTTGGCCTGGGCGGCATGGGCAACGCGGCGGCGCAGAATCTGAATGCCGGCTTCGTGCTTGATGAAATGACCCCCGGCCAGCGGATCAGCTACATTCAGGGCGTGATGGACGGGCTGGCCTATAGCCGGTTCCTGCAAGACCGGCCGGATACGACCGTCTACGATTGCATCGTGAACTGGTATCAAACCGAGCACGAAAGCAAGCACCGGTTCGTCATGCGATGGCTGGCCAAGCACCCGGAGAAACCGGCCAATGTTCTGCTGTATACGATTGTCAAAAAGGAATGTGGTGCATGATCCGGGCACAAGCACATTTCGGCAAGAACCCGAACGAGCGCTTGCGCGAATGGCAGCGCTACCAACGCCATCTGACCAAAACACGCGAGGACGCCAACAAGCGCCGGGAACAAAATCTTGATGAAGCCGCCGATTCCGATTTTGCGTCGTTCGCAACCGTGGTCGCCACAACTGAAGAGATCGAGGAATTTTCCGCCAAGTTGGATGCGTTTGATCAGCGTCTTGAGACCTATCACGAAGCCAGCGTCGAAGCGCTGATCGAAGCTAACGAGAAGCTTGAAGACGTTAGACGGCGATTTAAGCTGACGCGCGGCGAGCTTGGCGAGATGCGCAAACACGCATTTGAGCTTGAAGACGGAACCCGTGTTTTTCTCAGTGAAGATTCCACGTGGGCAATCGACATTCAGGGCAATGACGTCGCAATGGAGAAAGTGCCCGTCGAGGCTGTGCCACCATCGGCGCGCATTGCTGACCGGTTTGCCGATACTCTCCGGGCCGAACGCGATCTGATTGCCGATGAAATCACCCTTGAAAGCGACATCGAAGCCATCCACGCGTTCGATCGCAAGCGGGAAGAACATGCGTGTCGATCGCGACGAAACCACGCCGGTCGCCGCGAGCAAGCCAGAAACCTCGATCCCGCAGGGCGCACTCGAAGCTTGCCTTGCTATCTGAGATTGCCCAGGCATCCTGCAGGGCTGTCTTGATGGCGCGTGGGTCTTTGTGCTGGCGCTTGGCCTGTTGCCATTGGGCCAGTGAGAAGTTTCTCGGATCGGCATCGCCCGATTGCACCAAACCTCTTGGCATCTGCCATCCATGTTCAATGAAAAGTTCTCGCGCGACACGCATCAGTTTGTTGTGAGAATAGGAAAGCTGCACCGCTTTCATTTCATCGGGCATGATGCGGCTCCACACGCAGTGCGCATGGCGTCTGCCTTGTTTTTCATGGAAGACGATGGCACGCGGCATTCCAGACAGGCCGAGTTCACCTTCGATCCGGTCAATGGCAGCCTCGAATTCCTCTGTCTTCACCCTGGCTGACAGTGGTGGATTGAGCGACAGGGAAAACATGTACTGTTTCGCTCTGGTTGCCCGGCTGATGGCATAAATCTCATCCAACGCGCCGCGCAGGTCGCAAGCCACGAAACCGCGCAGCTCATGCACGTCCACATGATCGTTTTCATCCTTCAAAAGATGATTGCTGAGCTGGCGCGAGCCGCCACGCTGATTGCCGACCAGGATCATCGGCCTATCGGCTTTCCCGCACACCCAGGGCAGAAACCAGCATGTCGCGAATCCGGCGGATATCGGCACACGCTGTCCGAAGCGCGGCAACAATCTCGGGCGTGACCGGCAGCGCTCCCATGGACGCAGCCTTCGCCAGCAACTGCATATTGGCGGCCAGTTCCGACTGACCAAGCACAGCCAGCATTCTGCCAATCGCCACACGATCAGCATCCGGCCTGCGCTGTTTACGCGATAACTTGCCACCCCGTCTGGGGGAGACAGCATCGCTGAGCAGCTTCTTGCGAATATGCGCCGACAGAGAGAGCTTGCCCGCCTCCCGCTCCAGCAAATACCGCTCATCCTCGCTCAGGCGGATCGAGAAGGGCTTGGCGACAGGTTTGCGCGATGGCCGCGACTTCTTTGACTTGGCAGCTTTGCTGAAATCCGACCGAGGACGAGAAATGGCCTCTACCGACCTCAGCATGGCGACGGCCCACGGCTGCGGTGTTTCCGTCTCTCTGCTGCCTGCTTTACATCAATGCCTTCTTTGTTGAGGTATTCACCCCACTCCGCTAGCGTCTCAAACAGTTCCTCAGCGGACACCTCGCGGTTCGAGGTTAATCCGTCCCGGGGCACCAATTCGGACTTGTACAACCCGGAGACATGGGTAACAGATCGTACCTGAGACATGGGTGACAACCTCGTGCCGAACGGGTTGTCGATGGTCTGCAAGGTTCTCTGTTCCAGGTCGATATATCCCAGATCATAGCGCATGAAGCTGATCAGCCAGATGCCATCGTCGACCTCCTTTATCCCGAGCCTCTGACCGGCGAGCACGGTCGAGACGTTGATCTTCTTTCGTGCCATGCAGATGCGCCCGCATGCTGTGACGAGGATGCCGCGGTCGTGGAACGGATAGTCAACCTTGAAAACGCCAACCGTCGTGTCCGCGGCGCTTTCGCCGCTGCCATGCGCATCCTCAGGCGGAGGCGTGCTGGCCAAGTCTATTTTGCAGCCTGGCCTGTAAACATCCAAAGAAAAATGCGCATATCAGTAAAGTTTGCTTGACACACTGAATAAGTCCGTCCCAGTGTAAATTCAACGCATGGTAGAATGCGGTAGAGCATCTATATCCGATGTCTTGTTGGCCAGGTGGATTAGCTGGATGGCGAACGGCTGCGCGATATAGCGCGCCGCGATTTGATTGGCGGGGCTTTTCCGGAGCGTTGAGCTGTGCCGTGGCGAGCGGAGGAAGGGCTTGCATGGAGGGGACTGCCTCGAAGACGCGTCCGTCAGGGGTGCTTGAGCCGGAGTTGGCGCCCGGGCGGCGGGGCGCAGCTCCATCCGGCGCAGCTCCATCCGGCATGGCTCCATCCGGCGCGGCTCGGAAAGGCGGCCGGACGGGCCGTAAAGCCGGCGCGCGCTCGACACCCGCCGCCTCGACACCCGCCGCCTCGACATCCGCCGCCTCGACATCCGCCGCAAGGGATGGCGCCAAACCGCTCGCCATTCGCAGGTTCGTCGCGCAAGATGCCGAGAACCTGCGGCGGCTGATGCGCCAGCATCATGACAAGACGGTTTTCGGCCATCTGCCCTTTTCAGACGCCAAGTTCGACCGCCACGTCGAAAGCATCCTGCAATTTCCGCCGCATATGGCGGCGCTGGTAGCCGAGCGCACCGACCCGGAAGGCAACTCGTCGCTGGCCGGCTTCGCCTGGGCCACCGCCGGCACTTATGCATTGTCCGATGAAGGCGTCATGGCGACCTGTCATGTGATTGCGGTCGACGGCGACACGCTCGGCCCGGTGCTGCGGGCGCGGGTGTTCCTGTCCCTGCTCAAGGCGATCAAGGCCTGGTCGAAAACCCGCAATGCCGACCACGTGCTGGTCCATGTGACCACCGGCAGCAGAGCCGATGGTTTCGACACCACCGCCACCCACCACCTGCTGAAGAAGGTCGGTGCGACGGCGATAGGAGGCGGGTATGTGGTTTAGCAAATGATCACCCTTCTATATGCGCCTGTCGCGATCTGTTAGTTTGCAGTTGATTTTACGAGGCTGGAAATAATAGGAAATTCAAATGAATTTTATTTTTTTAGTATTTGGTATTTTTTTCCTAGTATTAACAATCAGGGAAATTACATATAAATTTACAAGCGATGAAAATCTGAGAACTAAAAGCAATATTTTAAGATTAATTGCAATTAGAAAGAATATTAATAAAGAATATAAAAATGGTTACCTATTTTCTTTATCATTGATAACGTTTGCGCTTTTTGCAACTGCTTTTTTTGGGAGATAAATATGGCAAGATTATCGAACAAAACCAAGGCAAGCTTCACTGTACATGAAAGAACGATCAGTGAGGCGTATAAATTTCACGAAGAGGTTACCGTTACATATGCACCGTCGATTGGTGCTGGAGCTGGAATTATTGGCGCAGCAATCGACTATAATTTTGACGGGACAACAACTTATACAGGTTCGTTGTTAGGTGCTTATGTTTCCTACAGTTCCCAGAGCACCGGATGGTCCGTTAATTACGGCATAGGTGGAATCGTGGGTCTCGGAGCGCATGTAAAGGGCGTAGCTGGATTCACTGTGGCGTACGATGAAGTTCGGGACATATACGACAGATCAGCTGCTGCGAGCTTGAACGGTAGCTTTATCGCCATTGTTGTTGGCGCCAAAATTAGCAAGGATTTTGAGCCTATTGTAGGAATTACCGACGAACACCGCGCAATGGCCGGAAAAGCGCTGGCTCTAAATCCGACTATCGAGCGGGCAATAGAAATCACAAAGGGCATCGAAAGTGGCGCGAATGATATAAATGGCCCCGAAAAAACCATCGACCTTCCCGGCTTACCCAGTCTGCAAGAAATGACCGACATCGCGCGTGCTAAAGGATATACTCCACATGAGGTGTATGGTGGCATAATAAACGGCGAAACCGACATCAACGGGCCCGAAAAGGCGATAGACTTTTCGCCGATGGGCGGCCAGGAGAGCAGGGGCGGAAGCATCCTCGACGGAATGCCCTCTATGAGGGAACAGGCAATGCGGGAGCAGGCAAACGGCGGCGACTCCAGGCCGGTGACGCAAATGGCACAGGCTCTGGATCGAGGAGACGCCAAGGCAGCGGCAAAAGCAGCGATGCAAATCCCCGGTGTCTATCAGGATGGTCCGCTACGTGCGGTTGCCAGCGGTCAGGTAACCTACCAAACCGCAAACGTGAATGACTACACCACCTACACTGATGGTTGGCTTACCAACTTGTTGGAAAGGGGAATAATTCCGCAGACCCAGACCTTCGGCATGGTCGGCATTACCTCCGCAACATCCACCTATGGCGGCAGCCTGGGCGGCAATTATCAAGGCAGCTTCGCCCAACGCCATTCGATTGCCTACGACCCCTATGGTGGGGCCTATGGCTATGAGCGTGGGCTGGCCATTGCACACGATTATGCACAAAGTCACAAGTGGAGCGGCGGCCGCTGGTCGTTCGGCGACAATTCAAAATCCGGCGGCGGCGGTTTTGGCGGGGGATCGAGTTCTGGCAATTCCGGTTCCGGCAAGAGTTCCGGCGGCATCGGCAGGGGCGGATTTTACGACAAGGATACCGGTGCACCGAAAGGCAGCAGTTCAAGCGGCGGCGAAGACTCCTCCAAACCCGTCCTGATCGATCTCGACGGCAATGGCATTTCGGTCACCGAGTTCTCCCATTCGACGATCTATCTCGATACGGCGGGCGACGGGCTTTCCCACCGCACCGCCTGGGCGGGCGCCTGAAGCCCCCCGGCGCGCTTCAACGCCCGGCGCCAAGGCGGCTTCCGGTACCCCTCCGAAGGCGGTATGACTACACGACACGCTTGGAAGGAGGAAGCCGATGACAGCGGGCTTTATCGCGCATCTGTCCCGGGAACTGGCGGGATTGAAGGAGGCCGGGCTCTACAAGTCCGAGCGCATCATCGCCTCGAAGCAGGCCGGCACGGTGGCGCTTGAGAGCGGGCGCGAGGTGATCAATCTCTGCGCCAACAACTATCTCGGCCTGTCCGACAATGCCGAACTGATCGAGGCCGGCCGCGCAGCGCTGACGCGCTACGGCTATGGCATGTCCTCGGTGCGCTTCATCTGCGGCACCCAGGAGGAGCATACGGAGCTCGAGGCGCGGATTTCGCGCTTTCTCGGCTTCGAGGACACCATCCTCTATTCGAGCTGCTTCGACGCCAATGCCGGGCTGTTCGAAACCCTGCTCGGTCCCGAAGACGCGATCATCTCGGACGCGCTCAACCACGCCTCGATCATCGATGGCGTGCGGCTGTGCAAGGCGCAACGCTACCGCTATGCCAATTCCGACATGGCCGATCTGGAGGCGCAGCTTCGCGCGGCGGAAGAGGCCGGCACCCGCTTCAAGCTGATCGCCACCGACGGCGTGTTCTCGATGGATGGCTTTATCGCCAGGCTTGCCGACATTTGCGATCTGGCCGAGCGATACGGCGCCATGGTGATGGTCGACGACAGCCATGCGGTGGGTTTCGTCGGGGCGACTGGGCGCGGCTCCATCGAGCATTGCGGCGTCATGGGCCGGGTCGACATCGTCACCGGCACGCTCGGCAAGGCGCTGGGTGGCGCCTCGGGCGGCTATACGGCAGCAAGGGCCGAGGTGGTCGACTGGCTGCGCCAGCGCTCGCGGCCATACCTCTTTTCCAACACGCTCGCCCCGGTGATCGCCGCCACCTCGATCAGGGTGCTCGACATGCTGGAGGCATCGACCGAGCGGCGCGACCGGCTGATGGCGAACGCCGCCCGTTTCCGCGAGCGGATGGGGGCGGCGGGGTTCGATCTGCTGCCGGGCGAACACCCGATCATTCCCGTGATGCTGCGCGATCCGAAACTGGCCCAGGAGATGGCGGCCCGGCTGGACGCAAAAGGCGTCTATGTGGCGCCGTTCTCTTTTCCCGTAGTGCCGCGTGGCCAGGACCGTATCCGCACCCAGATGTCGGCAGCCCACAGCCGCACGGAACTCGACCGGGCGATCGATGCCTTCATCGAGGTCGGGCGCGACATGGAGATCATCCAATGAGCAACGAGATGAAAGCGCTGGTCAAGGCGAGACCCGAGGCCGGCCTGTGGATGGAGCGCGTTCCGGTGCCCGAACCCGGGCCGGACGAGGTGCTGATCAAGGTGCGCAAATCGGCGATCTGCGGCACCGATGTGCACATCTGGAAATGGGACGAATGGTCGGCCAGGACCGTGCCGGTGCCGATGGTGGTCGGCCACGAATTCTGCGGCGAGATCGTCGATACCGGCAGGGCGGCGGCGAAGTACCATATCGGGCAGCGGGTTTCCGGCGAGGGCCATGTGGTCTGCGGCACCTGCCGCAACTGTCGTGCCGGGCGCGGCCATCTGTGCCGCAACACGCTGGGCGTCGGCGTCAACCGGCCTGGCTCTTTCGCCGAATATCTGTGTATTCCCGAGGCCAATGTCGTGCCGATCCCCGATGACATCCCGGACGAGATCGCGGCGATTTTCGACCCCTTCGGCAATGCGGTCCACACCGCGCTGTCCTTCGATCTGGTCGGCGAGGACGTGCTGGTGACGGGGGCCGGCCCCATCGGCATCATGGGCGCGCTGGTCGCCCAGAAGGTCGGCGCCCGCAAGGTGGTGATCACCGACATCTCGCCCTACCGGATCGACCTGGCGCGCAAGCTGGGCGTTCAGTATGTGGTCAGCGCCGTCGAGCGGGATCTGAAGGACGTCATGCGGGAAATCGGCATGACCGAGGGCTTCGATGTCGGGCTGGAAATGTCCGGCGCCGCGCCCGCCATGCGCGACATGATCGACAAGATGAACAATGGCGGCAAGATCGCGCTGCTTGGCATCGCGCCGACCGAATTCGCCGTCGACTGGAACAAGATCATCTTCAAGATGCTGAACGTCAAGGGCATCTATGGCCGCGAGATGTTCGAGACCTGGTACAAGATGATCGCGCTGGTGCAGTCGGGCCTCGATCTGACCGGCCTCATCACCCATCGCATCGCCATCGATGATTTCGAGAAGGGTTTTGCCGCCATGCTTTCGGGCGAGGCCGGCAAGGTCGTCATGGATTGGGGCTGACCGGGGCGGCCCTGGGACGGCTCCGGGACCGTCTCGGGATCGGCCATGACGGACAAGCGTCCGGCATCTGCCGGATTTATTTCTGCCACGCCCCGGTATATCCTTGCGTCATGTCAGCCAGTTTCAGCCAATCGTTCCCGCTACAGGCGGCAGGCGTGCACGAGGTCTGCGGCCCCGCCGCGCCGGCCTTTGCCGCGATTGCCTGCGCCCAGCACACCCGTGGGCAGTTCCTGTGGGTGAGGGAGTCCTGGCAGGGCGAGGCGCTCAATCCCGCCGGCCTTGCGCCCTTCGTCGATCCGGCGCGGATTCTGCTCGCCCATGCCGGCCGGCAGGCCGAGAGCCTCGCCGTTGCCGAGGAAGCGCTCAGGCATGGCGCGCTTGCCATGGTGGTGATCGAGATCACCCGCCCGCTCGATCTGCGCGAGGGCCGCAGGCTGCAACTGGCGGCGGGGGCAGGGGATACGGTGGGGCTTTGCATCATCCCCGAGGGGATGGGCAGCAATGCCGCCCGGACCCGCTGGCGCGCTGCGCCGGTATTCGATTCCGAACGGCAGGACTCGACATTGATGCGCTGGGAAATTATTAAGAACAAAGCAGGAACATTAGGGACCTGGCATGTTCGCTTCGACCCAAAGACGCGCTCAGAGACGCACCGGGAGACGAATCGTCTCCATGTGGTTTCCCCGGCTGGCAACGGACCGGGTTCTGAGGGCATGCCCGGTTGAGGCGCCCTTTGTCCTGACGCTGAAGCAGAACAATACCGACAAGCTGTATTGCCTCAACACCTGTGCCGAGCGGGCCGGCCTGCATCGCGGCATGCGCTTTGCCGATGCCCGTGCCTTTTGCCCCGACCTGGTGAGCCGTCCGGCCCGGCCGGAGCAGGATGCCCGGTTCCAGGCCGCGCTGCGCCGCTGGGCAACGCGCTATTGCCCCTGGGTCGGCCGCGAGGGCGAAGACGGGCTGGTGCTCGATGTCACCGGCTCGACCCATCTTTTCGGCGGTGAAGAGGCCATGCTCGACGATATGCGCCAGCGTGCCGAGCGCGCCGGTCTGGCGCTGAGGCTCGGCCTTGCCGGCACGCGCGGTGCTGCCTGGGCGCTGGCGCATTTCGAGGAGGGAATTGCCGCTCCCGATGAACTGCGTCAGGCGCTCAAGGATCTGCCGGTCGCCGCACTCAGGCTGGACGCGGAGACCGATACGGCGCTGCAACGGCTGGGGCTTAGAACCATCGGCAATCTTGCCGCGGCCGCCCGCGCGCCGCTCGCCCGCCGCTTCGGCCAGGATCTCATCACCCGCCTCGACCGGGCGATGGGCGACTATCCCGAAACCGTGGCGCCCGAAGCCGATCCGCCTCATTATGGCGTCCGCCTGACCCTGCCGGAACCGGTCGGTCTTGTCAGCGATGTCATGGCGGGCGCCTCCCGGCTGCTTGATGCGCTCTGCGCCAGACTGCGCGAAAACGAGGCCGGTGCCCGTATCCTCTGCCTCACGCTGCGCCGCGTCGATCAGGGCAGCCACCAGATCGAACTGCGCCTTGCCGCCGCCATGCGCGATCCCGCCCGCATCCTGCGCCTGTTCGAGCGCGGCATTAGCGAGGTCGATGCCGGCTTCGGGATCGACCGGATGCGGCTCGAAGCAATCCTGGTCGAGCCCTTGCCGGTCGAGCAGATTTCGATCACCGCGCGCGCCAGGGCAAACGGGCTCGACGATCTCATCACCCGGATCGGAACCCGCATCGGGCTTGAAAACATCCAGCGCTTCCTGCCGGTCGACAGCCACATTCCCGAGCACGGCTTCGTCCTGGCGCCCGCCGCCCATAGCGCGCCCGGCGGCGGCTGGATCAGCTCGCGTCCGCGCCCGATCCGCCTGTTCGAGCCGGAACCCGTTATAGGCCCCGTTACAAGCTCCACTACAGGAGAGGGCGCCGGCACCTTTCCGCCCGAGCGCTTCTCCTGGCGGCGCATGGTCTTCAACACCGCCCGCAGCACGGGGCCGGAGCGCATCGCGCCCGAATGGTGGATCGACAACGATCACTGGCGCCCTCATTGGCGTTCCGGCGTCCGCGATTACTGGCGGGTGGAAACCCGCCAGGGCCGCCGGCTCTGGCTGTTCTTCACCCCGCAATCTCCCCGCTGGTTCGTGCAGGGGGAATTCGCATGAAGATTTCCCTGTGCGGGCATGAGGAGACGAAAACGGACAAGCCGCCGCCGGCCTCTTCCGCCGGTTATGCCGAACTGTGCGTGACGACGAATTTCACCTTCCTGACCGGCGCTTCCCATCCCGAGGAACTCGTCCTGCGTGCCGCCGGATTGAAGCTCGACGCGATCGCCATCACCGACCGCAATTCGCTTGCCGGCGTGGTGCGGGCCTATAGTGCGCTGAAGACGCTCAGGCGCGAGGCGGAGGAGGCGCTGCGCGTGCGCTCGACCTACCGGGTCGATTCCTGTTCGCGCCAGCAGATCGGCCAGGCGCTTGATTTGCCGCTCGACCTCGAAAGGCCCGAGGCGCTGCAATTGCCGAAACTCCCGAAGCTGATTGTCGGCGCGCGGCTCGTCCTGCGCGATTGCCCCGTCGACTGGGTGGCGCTGCCCACCGACCGCGATGCCTATCACCGCCTTGCAAGACTGCTCACCACCGGCAAGCGCCGGGCGGGGAAGGGCGAATGCCACCTCGATCTCGACGACCTTGCCAGGGGCTGCAAGGGCATGATCCTGATCGCTTTACCTCAAATTGGGCCACAGGCCGGCATGGCGGCAGCCCTGCGCCCGATCCAGACGCTGCACCGCCAGTATCCCGGCCAGGTCTTTACCGGTGCCGCGCCGCGCTATGACGGTTCCGATCAGGCCTGGTTCGATCAATGCGCCCGTCTTGCCGCCGGTGCATCGGCGCCGATGGTGGCGGTGGGCGACGTAATGATGCATCAGGCGGCAAGGCGCCAGCTTGCCGATGTTCTGACCTGCCTGCGCGAGGGCATCACCATCGACGCGATCGGCACCCGCGCCCTGGCCAATGGCGAGCGCCGTCTCAAGGGCGTTGCCGACATGGCGCGGCTTTTCCGCAACCATCCCATGGCGGTGCGCCGCACACTCGAAATCGCCGCGCGCTGCTGTTTCGATCTTTCCGATTTGAGCTATCAGTATCCCGACGAGATCGCTTGCGGTGAAGCGCCCCAGGCGCGGCTCGAACGGCTGGCATGGCAGGGGCTGAAACGACGCTGCCCGCAAGGCATTCCCGAGCGCTACAGAGCGCTTGCCGAAAAGGAATTGCAGCTTGTCGGCGAACTCAACTATGCCGCCTATTTCCTGACCGTCCACGACATCGTGCAGAAGGCCAAGTCGCAGGGCATTCTCTGCCAGGGGCGCGGCTCGGCGGCCAATTCGATCCTCTGCTGGGCGCTTGGCATCACCGATGTCAGGCCGGACATGATCGGCATGGTGTTCGAGCGCTTCATCTCGCGCCATCGCGGCGAGCCGCCCGACATCGATGTCGATTTCGAGCATGAGCGGCGCGAGGAGATCATCCAGTGGATCTATCAGAAATATGGCCGCCACCGGGCGGGGCTCTGCGCCACGGTGATCCATTTCCGCTCCCGCGCGGCGATCCGCGAAGTGGGCAAGGTGATGGGGCTCTCACAGGATGTGACGGCGGCCCTTTCCGGCCAGATCTGGGGCATGTCGAATGGCGGTGCGGAGCCTCGGCGCATCCGCGAACTGGGGCTCGATCCGGCCGAGCCGCGCCTGGCGCTCACCATCCGCCTGATCGGCGAGATCATCGGCTTTCCGCGCCATTTGAGCCAGCATGTCGGCGGCTTCGTCATCACGCGGGGCAGGCTCGACGAACTGTGCCCGATCGAGAATGCGGCGATGGAGGAGCGCACGGTGATCGAATGGGACAAGGACGATATCGACGCGCTCAACATTCTCAAGGTCGATGTGCTGAGCCTCGGCATGCTGACCTGTATCCGCAAGGCCTTCGACCTGCTCGCCCATCACGAGGGCGAGCGCCACACCCTCGACAGCATTCCCCAGGAAGATGAACCGACCTACAAGATGCTGCAGCGCGCCGATGCCGTCGGCGTCTTCCAGGTCGAGAGCCGGGCGCAGATGAACTTCCTGCCCCGCATGAAACCTGCAACCTTCTACGATCTGGTGATCGAGGTCGCCATTGTCCGCCCCGGCCCGATCCAGGGCGGCATGGTCAAGCCCTATATCCGCCGCCGCCAGGGCAAGGAAAAGCCCGAGCCCTTCGGTCCGGCGCTGGAGGAAGTCACATACAAGACCCTGGGCGTGCCGCTGTTTCAGGAACAGGCCATGCGGATCGCCGTGGTGGGCGCCGGCTATTCGGCCGAGGAAGCAGACCGGCTGCGCCGCTCGCTCGCCTCCTTCCGCCGCATGGGCACGATCGGCGCTCATCGCGAGCGCTTCGTTCAGGGCATGCTCGCCAATGGCTATGACAAGGAAATCGCCGAGCAGTGCTTTTCCCAGATCGAGGGCTTTGCCGATTATGGCTTTCCCGAAAGCCATGCGGCGGCCTTCGCCATGCTGACTTATGTCTCCTCCTGGCTGAAATGCCATTACCCGGCGATCTTTGCCTGCGCGCTGTTGAATTCCCAGCCAATGGGCTTTTATGCGCCGGCCCAGATCGTCCGCGATGCGCGCGAACACGGCGTCGAGGTGCGCCCGATCTGCGCCAATCACAGCGCCTGGGACAACCTGCTGGAGCGCCGCTCGGATGGCACGCTGGCATTGCGGCTGGGCTTTCGCCAGATCAAGGGGTTCCGAGAGGAAGATGCCGGATGGCTGATCGCCGCCCGTGGCAATGGCTATCCCGATCCCGAGAGCCTGTGGCTGCGCGCCGGCATCAAGCCCGCCGTATTGGAACGGCTTGCCGAGGCCGATGCCTTTGCCGGCATGGGGCTTGGCCGCCGCGATGCCCTGTGGCAGGTCCGCGCGATCCGCTCGCCCGCACCCCTGCCGTTGTTCTCCGATCCGATCGATGGGGAAGGGCTACGCGAACCTCAGGTAATCCTGCCGGCCATGCATCTGGGCGAGGAGGTCGTCGAGGATTACGTTTCGATGCGCCTGACCCTGCGCGCCCATCCGATGGAATTGCTGCGGCCCGTCCTTCCCGGCCTCACGCCGCACGACCGGCTCGTCACCGCGCCGCCGAGGCGCACCAGCGTGTGCGGCCTGGTCATCACCCGCCAGCGGCCGGGCACCGCTTCAGGCGTCATTTTCCTGACGCTCGAAGACGAGACCGGCGTTTGCAATGTCGTGGTCTGGCCCAAGGTCTATGAGCGCTTCCGCCGCACGGTGATGGGCGGGCGGCTATTACGCGTCACCGGCAGGCTGGAGCGCGAGGACATCGTCGTCCATCTGATCGCCGACCATATCGAGGATCTGTCCTGGCGCCTGTCGGAACTGGGCCACCCGATGGACGAGACCATCGCCATCACCCGGCCCCAGGCCGACGACGCACCGCGCACGCCGCGTTATCCGCCACGCGCGCCCACCCGTTCCCCTGTTCGTGCCATGCATCCGCGCGAACAGGCAAAGCGGCTGTTTCCCAGCCGCGATTTTCATTGAGGGAGCGCTGAGGCTCGATCAGGCCCGCCTACCACTTGCCTTCCGGTGAACCGTCATAATGTTTGACGAGATCGGACCAGCAATCGATGTAATTGTCCTGCAGCGGCGCCTCCTTGGCGGCGAACTCCGTCAGGTGCTGGGGAAAGCGCGTCTCGAACATGAACGACATCGTATTGTCGAGCTTCTCGGCGCCGAGCTTCGAATTGCTGGCGCCCTCGAAAGCCTGCTTGTCCGGCCCGTGCGGCAGCATCATGTTGTGCAGGCTCATGCCGCCCGGCACGAAGCCCTCCGGCTTGGCATCGTAAATGCCGTAAATATTGCCCATCAGTTCCGACATGACGTTCTTATGGTACCAGGGCGGACGGAACGTGTCCTCCGCCACCATCCAGCGCTCGCGAAACAGCGCGAAATCGATATTGGCCGTGCCCGCCACGCCCGAGGGCGCCGTCAGCACGGTGAAGATCGACGGGTCGGGATGGTCGAACAGGATCGCGCCGACCGGGCAATAGGTCTTGAGATCGTATTTGACCGGCGCGTAATTGCCGTGCCAGGCGACCACGTCGAGCGGCGATTGTGCGATGTCGGTCTCGTGGAACTGGCCGCACCACTTGATGGTGAGCCTGGAGGCAACCTCGCGGTCCTCGAAGGCGGCCACCGGCGTCTTGAAATCGCGCCGGTTCGCCATGCAGTTGGCGCCGATCGGCCCGCGCCCCGGCAGTTCGAACTTCTGGCCGTAATTCTCGCAGACAAAGCCGCGCGCCGGCCCCTCGATCAGCTCGACCCGGTAGACAAGGCCGCGCGGCAGGATGGCGATTTCCTGCGGCTCGAGATCGATGATGCCGAGCTCGGTATGGAAGCGGATGCGGCCCTCCTGCGGCACGACCAGCAATTCGCTGTCGGCGGAATAGAAATACTCGTCCACCATGCTCTCGGTAACGAGATAGATGTGCGAGGCCATGCCGACCTGAGTGTTGACGTCGCCCGCCGTCGTCATCGTCCGCATGCCGGTAAGCCAGGTCAGCGCCTCGCCGGAATGGGCGACCGGGTCCCAGCGGTACTGGCCGAGGCTGATGACGTCATCGGCAACATGCGGCGCCGATTTCCAGTAGGGCAGGGAAATCTTGCGGTAGCGCGCCGAATGCTTGACCGAGGGGCGGATGCGATAGCACCAGGTGCGCTCGTTCTGATGGCTCGGCGCGGTAAAGGCGGTGCCCGAAAGCTGCTCGGCATAAAGCCCGTAATTGCATTTCTGCGGACTGTTCATGCCCTGGGGCAGCGCGCCGGGCAGCGCCTCGGTCTCGAAATCATTGCCGAAGCCCGGCATGTAGCCGGCAACCGTCCCGGCGCTGTTGGTGTCCTGGGTGATCTTGCGTCCGCCCTCGACGATCGTGGCATGGGTGTTCATCAGTGTGCTCCTTCGTTTGCGGCCGCGGCGGTGAGCGCCTCGCTCAGGACCGCGCGGTCGCCGATATGGTTTGCCAGCAGCAGGATCAGCCGCGCATTGAGCGCCTGGCTTTCCGCTTCGTCCAGCCCTTCATGGATGCCGATCAGTTCGGCGTAGAAACCGTCGGGATCGGCAATGTTCGGCCCAGTGTTAAGCTTTGTGTTAAGCCCGGTGTCGATCTTTGTGTTCAATCGGCTCATCGCTTACTCCTTGCCGCAGGCCTTCATCAGCGCCGCTTCCACCGCTGCCGCGTCAAAGCTTTCCCAGCGCGCCGCCACATGCTGGTCCGGCCGGATCAGGTAGACGGCGCTTCGCGCCTCGCCCAGATAGCGCTCGCAAAGCGCGCCGGTCGCATCGTCGCCGGCCGACAGGGCCAGTCGGCGCGCTTCGACCCCATCGGCCACAACCGCTTCCGGGGCCTGCGCATCGATCGTCAGCAGCGTGAAACCACCGCCCAGCATCGCCAGCAGGAACTTCCCGCCCAGCGGCGCATCGGGGCAGGGGCTGCCGGGCCGGGTCCGCGCCGGGCCGCCCGCCAGCGCATCGGGCCCGTTGAGCGGCATGCCGTCATAGGTGCAGGGCACCGAAAGCCGTCCCGAATTGATCAGCGGCCGGGCGAAGTCATACCGTTCGGCAAGGTCGAGCACCGCATTGCGGAAGGTGTGGCTCACCTTCGATTTCGGCGTGATGAAATCGGTCGAGCGCGTCGAGTTGAGAATGTTCTCGTCCGCGCCATGGACGCGCTCGGCATCATAGCTGTCGAGCAATCCCTCCGGCGCCTTGCCGTTGATGACGAGGCCGAGCTTCCAGCCGAGATTGTCGACATCCTGCATGCCGGAATTCGCCCCGCGCGCGCCGAAGGGCGAGACCTGATGGGCGGCATCGCCGGCAAACAGAACCCGCCCGTGGCGGAACCGTTTCATCCGCCGGCACTGGAAGGTGTAGATCGACGTCCAGACGATCTCGTATTCGATGTCCTTGCCCAGCATCTGGTCGAGCCGGGCGCGGATATTCTCGGTCTTGAGTTCCTTTTCCCGGTCGATGTCCCAGCCGATCTGGAAGTCGATCCGCCACACCCCGTCCGGCTGCTTGTGCAGCAGGGTGGAGGCGCCGGACTTGAACGGCGGCTCGAACCAGAACCAACGTTCGGTCGGAAATTCCGCCTTCATCTTGATGTCGGCGATCAGGAAATTGTCCTCGAAAACCCGGCCCTCGAAATCGAGCCCCAGCATCTGGCGCAGGGGCGAGCGCGCGCCGTCGCAGCCGATCAGCCAATCGGCCTCGAGCTTGTAATTGCCTTCGGGCGTCGCGACATCGAGGACGACATGGTCGTCGCGCAGCTCGACGCCGTCGACCCGGTTGCGGCCGCGAAGGTCGATCGGCGCGCCCTCGGCCTGCGCCTCGCGCACCCGGTCGACCAGAAACTTCTCGAAATAGGGCTGCTGAAGATTGATGAAGGCGGGATATTCGTGGCCCGCCTCCGGCAGCAGGTTGAATTCGAAGACCTTGCGGTCCTGATGGAACACCTTGCCGACATTCCACACGACGCCCTTTTCCAGCATCGCCTTGCCGCAGCCATAGCGGTCGGCGATCTCGAGCGCCCGCTTGGCAAAACAGATCGCCCGGCTGCCCTGGCCGACGCCCTCGTGATCGTCGAGCACGACCACCGGAATGCCCTGCAGGCCGAGATCGAGCGCCATGGCGATGCCGATCGGCCCGCCGCCCATCACCACAACGCGATGGCGCATAGCCGCTGCCGCGTCCTGGTCGGCGGAGCGCCGATAGGGATAGAGCTTGAACGCCAGCGAGTAGCGGTCCTGAAACATGGAGCGGGGCTTCCTGTCTGTCGCTGCCGGTTGTCCCGGCAATGCTTGTCCGATGCCGATCGAATTTGTTACGCTAATGACAGTCCTTTTTGTAACTAACAACCAGGCCGGTGCCTCATGGAACTGACCCTTTCCCACTTTCTGCCCTACCGCCTCAATCGCATTTCGGAAGCCGTCAGCAATGAGATGCGGGCGATCTACAAGCAGCGTCACGGGCTGAACCGGCCGGAATGGCGGGTACTGGCCGCGCTCGCGGATCTCGAACGGTCGACGGCAACCGAAGTCGGCGCCCACAGCACCCAGCACAAGACCAAGGTCAGCCGCGCCGTCTTTGCGCTGGAGAAACGCCGCTGGCTGAAACGCCAGACCGATCCCCAGGACCGCCGATCGGAATATCTGACGCTCACCGATGCGGGCAGAAAAGCCTATCGCGAGCTTGCCGCCCCCTTGCTCGCGCGCGAGGAGCGTATCCTGGCGCGGCTTTCAGATCAGGACCGGAACGCCGTCGAACAGGCCCTGTCGGCGCTTGAGACAGCGCTCGACATCACGCCGGACGGCGCGCCACCCGATGCTCCGGCATGATCGAAGGATGCTACCCGGCCCTGGCCAGCACATCGGGTTCGATGCCGAAGGGGTTCTCTGAAAACGAGGTCGAGGCCACCGAGCGAACCTGCGGCGGATATTCGGTGAAGGTGCCGATCACCTGTTCCCGGCCATTGGGCGCGACGCGGTAGCGGCCGACGGATTTGACCAGCCTGTACTTTCCGTCGCGATTCCTCAGCCGCAACTGGAAGCGGAAGCCGCTCTTGTTCGCAATGGTCTCGTCGATCAGTTGTCCGACGATCTTCGCGTCGTCGGGGTGGTAGCAACGGAGCACCGCCTGCTGGTCCACATGTCCCGACGTATACGCCATGCCGTGAATCTCGAAGATATCCCGGCTCCAGGCGAGCTGACCCGATTCCAGATCGAGCAGCCAGATGCCATAAAGATCGAATTGGCTGAGCAGGCCCAGAAGTTCATCGGTGGAGAGATCGAAACCGGAAATATCCTGCGCGGTGCGCGCCCGCCCGAACTCCTGCACCGCCAGAGGCGTCTTTGGCATGCCCTGTTCCTCCGCTTAGCTCATCACGGTCGCCCCGTTTCCCACCTCAGGTGGTAATAAGTCCGAGTCGGATCGCTCTGGCAACCGTATGTGCCTTGTTGACCGTATTGAGCTTGAGGGATGCCGTTGAAAGATAGTGGTTTACCGTGTTCTCGGATATTTCGAGAATGCTGGCCACCTCGGCGCTCGTCTTGCCGGCGGCCGTCCATTGGATGCAGTCGCGCTCGCGCTCGGTGAGCATCTCCTTGGCCGAACTGCTGCTGACCTCGTTGCGGATCAGATGTTCGAAGGCATGGCTCGTCAGATAGGAGAGCATCATCTTCTCGTTGTGATCGGGCGGCGGCCGGTCTCCGCTGAAGCCGAAGGCGCCTCGATTGCCATGCTTGTCCGAAACGCTGAAGTAGATGCCGCGAACATGGCCGAATTCACGGAAGAGTTCGATCACCACGTCCTTCTTGTCGTCGCTGCGATTGGCGTTGATCGTCTCGATGTCCCAGCAGATCGGCAGCACGCTCTGCCTGAGCGCCTGAACGATTGGGCTGTGGCAGATCAGGCTCATGGAATCATAGGCGCGGATCAGTTCCGGGTCCCAGTTCGTCACGATCGCCAGATCCGCGATCCGCTCGTCGCCGAGCGCGGGCAGGCGCATCGCAATGAACGCCTTGTATCCGAACTCGGTGGTGATCTTCTTGATGACGCGAAACAGGTCGTAGCCCGTCGTTGCATCCTCAATCATCTCGAGGAACCGGTCTCCATGAAAGGAGGGGTCCGGCTCAAGTCTTGGATTAGCTGCCATCATAATGCGCGCCCCACTTCACAATCACGCATGGTGGTATTCTAACCGAACTGGCTGAAAATCGGTATCCCCGCGCCGTATCGGGAGGGTCTTCTGCTCTGGCTTTCAACTTCCACCCTTGCCTTCTCGAATTCACTGACAAGTAACGTCAATTTCATGATGGCCCTCGCTCGGCGGAAGAAAGACAGCCGCCGCGCGAAAGCCCGGAAACGGTTTGTTCTCGCTCTCCCCTGGATGAGGCGGGCGAAAACAAGCCCCTTGCGAAGCGTTCGTAGCGAATCACTCAAAGGTCGGATGAGTGAGGTCACGCAATATGGTTGCGGGTCGAAGACACCGCCTATGGGTCGCTGCCGGGCCCCGTCAAACCGGTCTTGAATAAGGGGGTGCCCACAAAGGCAGGGGGAAATAGGCACCCCCTTATTATCCGGATGGCAAGCCACCCTGGAGCCGGTTGGCCGGTTGAGGACTGCTTCGGAAAATTCGCCATCTTGGCAGGGGGTGGCAACATCCTCCGGAGCAGTCCTCTGGCGGACCTAGGAAAACTGAACGACGTCGACCACGGTGACCTGCCCACCGGAGCCGCCTTCGAGGCGATCGACGATTGAGCGTTTCAACCAGTCGATCCGTTTGGTCATGCCCGAGGGAGAGCCGCCCTCGAACTGGATTCGCAGTTGAACGGTGCAGCCATTTCTGCAGCGCTCGGCAAACAGGCGGGCGGCACTGTCGGCCAGCCGGTTCACGTCCGAGGCGCGCCATTTGAAGCCCGGACCGATATCGATGTTGATCGGATCGGCGGCGGCCTGCATGGCGGAACCCTGCCAGGCCAGCGCGGCGGCGAGCGCGGCGGCGGCGGCTTTGCGGGTAATCAGGCCTTTGAAGCGATTGATCATTCCGTGCCTCCGTATCCCACCTTGTGTCCCATGCCTCTCTGTCGTTGTGCCGGTTATCGCGTCAATTTCTGGATGAAGTCTGCAACGCCCGGCGCCAGATCAGCATCCCGAAGCTTGTCCCCTGAAATATCGGAAATCGGGTTTGCGAACGGTTAACCATGTCGCCGGAACTCGCGGCGTCGCGGACCGGCGGCTGGCAGCCGCAGCCCGCCGGCCGCCGGATCAGGGTAAACGGAGGCTGAACGGCCTCTGCCAGAATTCGTACCAAAGATCTTGCTTGGCTGCTTTGCGGGGCAGGGATGAAGGTTTCCATAAAGCCGCCGGGTTACGCACGTTGCCAGCAGATTGCTGCGATTTTGAAGCCATGCCAGGGAGACCCTGATGACGCCCCTTCTGATCAACATCAGCCGGCTTTGCGAAGCCGGTTTCGTCGCCGCCATACTGGTCTTTGCCGGCGTGGTGGCGCTTTCGACCGCCGCCGAGGCGCCGACCGTCTCTCCCGAGAACCGGGCGGCCCACAGCGCCGGCGAAGGCATGTGAGGGCGCGCCGCAGGCCCGGTCTTGCGTCGCCGCAATGTCCTTTCGGCGGGGTTTGTCGCCGCCTGGCGGTCCATCGGCCTCGATGGCGGTTCACCGGCGGCAAAGCGTCGCCGCCGCTTTCCCAATTCCTTCTTGCAAAACCGCAGCCGCGCTGACAGACAGGCGGCATGATCTGCCGTTTGAATGGCGCTCCCGGCCCTGGTGACAATGCCGGATCGCCCGCGCGGCACAGAGCCAGGAAGGACCGGCAGGTGGCTATCAGCAAAGAGGCGGTGCTCGAACGCCTGGCCAGGATCGCGGCGCCGGGCGGCAAGGGCGATATCGTCGCCGCCGGCATGATCGACGGCGTTCACACGACCGCCGATACGGTGATTTTCTCGATCCGCGTCCCCGCCGAGCTTGCCCGCAAGCTGGAGCCGTTGCGCGCCGCCGCCGAACAGGCCGTGGCATCGCTTGAGGGCGTCGGCAAGGTTACCGCGATCCTGACCGCCGAGCGCAAATCCGGCGCCGCGCCGCCGCCTTCCGCCGCTGCGGGGCAGGGTAGGGCGTCAGATCCCCAGGCTGGCGGCAAGCCGGCAACCAAAGCCGGTGTCAGCGGTGTCAGACAGATCATCGCCGTTGCCTCGGGCAAGGGTGGCGTCGGCAAGTCGACGACATCGGTCAATCTGGCGCTGGCGCTCGCTGGCCATGGCAAGCGCGTTGGCATCCTCGATGCCGACATTTACGGGCCCTCCATGCCGCGCATGCTGGGCATTTCCGGCAAGCCGACCGCCGATGGTCGCATCCTGACGCCGATGGAGGGCTATGGCCTGCAGGTCATGTCGATCGGCTTTCTGGTCGAGGAAGACACGCCGATGATCTGGCGCGGGCCGATGGTGATTTCGGCGCTCACCCAGATGCTGCGCGAAGTCGCCTGGGACGATCTCGACATTCTGGTTGTCGACATGCCGCCCGGCACCGGCGACGCGCAACTCACCATGGCGCAGAACGTGCCGCTTGCCGGTGCCGTCATCGTCTCGACGCCGCAGGACATTGCGCTCATCGATGCGCGCAAGGGCATCAACATGTTCAAGCGCGTCGATGTGCCGATCCTCGGCCTGATCGAGAACATGTCGACCTTCATCTGCCCCAAATGCGGCGAGCGGTCGGATATTTTCGGCCATGGCGGCGCGCGCGAGGAGGCGAAACGGATCGGCGCGGACTTCCTGGGCGAAGTGCCGCTGCACATCGATATCCGCAGCCATTCCGATGGCGGAACACCCGTCGTGGTGTCGCAGCCCGATGGGCCTCATGCCGCGATCTACCGGGAGATCGCCGGCCGGGTTCTCGCCCGCCTGGAGGAAGAAGCGGGCGAGGGGGCCGGCGTCGAAATCGTGTTCGAGTGACGCGGTTCCACCGATTTGCCAACCGGCCCAGCCCGCTGGATCGACCCGTTGGACCGGCCTGCCGGAGCCGCCCGTTGAATCGGCCTACTGAATCGGGATCACCAGCTTCAGCTTGCCGCCCACCGCCTCGTAGCCGTCGACGCCGATACCGTCATAATAACCCGACGCGTTGAGCGTCCAGCCGAGGCTGTTGACCATCGACAGGCCGAAATCGGCGCGGGCGCGCAGGTCGTTCGTACCGGCTACCGAGGACTGCGTCGCCGCCGCCGTGTCGATGTCGAAGTTCCACACGCCCGAAATGCCGATGCTCGGCGTCACCATCGTGCCGTCGGCCAGCGCGATGGTCCGCGAGAAGGTCGGGCCGAAGCGCACTTCGCCCAGCGAGATCGTCTGCTCGGGGATCGTGTTCGACAGGCTGTCGACATAGCTTTCCTGGGTTTCCTTAAACCACGAAACCCGCACCGCCGGCGTCACCGTCACGCTGTCGAACTGCAGGCTGCCCTGCACCTTGCCGGAAACGAGGAAACGCTCGGTCTCGAAATGGTCGGTATAGGTGCCGAACGGCGTGATGTCGTTGTCCGACCGGCCCCAGGCGGCGCGCGCCTCATAGGCAAGCGTCGTCCCGGCAATCCGCCCGGCAAGATAGGGGCCCGCCATCCAGCCATGGCCGCTGACCGAGGAATTCGCGGCGTCATTGTCCTCGTCGGCCCAGTCGAACTGCACCAGCGCGCCGATCAGGAAGTCGGGCGAAACGAAATAGTGCCCGCCGAGATAGCCGACCCAGTAGGAACTGTCGGTATCGCCGGCCGAAGCCCGCGCGCCGTGGATCTCGGTCCAGATGTCGTAGCGCCGTTGCGGCATGGCGGCATAGGCGCCCAGATTGCCGGCATCGGCGGCATAGACGCCGCTCTCGCTCGCCTCCGGCGCCATGCGCTCGGCAAGCGTCGCACCGGCCTCGGCATCGTTCTTCGGTGCGGTGGCTGGTGCCTTGTCGGCGGCGCTGGCCGCGGTCAGCCGGCGCGTCTCGAGCATGGCCGGCGCTCCGCCATCCGCCGTGTCGCCCACCATGCGAATCTTGCGGCTCTCGACCGCCGCCTGGGAGGTTCCGGGCAGGCCCGAATAGCCGGGTCCGCGATCGTCCAGGCTTCGTTCGGCAAGCCGCTTGCGCAATTCGTTGGCCTTTGCCTCATCGACCTTCGACAGGCTGGTGGCGAAGGCGACGTCCATGCCGTCCTCATTGCCGTCGACAGACAGATGGCCGAGCGGCCCGCCGCCGGAACCGTGATTGCCCTCGAGCATGCTGATGATGTCGGGCTGGTTGCCGAGCAGGAAATTCGCCCGGTTGAGCATGAATTGGGCGATGATCCGCTGCGTCTCGTCGACGATCTGGCTGCGCACCACCACTTGCGTCGCGGCGGTATTGCCGTTGCCGCCGCTATCGAATGCCACATCGGCGGCAATGTCGATCGTCACGTCGCCGCTGCCGTCCGGGGTGATCTCGACGGTGTATTCGCTGCCGCTTACCGGCGTGAAACTGCTGACCGTGCCGTTGCCGACCGTCACGTCGCCGGCGACAAATCCGGTCACATCCTCGGAGAACTGGACCGTGACGGTGAAGGGCGACAGGTCGGAAGCGTAGAATTCCGGTGCGTTGAGGATCGCCACCGTCGGCGCGGTGACGTCGTAGCCGACGACGACCTGCGGCGCGGCCGTATTCGGATTGCCGGCAAGGTCGTTCGCCACGCCCGCCGCAACATCGATGGTGATGTCACCGGCGCCCGACGGCGTGATGTCGACGGTAAAGGTGATGTTGTCGACGGTCGACAGGTTCGAGGCGGCGCCACTGCCGACCGAAACATCGCCGAGCACGAACCCCGTCACCTCTTCGGAGAAGACGATCGAGACCGTGAAGGGTGCGGTCGAGTTGACCACCGCCGGCGCGCCGTTGATCGACACGCTCGGCGCGTCGGCATCGACCGTCAGCGTATCGCTGGCGGTGCCGGAATTGCCGAGCGAGGAGGTCAGGCTGCCGGTCGTGTTGACATGGGAGCCCGTGGTGTTGGAGGTCACGTCTACCGCTATGCTACAGGTCGCGCCGGCGGCGACCGTTCCGCCC
Source organism: Nitratireductor sp. (assembly GCA_020441665.1). Taxonomy (GTDB): domain Bacteria; phylum Pseudomonadota; class Alphaproteobacteria; order Rhizobiales; family Rhizobiaceae; genus Salaquimonas. Next base: position 56,173 of record JAGRLT010000089.1, read on the forward strand.
GAATAGCTCGCAACAGAGCTCCCCGCCGCGGCGGTCAGCGTGCCGCCGGTACAGGTCGTGCTGGCATTGGCCGGTGTCGCGACGGTCACGCCGGCCGGCAGGTTGTCGGTGAAGTCGAGCGCGCTTGCCGCGACCACGTTCGCCGTGTTGTCGATCGTGAAGGTCAGGGTGGAAATCCCGTCGCCGCCGATCGAATCGGGCGCGAAGACCTTCGAGAACAGGGGCGGATTGGCGACCACGAGCGTATCGGTGGCGGTGCCGGAATTGCCGAACGTCGAGGTAAGCGCACCCGTCGTGTTGACGTAGCTGCCGGCAAGCGTCGCGGTCACGTTGGCGGTTACCGTGCAACTCGCATTCGCCGCCACGCTGCCCAGGCGATAGGAGATCAAGCCCGACCCCGCACTGCCCGTAAGGATGCCGCCGCTGCAATTCGTGCCCAGGTTTGCCGGTGTCGCGATGACCAGCCCGGCCGGCAGGTTATCGGAAAAGTCGAGCTGGTCGGCCGCCGCCGAATTGGCGCTGTTGTCGATGGTGAAGGTCAGCGTCGACGTTCCGCCGGAGGGAATCTGGTCCGGTGCGAAGGCCTTGGTGAAGAGCGGTGCGGCGCCGCTGACCGTCAGCGTATCGGTCGCGCTGCCGGAATTGCCGAGCGATGAGGTCAGGTCGCCGGTCGTGTTGACATGGCTGCCGATCGCATTCGACGTCACGTCCACCGAGATGGTGCAGGCTGCGCCGGCGGCAACCGTTCCGCCCGAATAGCTCGCAACGGAGGCCCCCGCCGCGGCGGTCAGCGTACCGCCCGTACAGGTCGTGCCGGCATTGGCAGGTGTAGCGACGACCACGCCGGCGGGCAGGTTGTCGGTGAAGTCGAGCGCGCTCGCGGCGACCACATTCGCCGTGTTGTCGATGGTGAACGTCAGCGTCGATACGCCACCCGCAGCAATGGTCGACGGTACGAAAACCTTCGAGAAACCGGGCGCGCCGGCATCGGGTGCCGTGGTGACGGTGAGCGATGCCGAGGCCGTGCCGCTATTGCCCAGGCTGGAGACCAGGTCGCTCGTCGTGTTGTTGTAGGTGCCGTTCGTCGTCGAGGTGACGTTGACGGTGACGGTGCACGAACTGCCGCCGGCAATCTCGCCGTCGTCAAGCGAGAAGGTGCTGCCGCCAAGCGAGGTCGCGGCGCTGGTGCAGGTCGAGGCCAGATTGGGGGCAGCGGCAAAGACGACACCCGCTGGCAGGGTGTCGCTGACGGCAAGATTGGTCGCCGCAACGGAATTGCGCGTATTGTCGATCGACAGGGTGAGAACCGACGTGGCGCCGCTGGTGATCGAGCTGGGCGCGAACGATTTGCTGAGAATCGGCGGCGTGGTGGCCGGCGGCGTCACCGCGTTGACCGACAGAGTGGCGATCGCATTGCCGCTGTCGCCCGACGTCGATGTCAGATTGCCCGACGTATTGACATAGGTTCCGGCGATGTTCGAGGTCACATCCACCGCGATGGTGCAGACACTGCCGGCCAACACTCCGCCGCTGGCGAGTTCGATGGATGAACCGCCATCGGCCACCGTAAGGATGCCGCCGCAGGTCGACGACTCGTTGTCCGGCGTGCCCAGCACGAGATTGGCCGGCAGCGTGTCCAGAAACGCAAGACTGGTAGCAGTTGTCGCATTCGCGCTGTTGTCGATCGTGAAGGTCAGCGTGGAAGTGCCGCCTTCATCGATCGTATCGGGCGAGAAGGATTTCGAGAACAGGGGCGTACCGGCGGCGGGCGCGGTGCTGACAGTCAGTTTCGCCGAAGCCGAGCCGCTATTGCCGAGGTTCGACGTCAGATTGCCCGTCGTGTTGGTGTAGATGCCGCTGGTCGACGAGGTGACCTCCACCGTGACGGTACACGAACCACCGGCGGCGACCTCACCGTCATCGAGCGAGAACGTGCTGCCGCCGATCGATGTGGAAGCGCCGGTACAGGTCGATGAAAGATTGGGCGTTGCGGCAAACACGACCCCGGCGGGCAGCGTGTCGCTGACATTGAGATTGGTCGCCGGCACGGCGCTGCGCAGATGGTTGATGGTGAGCGTCAGAAGCGAATTGCTGCCGGTGGTGATCGTGCTCGGCGTGAAGGATTTGACCAGCGCCGGCGGCTCGCTGCCGGGCGGCAGCGGGCTGGTGACCGTCAGCGTGTCGCTTGCCGTACCGCTGTTGCCGAGCGAGGAATTCAGGTCGTTGGTGGTGTTGACGTAGCTGCCTGCCGTATTGGAGGTCACATCGACCGAAACGGTGCAGACACCGTTGGCGGCGACGCTTCCGCCGGCAAAGTTGATCGAACTGCCGATCGACGCGGCGGTAACGGTGCCGCCGCAGCTTGACGCGGCGTTGGCAACCGAGGCGACGGTCAGTCCGGTGGGCAAGGGGTCAAAGAAGGAAAGCGCGCTTGCCGGGCTGGCATTGGCGCTGTTGTCGACCGTGAAGGTCAGCGTCGAAATCCCGCCCTCTTCGATCGATCCCGGCGTGAAGGCCTTGGAGAAGGCGGGGGCGCCGGCGGTCGGGGTCGAATTGACGGTCAGCGTCGCGCCGACGGCTTCCACTCCGCCAAGGCTCGAAGTGAAATCCGAGATCGTATTGGTGTGCGTGCCGCCCGTCGAGGAGGTCACGGTCAGGGTCACGGAGCAGGAAGCGCCGGCGGCGACCTCGCCGCTGTCCAGCGAGAATGTGCCCGTGCCGGTATCGATCGATGTGGCGGCGCTGGTGCAATCGGTGGCCAGATCGTCGGGCGTGACGATCGAGACTCCCACCGGCAGAACGTCCGAGAAATTGAGATTGGTCGCGGGCAGCACGTTGGCGGTGTTGTCGATCGTCACCGTTACCAGCGAGGTCTCGCCGCTGTTGATCGTGTTCGGCGTGAAGGATTTCGAGAAGCCCGGCCTTTCGATGACGGTGACCGTGTCGGCGCCGGCGGGCGAGGCGATTGCCGGCCCGTGATTGCCGGCATTGGAAGTCAGATCGCTTGTCGTATTGGTGTAGATGCCGGGTGTCACGGCCGTGATCTGCACCGTCACCGTGCAACCCGAAAAGCCCCCGACCGTGCCTGTATCCAGCGAAAACGTGCCGGCGCCCGTGTTGATGGAGGTCGATGCGGAAAGGCAGTTCGTCGTCAGATTTGGCGAGGCGGCAAAGGTAAGCCCCGTCGGCAGGGTATCGGAAAATTGAAGTCCCGACTTCGCGCCCGCGGCTAAGTTCAGGATCGAAAGCGTCAGCGTCGCCGTGTCGCCAACCTCAAGCCTGTCGGTGGAAAATGCCTGGGTGAAGGTGGGCGGACTGACTTGCGCCCGCGCGGATTGGCCCGAACCGGCGACGGTCGTCAGCAGCGCAGCGAAAAAAACCGCAAGCCGCGCAACAAAGCAATTTTCAAGCAATCTGCCCATGATCCCCCACCGATACTCTCTCGCGGCCCGGTTGCGACCGGACACGAAGCGCGATTCCACGATCGCCCGACACGCGATCGCCCGACACGCGATCGCCCGACACGCGATCGCCCGACACGCGATCGCATTGACATGATGCGGCAGATGGAAATCCGGGCCGACTGTTCGACCCATGCGGGCGGGCGCCCGCATCCTGGTAAAACGGTCCACCCGGCAAGCGATCTGCCAGGCCGGAACAATCTCAGAGCGCCCGCTCCAGCATCCGCCCGGGAACCACCCGGGTCATGGAGGAGGGACTTCCTTTCTCCAGCCGTCAAAACCCTAACAAAGGTTGAACCGCCAGGACAACGCGTATCGCGCGCAAAACCCGCGCAGAAGTGGAATCGCTGCCGCTGTGACCAAATTGCCACGATTTGGCCACAATGGAGACGTGAGGCGCGCGCGGGTCGTCGACCCTTTCCGGCTCAGTCGGCAAGGTGTAAATATTTTACAAATTTACAGGCCTTTCTGTCTCATCACCCCACAAGCCGACACGAAATCAGGCATTTCCAGCCTGTTTTCGCCTTTCGGCCAATCGACTCTCCGCAAAACTCTTGTAAAAGCCTGTCACAACATGCGGGATTGATGGCTCTGGCCGCCAATTCCCTGCCTGTCGGGTGAAACACCCTGCGAAATACCCCATCGGGACCGAAGTTCAGACCGGATTTTTACCGGCTTTTACAAGGCCCGGCCAGTTACGAGGAACCGGATCCGAAAGGCCTGAGGGGCCCGGAGGAAGGCTATCCCGGCGAAAGGCCGGGGAAATCTCGCGGGACGTTTCGCGCAACGGAATTTGTAAAGCGAAGGAGCTTTGTCATGACTGCCCATCAGCCCAACCCTACCGGCGCCGGCGCCTACACCAAGGCGATTGCCGAAGCCCGAGCCTTCATCGACAAGCAGGGTGCCGCCTGGAGCGGCATCGGTGCCGAATCGGTTGCCCGCATGCGGCTGCAGAACAAGTTCCGGACCGGGCTCGATATCGCCAGGTACACGGCGGCCATCATGCGCGCCGACATGGCCGCCTACGATGCCGATCCGAAGAACTACACCCAGTCGCTCGGCTGCTGGCACGGCTTCATCGGCCAGCAGAAGATGATCTCGATCAAGAAGCATTTCGGCACCACCAAGGGCAAATACCTCTACCTGTCGGGCTGGATGGTCGCCGCCCTGCGCTCGGAATTTGGCCCGTTGCCAGATCAGTCGATGCATGAAAAGACCTCCGTGCCGGCGCTGATCGGGGAACTCTACACCTTCCTGCGCCAGGCCGATGCCCGTGAACTGGGCGGCCTCTACCGCGATCTCGATGCGGCGCGCGAAAAGGGCGATGCGGCGAAGGAAGTCGAGATCGTCGCCGCGATCGACAACCACCAGACCCATGTCGTTCCGATCATCGCCGATATCGATGCCGGTTTCGGCAATGCCGAGGCGACCTATCTGCTCGCCAAGAAGATGATCGAGGCGGGCGCCTGCGCGCTGCAGATCGAAAACCAGGTTTCCGACGAGAAACAGTGCGGCCACCAGGACGGCAAGGTCACCGTTCCCCATGAGGTCTTCCTCGCCAAGGTCCGCGCCTGCCGCTATGCCTTCATGGAACTGGGCGTCGAGGACGGCATCATCGTCACCCGCACCGACTCTCTCGGCGCCGGCCTCACCCAGCAGATCGCCTATTCCAACGCTCCGGGCGATCTGGGCGACCAGTACAATGCCTATCTCGACTGCGAGGAAGTCACGGCCGACGACCTCAACTCCTCCGACGTCGTCATCAAGCGCGACGGCAAGCTGCTGCGGCCCAAGCGCCTTGCATCGAACCTCTACCAGTTCAAGTCCGGCACCGGCGAGGACCGCTGCGTGCTCGACTGCATCACCTCGCTGCAGAACGGCGCCGACCTGTTGTGGATCGAGACCGAGAAGCCGCATATCGGCCAGATCGGCGGCATGGTCAGCCGCATTCGTGAAGTCATCCCGAATGCCAAGCTGGTCTACAACAACTCACCGTCCTTCAACTGGACGCTCAACTTCCGCCAGCAGGTCTACGATGCCTGGGCGCAGGAGGGCAGGGACGTTTCGGCCTATGACCGCGCAACGCTGATGAGCCAGGCCTATGACAGTTCCGAACTGGCGGTCGAGGCCGACACCCGCATCCGCACCTTCCAGGCCGACAGTGCCCGCGAGGCCGGCATCTTCCATCACCTGATCACGCTTCCGACCTACCACACGGCGGCGCTGTCGACCGACAATCTCGCCAAGCGCTATTTCGGCGACGACGGCATGCTGGGCTACGTCCTCAACGTGCAGCGCGAGGAAATCCGCCAGAGCATCGCCTGCGTCAAGCACCAGAACATGGCCGGTTCCGATATCGGCGACGATCACAAGGAATACTTTGCCGGCGCGGCCGCGCTGAAGGCGGGCGGCAAGGACAACACGATGAACCAGTTCTCCGACGTCGCATAACGCTGTCAACCCGACTACCTGAACCGGCTGCGGGGCTCCTTTGGGAGCCCCGTTTTTTGTGCAGCATTAAACCTCCACCTCCGGTGGAGGACTGGACAAGTTTTACATCTTCGGAAAGAGACCTCCTCGCTTGAACCATTGCAGTGGTTTCACTCAAGC
>JAGRLT010000090.1 GCA_020441665.1 Nitratireductor sp.
ATCGTCGGCACTTTGGCGTAGTGCTCGCGCAATGCCTGCAGTGTATCGGCCCGGATGTCTGCTGCGCCGGACGTGGCGGCAAGGATCAGCATTGTCAGGGCTGCGGTTGCCCGGGACAGGATTGCAGGGATTGTGAACGTCAAACGGGGGGTCTTGATCATTCTTTCACTCCGGCGGGCCCGGAAACAGCCCGCAGTTCAGATCATGGCTGGGCGGACATTTCGCCCCGCGATGGGGCCAAATCATGGCGTTTATGCATTCAAACCTGCACTAAATCGTCTCGTCTTCGCCGGGAACGAGGATTTCCCGTTTGCCGGCGTGGTTTGCCGCGCCGATCAGGCCTTCTTGTTCCATGCGCTCGATCAGGCTGGCGGCACGGTTGTAGCCGATGCCGAGCCGGCGCTGGATATAGCTGGTGGAAACCTTGCGATCGCGCAGTACTACGGCAACAGCCTGATCGTAGATGTCGTTCGAGGAAGCCAGCGGGTCGTCTCCGCCACCGGCAGCACCGCCCTCGCCTTCCTCTTCTTCCTCCGTGACGGCATCAAGGTATTGCGGCACGCCCTGGGTTTTGAGGTGACTGACGATTTTTTCCACTTCGTCATCGGCGACAAACGGCCCGTGAACGCGCTGGATGCGTCCACCGCCGGCCATGTAGAGCATGTCGCCCATGCCGAGCAGCTGTTCAGCGCCCTGCTCGCCCAGAATGGTGCGCGAATCGATCTTCGAGGTCACCTGGAAGGAGATGCGGGTCGGGAAGTTCGCCTTGATCGTACCGGTGATGACGTCGACGGACGGGCGCTGGGTCGCCATGACGACGTGAATGCCGGCGGCGCGCGCCATCTGGGCGAGCCGCTGGATGGCGCCTTCGATATCCTTGCCGGCAACCATCATCAGATCGGCCATCTCGTCGATGATGACGACGATATAGGGCATCGGCTCGAGCTTGAGTTCCTCGGTTTCGAAGATCGCCTCGCCGGTCTCCCGGTCGTATCCCGTCTGTACGGTGCGCGACAGGGTCTCGCCCTTCTTCCTCGCCTGTTCGAGCCGCTGGTTGTAGCCGTCGATGTTGCGCACGCCGAGCTTCGACATCTTCTTGTAGCGCTCTTCCATCTCCCGCACGGTCCATTTCAGCGCCACGACCGCCTTCTTGGGATCGGTGACGACCGGTGTCAGCAGATGGGGAATGCCGTCATAGATCGACAGTTCGAGCATTTTCGGGTCGATCATGATCATCTTCACCTGTTCCGGCGACAGGCGGTAGAGAACCGACAGGATCATGGTGTTGATCGCCACCGACTTGCCCGAACCGGTGGTGCCGGCGACCAGCAGATGCGGCATCTTGGCGAGATCGGCGATGACCGGTTCGCCGCCGATCGTCTTGCCGAGCACCAGCGCCAGCTTGTGGCGGGATTTCTCGTAATCCTGCGAGGCGAGGATCTCGCGCAGATAGACCGTCTCGCGGCGCTGGTTCGGCAATTCGATGCCGATCGCATTGCGCCCCGGCACGACGGCGACGCGGCAGGCGATGGCGCTCATCGAGCGGGCGATATCCTCCGAAAGAGAGATGACGCGGGAGGATTTGGTGCCGGGGGCCGGTTCCAGTTCGTACAACGTGACGACCGGGCCGGGGCGGACATTGATGATTTCACCGCGGACACCGA
>JAGRLT010000091.1 GCA_020441665.1 Nitratireductor sp.
CCGCTGCCTTTGCACCGCCGTCCTCGATGACCGGCTGCGCCCAGGTGTGGTCCAGATCAGTACCGGGGCCTGGTATGCACCTGACCCGCATTCGCAGGGCCGCTGCATGAACGGCAACCCGAATGTCCTGACCCGCGACAAGGGAACATCGCGCCTTTCGCAGGGCTGTTCGGCACATACATGTCTGGTTCGCATCAAAAAATCTCATGCCGAAGGAACAATATCTTGAAGAATCGAAAATCCACCGAAGAGGTGGCCCTGGGAATCCGCCGCCGCGTTTTCGAACATGCCATGCGCAATAATGGCGGCTACCTCTCTCAGGCCTGCTCCGCGGCCGAGCAGTTGGCTTGGCTCTACAATGAGGAACTGAAGCTGGGCGAACCGACCTTGCCGATGATCCCCAAGCCCTTTGCCGGCGTGCCATCGGCATCAAACCCCAACTATCATACCGGCGCGGGATACAACGGCCCGTTCGAGCCTCAGTTCGACCGTCTGTTCATCGCTCCAGCCCATTACGCCTTGGTTGCGTACGCAACACTGATCGAGGTGGAGCGCATGGCGCCTGAAGGGCTGGAAATGTTCAACAAGGACGGCTCGTCAGTCGAGATGATTGGGGCCGAGCACAGCCCCGGTATGGAAGTGCATAACGGGACGCTTGGCATCGGACTTTCCACTGCGGCAGGTCTCGCCTTCGGGCGCAGGCTCCGCGGGGATGCCGGTCGCACCTGGGTATTCATGTCCGATGGAGAGGTTCAGGAAGGGCAGACCTGGGAAGCCGTGCAAGCATGCGCCCATCACGGTATCGACACGGTCTATGCCATCATGGACGTCAACAACCAGCAATGCGACGGCGCGATGTCGAGCGTGATGGAAGTCGGCGATATCCGCACGAAGTTCCAGAATTTCGGCGCGACCTGCGTTGACGTCGACGGCCATGACCTGGACGCGATCCGCGATGCCGTCCGCGAGCCCCATGCCGGCAAACCGTTGATTATCCTGGCGCATACCAATCCGTTTCACACGATGACGATCCTTCAGGAGCGGTTTCCGAGATTGCACTACGTTCGCTTCAAATCGGAGGAAGAGCGTGCCCGGTTCAACGTCTCGATTGCGGCCGACCTTCGCGTCGACCCGATCGACTACAGTCATTGAGGAGTCGAGATCATGATTGAGATGGTGAACCGTCCCTACGCAAAGGCATTCGAGGCCTTTGCCGCTGGAAATCAGGACATCCTCTGCCTGAGCGCGGATCTGACGTCTTCTTGCGAGATCGACGGTTTCCGCGACCGGCACCCGGACCAGTTCCTTTCATTGGGCATGGCTGAACAGAACATGATGAGCTTCGCCGGCGGCCTTGCCCTGGCCGGGTTCCGTCCCTTCATCCATACGTTCGGCGTCTTCATGTACCGTCGCCCCTACGATCAACTCATGGCGTCGATCGCCTATCCCCGCCGCAAGGTGCGAATGATGGGGTTTCTGCCCGGCATCACGACCCCGGGCGGGATGACCCACCAGGCGATCGAGGACATCTCGGTCATGCGGTCGATCCCCAACATGACCATTCTGGAAACCGGTGATGCGACTGAAGTGGAAAGCATCTGCGAGGCTGCCGACAGCATCGACGGGCCGGTTTGGTGCAGGGTTCTGCGGGGATCGGTGCCACGCCTGTTCGAAACGCCCATTAAGGTCGGAGAGATGCGTGAGCTAGCCAGCGGTGACGATGTGCTGATCGTGACGTCGGGCATCAGCACCGAGGAGGCGATGCGCGCGCGCGCGGCGCTGGGACGGGTGGGCGTCAGTTTCCGTCACCTCCACCTGCATACGATCAAGCCGTTCGACGCGCAGGCGCTCCTGGACCACATTGGCAGCGTCAGGTACGGCGTCGTCACATTGGAGAACCATGTAACCGACGGCGGCATCGGCAGCCTCGTGGCGGAAACGATGGCCGATGCCGGCGTTGGCAAACGACTCGTTCGGCTCGGACTGAAGGACACTTATGCCCATGGCGGGTCGCGCGCCTATCTGATGCGTCATTATGGTCTGGACGCACTCGCTCTGGTCGGCGGTATCGAAAGGCTCATGGGTTCAGAATTCGGTATCACCGAAGACGATCTCGCCGCCGCCCGCGTGGACGAAGTGCATTCCCTCGTAAAGGCCGAGGCGCTTTGATGGACCGCTTTGCCGTTACCTACCGACTGGTTGCCGGTTCCCGTGCGGATGCAGAGGAATTGGCGGAGGCCATCGCCCTGGAGGATACGGTGGAGATACCTCGCGATGTCGTCCCGAAGGGTTACATCGAGGATGTTGTGCTGGGCCGGGTACTGGACTTGGTCCAGGTAGACGACACGGTATGGCGCGCGCGGGTCGGCTATCACATCGACGCGGTCGGCAGGGAATTGCTTCAGTTCATCAATGTTATGTTGGGCAATGCCTCGATCCTCAAAGGGGTCAAGGCCATCGATTTGACGCCGAATGTGGAGGTAAGGACGCGCTTCCCCGGCGCCCGGTTCGGCGCAGAAGGGATCCGATCGCTGACCGGGCGGGCGGCGGGCGGCTACATCTGTCCGGTGGTCAAGCCACAAGGGTCATCACCTGAAACGCTTGCGCGGTTCTGCTATCTCACCGCCCGTGCTGGCGCGGATATCGTGAAGGAGGATCACGGTCTGGCCAATCAGGACGCCGCGCCGTTCCGCGAACGGGTAAGGATCGGTGCCGAAGCGGTGAACCGTGCCAATGCGGAACGCGCCGAAGCGGGGGATACGTCGCGTGCGCTGTTTTTCGCCAACATAGGCGGTCACGGCGACCAGGTCCGCGAACTGGCCTGCTACGCCCGCGATGCCGGTGCAGGCGGAGTGTTGCTCATACCGGGCCTATTCGGCTTCGATGCGATAAACCGCCTGGCGCAGGATACCGAGTTCAATCTGCCCATCATGGCCCATCCGAGCCACCTGGGCCCGTATGTTCTAACGCCGGACCAAGGCTATGGGCACGGGATGCTATTCGGCCAGATGATGCGGCTCGCAGGAGCCGACATTTCAGTCTTTCCCAACTACGGCGGACGCTTCGGCTTTTCACTGGATGAGTGCGCGGAGATTGCGGATGCCTGCCGCTCGGAGGGAGGCATCGGCCGCGCAATTCTGCCAAGCCCCGGAGGTGGCATGTCGCCCGAACGCTTACCCGATATGTCAGCACAATACGGACCGGATTGCGTCTTCCTGCTGGGGGGCAGCCTGCTGCGGCACGGGGAAAGCGTAGGTGAGGCGATCAAGGCTTGCCGCGCGACGATCTGAAAGCACCTGAGTGAATGGAGTCAATTCAGAGAAACTTGACCCGTTTCGCGTGACCACCGTGATACTACCGGCCCGCAGCACAATTTGGTGATGTTCCGATGCACGTCACAGTAATCGCGGCTTGAAAACTTCAAGATCCGGCAGTCCATTGCCAGATCGCAGAGCATAAACCCAGTTAGCCGAAGACCAAACGCCCTGCGTTCAAACGATTCCATCTGGGCCTGAAAGGCTCTAATCCGCGATTTTGTTTTCTGTTTCACCCGTTGCGTCCCACCCGTCGCAGTTTCGCCGGTCCCGTTGCGCGCAGCCATGCACCAAACCGGCCGCCATGGCACGCGATCTGGCGCACTGTATCAAATGAAATCGCGTGGACGCTACCGCCTCATTGCGCGGCGGGCGGCGGGAAGCCGAACAGGCTCGCCGGGTTGTCGATCAGCACCTTGCGGCGCAAGGCCGGGTCCGGAAAGCTGGCGTTCAGCAGTTCCAGGATGTCGGCATCGTTCGGCACCGGCGATCTGGAGACGGGATGGGGCCAGTCGCTCGCCCAGATGACGCGGTCGGGCGCGGCCTCGGCCAGCCTGGCGTAGACCGCCTGGGCATCGGGGTACGGCGCGCCCTGCGCCGAGAGCTTGTGGCCGTTCGACAGCATGAACCAGAAATTGTCGCGTTTCGTCAGCTCCAGCAATTTGCGCAGGTTCGGTCCCGGCTCGGAGCCGAATTCCGCCCGGCCCAGATGGTCGATCACCACCGGAACATCCAGGCCTTCGAACCAGTCTATGTCCTGCACCAGTCCCTCGGCGGCGGGCTGCATCTTGATGTACCATCCCAGTTCCGAAACACGCCGCACCGTCCGGTCGAAAGCCTCGCGGGTCGGGGTGAGCTTGAGAACGCGCAGAAAGTTGAAGCGCGCGCCCCGCACGCCCGCATCATGCAGATCCTGCAGATATTCGTCGGATACGTCGTCATTGATCACGCCGCAGCCCTTATAGGCCCCATCGCCCGCCTTCAGGGCGTCGAGCAAGGCGCTGTGATCGGTGCCATAGGTCGTCGACTGCACCACGACACCGCGGGTGATGCCCAGTGCCTTGTGCATCCTGCGCACCGCCTCGAAGGTGGCCGTGGGCATCTCATAGGCCGCTTCGCCGCGGATCGGATAGGTCTCGCGCGGGCCGAAAACATGAAACTGGCCGTCGATGCTGCCCTCGGGCGCGGGTTCCGCCGGTATGCGCGTCTCGGCTTGAAAGGGATAATAGCCGGTCATTGGCCCTCGTCCCGCGAACCGCCCAGCACGGCCATGAAATCGCATTGCACCAGCTTGCCCCCGTCCAGATGTGCGGGCATCGACACCCGCGAAGGCTGGTGGCCGGGATCGGGAAACAGGGCCAGCCAGCGCGCATTGATCGCGCGGCGATCCGCCGGGTCGACCAGCCAGAGATTCAGCCTGACGATGTCGCCCATGCTCGCCCCGGCATGTTCAACGACCTGGACCAGGTTGTCGAACATCCGGTCTACCTGGGCGTCGAGACCTTCCGGCAGATCGCCCTGGGCGTCCTTTCCCGAGATCACCCCCGAACACAGGATATTTCCCGCGATCGATACGGCCGGCACCGGGTTCTTGTGCGGCGCGCCGGGCAGATAAAGCGCCTTATGCACCATCGACCTCTCCATCGGCCCCGCCTGCAACCGCCTCGGGCAACGGGGCATATTCAGGGCGCGCGGGGGTGAACACGTCGATGTTGATGACTTCCTCATCACCGACGACGACTGCGTGGTGCATCGTATCCGGCGGCACGACGATCAGGCCGCCCGGCCCCAGCCGCGTCACTTCTCCAGCGACATGAAAATCCGCCGTGCCCGAGACGATATAGGCAATCTGCTCATTGGCATGCTTGTGCGGCTTCGGCTCGTGCGAGGGCTGAAGACGGTGCAGCGCGATGGTGGCGCCCGAACCGGAAAACGCCTTTTGCTCGACGCCGGGCCGGATGGTCTTCCACTCCAGCCGGGACCAGTCGATCTGATGGATGTTCATGGGTTTTTCCTTTCATTGGCTGGTCGTGCCGTCGCACACAATTGTCTTGCCGCCCCCAGCAACAGGGACTGATCCGATCCACAGACAAAGACGCTCACGCCCCGCGCCGCCCATGCCTCGACCTCGGCGCCGTTGCCGCCGACAAAAAGGCCTGCCGCAATGCCGGCCCTGCGCGCCGCGGCAACGACATCGTCAATCGCACGCGCCATCTTCGGATCGTCGGGAGCGATCCCCATTGAAAGGGAGAGGTCGGCGGGCCCGACGAACAACACGTCCACATCGCCCTGCCCGGCAATCGCGTCGAGATGGTTCAGCGCGTCCTCGTCCTCGATCTGCGCCATGAAAAGCGAGGTCTCGTCCGATCGCATGCGGTAGTCGGCAGGCTTCATCGTGCCATACCCGCCGGCTCGCCCTGAAGGCGAGAAGCCGCGCCGGCCACGGGCATATTTCACCGCGTCGGCGATCCGTTCGGCATTCTGCGCGGTGCGTACATGCGGCACCATCACGCCCGTGACCCCCGCATCAAAACCGGGCGAAATCATCGCCGGGTCGTGTCCGCGCGCGCGAAACAGGATGGGCAGCGAAACGCTGCGACCCGCCATCGCCATCAGGTCCAGGGCGCCCAGATCGATCGGGGCATGCTCGCTGTCGGCAACGATGAAATCGAGCCCCGCCAGACCCAGCAATTCGACCATGTGCGGATCAGGGGTTTTCAGGAAGGTCCCGATCACCCTGTCTCCGGCCAGTATCCGTGCGCGCAGGGAGCGCATCAGGCGAGCCCGACCAGTTCGGCGGCATTGGTCGAGGTCATCGCGCGGATCTGGGTATCGCTGTAGCCGATGCGGGTCAGTACCTCGATGATCTGGCGCATGCCTTCGACCGGGGTCGGATTGTTCTTCTGTCCGAGGTCGGAGCCGAACAGCGTGTTCTCGACACCTGCCGCGTCGATCGCGCTCTTCAGGTGCTCATCATCGAAAAGGTGGAAGGTGGAGGGCACGAACATGCAGATCGAATGCTCCATCTTCACCCCCATCCGCACCAGTGCCGCGATGTCCTGGAAACTGCCCTCGTTGACATAGGTCGGGTGGTTGAGGAAGAGCCGGGTCACGCCGCGCGCCTTGGCCTCTTCGTAGAAGGGGTAAAGCTCGTCGATGTGATGATGGCCGCCGGACACGGTGGCATCGGCCTCGGCGATCAGATCGAGGATCAGCTTCACCTCATCATGCACCTGGCCCTTGTCGTTGGTCAGCGTCGCGGGAATGGCGGCAACGGTCTTCTTGGTGTTGACCGGGAACTTGTTCTTGAAGTCGGCCTCCTTGGCCTCATGCTCCATATGGTTGCGGGCATGGGCTGTTGCCATCCAGACGATCTTGGCGCCCTGTTTCAGGGCGTAGTCCACCGCCGAAGGGTTGAGCCCGCCGAGGGGATTGTTCAGCACGATCGAGCTCAGAACCTCGACATCGAGCCCCAGATTGTCGTTGATCAGCGTCGCAATGGGCATCGTCGGATAGTAATGGTCCTTGAGCAGGATCGCGCGCATGCCGGCCTCGTGCGCGTCGCGGGCCACCTGGAAATGGTCGACCTTGCGGGGATGCAGGGACGGGCCGGGATGCAGGTGCAGATCCACCGTGCCTTTCATCAGTTCGTCGATCCGTTTGGTTTGCGTATCGGTCACGATCTACACTCCTCTTTCTTTCATTCGGACGGTGCGGGAATGAATTTTTCCCAATGCCTGTCGAGCTTCGGCATCTGCGCGAAGCTGCGGCGCGCGTCGGCTGCGACACCGATCAGCTCCGCCGCCGTCATGTCCTTGCCTGTGCAATAGGCGTCGAGCGCTGCGACCGCCTCGCTGATCACGCCCCATCCGCGCAACATCACCTCGGAGGCGATGCCGACCGCACTGGCACCCGCCAGCATCATGCGGGCGACATCCAGCCCGTTCCGGGCGCCGTTGATGCCGATCAGGCTGCGCTGAGGGCCGAGCATCGCGCGGCTGGTCGCAAGCCAGTGACAGGTCATCGGCAGGTTCCAATAGCCACCGATACCGCCGCTGGTGTCGAGAAGCGGAGCCTGAGTTTCGAGATCGGGCAGCATGCCGAGCGCCCGCCCCGCCATCACCACGCTCTGGGCGCCGGCATCGAAGGCGGCGCGCGCAAGGTCCTGCACGCGCGCGCTCTGGCCCGTCACCTTGATCCAGACCGGAATGTCCAGGGCCTCGACCATCATCGCGGTCAGCAGGCCGACGCGATCCGGTGACAGTTCGGTGCTGACCGCACCCCTCGCGGCCTCGCTGGCATAGGGCGTTCCGATGTTGAACTCGAGCACCCGCAGGCCGCTGTTCTGAACGACTCTCGCCATGTCGAGCGCCGGGCCGGTCTCGGCCAGAATGATCGACGGCACGTAGAGTGCATTGTGTTCGCGGGCAAAGCGGTCCATCTCGACGGATTGTGCCAGCCACGCATCGAAGCCGAGCGGCGACAGGCCGGACCGGGTGAGGAAGGTCACCGCCGAGGGGGCGTCGCCATTCCACGGCAGGCAGTTCCAGTCGGCATCGAGCACCGCGTATTCGGCGCGCGTCAACTGGTCCTTCGCGGCTTCCGATTCATTGGTCGACTTGCCCACCACCGCGCCGGCCCCCGCCAGGATGGCCGAACGGATGCCGGCAGCGCCGATCAGATGCTCGCCCGCTGCGGCAATGACCGGATTCTTGATCCGCAGGTCACCGATCGAGACGCTCAGATCTGCCATGACATGCTCCTCACAGCCGCATCCAGACAGTCTTCAGATCCATATACTTGTCGAAGGCATGCATCGACTTGTCGTGGCCGTTGCCGGACTGGCGCACCCCGCCCAGAGGAACCGTGCCGTCGGCGCCGCCATAGGTGTTGACGTGGACGACGCCGGCTCGAATGGCCCTGACCATGCGGTGCGCCCGGCCCAGATCGGCGGTCCAGACCCCGGACGCCAGCCCGTAGACCGTATCGTTGGCCAGCGCGATCGCCTCGGCTTCGTCGGCGAAGGGGGTGATGGCGAGGACCGGGCCGAACACTTCCTTCTGCGCAATATCCGCGTCCGGGCGCACGTCGGCGAAGATGGTCGGCTCCATGAAATAGCCGCCCGTCTCCCGGCGGACCTGGCCGCCGCCCTTGATCAGCCGTGCGCCCTGCCCCGGTGCATCGGCGACGAAAGCGAGGTTCTGTTTCAATTGCCGCTCCGAATTCACCGCTCCCATGCTGGTGCTTAGTTGCAACGGGTCGCCGGCCTTGAAGGCTTCCGCCTGTTCGGCGACGAGGGCGACGAAGTCGTCGTGAATGTCGCTTTGAACCAGCAGGCGCGACCCGGCGACACAGACCTGGCCGGCATTGCGGAAGATCGAGCCCGCCGCCGCCTTGGCCGCCTGCTCGAGATCGGGGGCGTCGCTGAAGATGATGTGCGGAGACTTGCCGCCCAGTTCCAGGTAGACCCGCTTGAGGTTGGAGCGCGCGGAGTACTCCATCAGCTGGCGCCCGACGCCGCCCGAGCCGGTAAACACGAGCACGTCGACATCCATCGACAGGCCCATCGCCTTGCCAACGACCGGCCCCTCGCCCGTCACGACGTTCAGCACGCCGGGCGGGACGCCCGCCTCAAGCGCCAGTTCGGCCATGCGCAGCAGCGAAAGCGAGGCAGTCTCGGCCGGCTTCACCACGACGCAGTTGCCGGCAGCGAGCGCCGGACCCAGTTTCCACGCCCCGATCATCAGCGGAAAGTTCCAGGGGATGATCGCCCCCACCACGCCCACCGGCTCGCGCTGTACCATGGCGAGAACCGAAGGGTCGGTCACGGCGATCTCGCCATAGACCTTGTCGAGCGCCTCGGCATAGTAGCGGATCGTGCCGACGGCCGAGCCGGGCTCGGCGAAATAGGCCGTGCCGATCTCCGTGCCGTTGTCGCGCACCCCCAGAACGGCGAGTTCCAGCGCGTTCGCCTCGATCAGATCGGCCCATTTGAACAGGATCTTCTTGCGCGCCGCCGGGGCGAGACCGGACCAGCGACCATCGTCGAACGCAGCCCTTGCCGAGGCGATTGCCGCGGCCATATCCGCCTCGGTGCCTCTGGCGATCGTCGTCAGAACGCCGCCATCGAGCGGCGAGATGACATCGAGCGTCCCACCGTCGCCGGCCGCAACGGCGGCACCGCCGATCAGATGGGATTGCGGGCCAATCGGGGCGGCGCGGAGTTGGTCGATTGCGGATTGATCAAGCATCAGGGTCTCCAGAAATCAGTCTATACGGTCCGGCTGTGCCATGCGGGGGCATGCGCCGGCAGGAATGAGAGGACGAGCGACAGGTCACGGGTCATTTCATGCTTCTTTCGCCGCTTCGCTGCGCCGGCGCACCCATTCGATCAGGCCCATCGAGCCGACCGAGATCAGCACCATCACCATCGCCGCCGAAATGACCACCGGCGTCAGTTCGTCGCGAATGCCCTCGAACAGCCGGATCGGCAGGGTGATGTGGTCCGGCCCGGCCAGGAACAGAACGATGATGATCTCGTCGAACGACGTGACGAACGCGAAGAGCAGTCCCGAAACGACGGCGGGCTTGAGGATCGGGAACATGACGTTGCGATAGGCATACCAGGACGACGCACCGAGGCTCTTGGCCGCGCGCATCAGGGTCATGTCGAACTTCTGCAATCCGGCGAAGACGGAGACCACGACGAAGGGCGTCCCCAGGATGGCATGGGCGATGATGATGCCGAGCATTTTGCCCGACAGGCCGAGCTTGGAATAGAACAGGAAGAGCGAGACCGCCATGATGATCAGCGGGGTCATCAGCGGCGCGATGAAAAGCCCCATCACCACGGCCCTCGCCGCGCCCTTCTTCATGGCATTGATGCCGATGGCCGCCATCAGACCGATCACCATCGCCAGCACCGCCGAGGAGATACCGATGATCGCGGAATTCTGGAGCGCCTTCGTCCACTTGTAGTTGGTCAGCAGCTCTTCGTACCAGCGCATCGAGAAACCCGGCATGGGATAGCTGAGAAAGCTTCCCGAGCTGAGCGACAGCGGCATGATGATGACGATCGGCAGGATCAGGAAGATCAGGACGAGCAGGGTCAGAAGACCGCTCAATCGCTGCCATTTCTGCATCGGGTTGACCTGCTTGTATTTCATGGTCACCTCCCCGCCGTGGTGCCGCCGCGCCGCGGAACCAGTGCATAGAGGCCCATCAGAAGGAGCATGATCGCGCAGAGCACCGCCGACAGAGCGGAGGCCAGCCCCCAGTTCACCGACTGGTTGGTGTAGAAGGCGATGAAATAGCTCAGCATCTGGTCCTGGTTGCCGCCGATCAGAAGCGGCGTGACGTAGTATCCGACGCAGATCACGAAGGTGAGCAGCGAGCCCGCCGCCACGCCGGGCCATATCTGCGGCAGATAGACCTGGAACAGGGCGCGCGGCGCGCTGGCACCCATGCTGAAGGCCGCCCGCACGTAATCCTTCGGCACGGCGCGCATCGCATTGGTGATCGGCAGGACCATGAAGGGCAAAAGAACATGGACGAGGCCGATATAGACGCCGGTCCGGTTGAAGATCAGTTGCACCGGCTCGGTGATGATCCCCAGTTTGAGAAGCGCCGTGTTGACCAGCCCGTTGTCCTGCAACAGGATCACCCAGGCCGATGACCGCACCAGAAGCGATATCCAGAACGGCAACAGGATCAGCAGCATCAGGAGGGCCTGCCTGCCGGGCTTGGCCGATGCGATGGTGTAGGAGACCGGGAAGGCGAGAAACAGGCAGATCACGGTGACCACCAGCGACAGCCACAAGGTGCGCAGGATCACGGTGACGAAAAGCGCCCGATCTCCGGGAACCCTGCCGATCGACCCGTCGGGGCGTTTCTCGAGGTCCAGCGCGGTGAGCAGATAGTAGCTGGTATAGGCGCTGCCGGCGGAGCGCAGGACACGCCAGCGCGCCAGATCGGCCCAGTCCTTGTCCGCGTCCAGAAGAGCCTGATAGCCCTTGGCCCCGTCCGACCTGCGCACCTCGCGCGCGGTCTTCAGCAGGGCGGCGCGAAAGCCCGACTGCTCGTAGTTCAGCCGCCGCGCCGCGCTGGCCAGATCGCCGCGATCCGCATTTTTCAGGTCGAGGATCAGCGCATCGGCAATGGCATCCGAAGGCGGGGTCGTCACATCCCAGTCCGCCATTGCGGCCACCGTGCGCGGCAGCGCGATCTGCACTTCCGGGCTGTAGACCGCATGCGACAGCATCTGTGCGATGGGCCAGACGAACATCACCAGAAAGAACAACAGCCCAGGCAGCACAAGCCCCATGGTGACCCAGTTTTTCGGGCCGCCCCTGGGGCCTGGCCGAGCCTTGGGAGGGCCTAGCTGCAAGCTGGATGAATCGGACGGGTTCGGTGTCGCGGCATCGCTCATGCGGTTGATCCCCCGATCGGGGCCAAGGCGTGGCAATCCTTGATGGTCCAGCCAACGGATACGGCCTTGCCGACTTCCGGCGGCTCGAATCCGGCCGAGTTGGGCACCTTGACGACAAATCCGGATTGCCCGAGCACGTCGAGCACGACGCGCTGGTGATCGCCGTGGAAAATCACTTCGGTGACGACCGCGTCAAAACGATTGTCGGCGGCTTGCGCCCGCGATCCCAGAACCACGCGTTCGGGCCGCAGCGAGAGCGCGACGGGTTTGCTCTCCGCGATATCGCCGACCGGATGCGCCATGATCTCGTCGGTGCCGACCCTGACGCGACACTCGCTCCCCTTGAGCGAGAGAACCGTGCCCGGAACGCTGTTGTTTTCGCCGATAAAGCTCGCGACGAATGCATTCTGCGGGTTCTGGTACAGGACTTCGGGTCTGGCCAGTTGCTGGATGCGTCCGCCGTTGAAGACGGCAATCCGATCCGACATCGTCAGCGCCTCGGTCTGATCGTGGGTGACGTAGACGACGGTCACGCCAAGGCGCTTTTGAATATGCATGATCTCGTATTGCATTTCTTCGCGCAATTGCTTGTCCAGCGCGCCCAGCGGCTCGTCCATCAGGACCAGCGAGGGCTCGAACACCAGTGCGCGGGCCAAGGCGACCCGCTGCTGCTGGCCGCCGGACAATTGGCCGGGCATGCGGTCCTTCATGTGATCCATCTGGATCATGCCGAGGGCGCCGGCGACCTTTTCCCGGATCTCGGCCTTGGGCCGTCCCCGTGCCTTCAATGGAAAGGCGATGTTGTCGGCCACCGACATATGCGGGAAGAGCGCGTAGCTCTGAAACACCATGCCGATATTGCGCTTCTGCGGCTCGAGATAGCCGACCGACACCTGATCGACCAGAATATCGCCGCCCGAAAGCGGCTCGAACCCGGCCAACATCATCAGGCAGGTCGATTTGCCGGATCCAGACGGTCCCAGCAAGGTCAGGAACTCCCCCTTCTCGATTTCGAGGTTGAGGTCGTCGACGATCAGCGTCCTGCCGTCATAGGACTTGCTGACACCGGCAAACTGGACGTGGATATTGCTGGTCACTTGCATCCTCGCGCGCAGGGGAGCCAAGGGTGGGCAGGTCCGGTCCGGCCGGTTTTGCCCGGAGGACCCGGCCCCGCTCGAACGACGTCACGCCGTCGAATTCGGGACCGGGTGTTGTTGGTTACTTGGCGATCCAGGCGTTGAACCGGTCCGTCAGATCCTCCAGGTTCTCGACCCAGAACTTGTCGGAAATGCTGATGCCCTTTTCGCGGTTTGCCGTGATCGGGATGCGCGCCTGGATATCCGCGGGGATCAGCGCGTCGGCCTCGGGATTGGTCGGCGCGACGGCATGGATCGACGAGAATTCGGCCTGTGCGTCGGCCCGGCTGGCATAGTTGATCATGTCATAGGCCAGATCGACGTGTTCCGATCCCGTGACGATGGCCCAGCTGTCGACGGCATACATAGAGCCGTTCCAGTTATAGGCGACCGGAGCCCCCTCGCCCTTTGCCCCCTCGAGACGACCGACATAGGAGGTCGACATCACGACATTGCCCGATGCAAGCCATTCGGCGGGCTGCGATCCGGCTTCCCACCACTGCAGGTCGCCCTTGATCGTGTCGAGCTTGGCGAAGGCGCGGTCGATGCCTTCATCGGTCGACAGCACCTTGTAGACATCCGCCTTGTCGACGCCATCGGCCAGAAGGGCCGCTTCAAGCGCGTGGGTCGGGCTGCGGCGCAGGGCGCGCTTGCCAGGATATGTCGCCGTGTCGAAGAAATCCTTCCAGCCGGTCGGCGCCTGTTTCATCGCCTCGGTATTGTAGCCGATCACGACGGACCAGCCCAGGGCGCCGACGCCGCATTCGGAAATGGCATCGCCCAGCGCGGCCGCGGCTTCGATGCGCGCCGCATCGATCGGCTCGATCAGACCTTCCTCGCAGGCCAGCACCAGGTCGGCGGCCTCCATCTGGATGACGTCCCATTTGGCATCGCCGGTTTCCGCCATTGCGCGCAACTGGCCCAGACCGCCATTGTAGACGGCATCCAGAACCTCGTTGCCGCTCTCCTTGGCAAACGGATCGAACACGGCCTTCCGCTGGTTTTCGGTGAAGGTGCCGCCCCAGGTTGCGACGGTGAGGGAATCCGCCATGGCGGTTCCCGTGAGCGCGATGGTCAGCCCTGCTGCGATGGTTGCGCAAAGTTTCATTTTTCTCTCCCTGTTGGAATATCAAGTTTCGATATGATCCGGTTTTCCGAGGCCGGCGATCACGCGGCCTCGATGTCTTCGGTGCGCCCCAGCGTGACGTGAACCGCATCGAGGATTTCACTCAGTTCGCCTTCCGAGATGATCAGAGGCGGCGCGAACACCAGTGTGTCCCCCAGGGCGCGCAGCAGGATTCCCTGCCGCGCGAGGTCCTCGGACACGCGCGCGCCGAACTTCCCGGGATTGGCGAAGGGCGCCTTGGTTTGCCTGTTCTGGACAAATTCGATGGCGGCCATCATGCCGACGCCGCGCACCTCTCCGACATTGGGATGGTCGGCCAGGGCGCGCAGACCCTGCTGGAGCTGATCCTGCCGGGCGCGCGCCTTGGCAACGATGTCGATCTCGTCGTAAATGCGAAGCGTTTCCAGCGCGACCGCCGCGCCCACCGGGTGGCCGCCATAGGTAAAGCCATGGCCGAACGCGCCGAACTCGGCGGACCGGTCGGCCAGAACCTGGTAGATCTCATCGGTGATCGTCAGCGCCGAAATCGGAAAATACGATGCCGAAAGCCCCTTGGCGCAGGTCATCATGTCTGGGCTGAGACCGGCGAAATCCGACCCCCAGTAATGGCCCGTGCGCCCGAACCCGCAGATCACCTCATCCACCACGAAGAGAATATCGTGCTTTTTCAGCAGCGGCTGCAGCAGTTCGAAATAGCCTTCCGGCGGCAGGACGACCCCGCCGGTTCCCATCACCGGCTCGGCGAAGAACGCGCCGATCGTGTCCGCCCCTTCTCTTTCGATGACGGCCTCGATCTCGGCGATCAGGCGCTCGGAAAACGCGCGCTCGGTTTCCCCCTCCTGGGCGCCACGCCAGAAATGCGGGCGCGATACATGAATGAAACCCTCGAGCGGAATGCCGAAGCCGCGATGCATGTTCGGCAGGCCGGTAAGGCTGGCGGAGGCAATCGTCGTGCCGTGATAGCTGCCCTGCCTGGAAATCACCTTCCGCTTTTCCGGCTTTCCGCGCGCGGCATGGTAGTACCATGAGGTCTTGATGGCGGTATCGACGGCTTCCGAACCCGAACACTGGAACATGGCCCTGGCGAGTTCCCCGGGTGCGCGTTCAACCAGCGCCTCGGCGAGCTCGATGACGGCCGGGTTGGATCGGTGGGCGAAGGTCTGCTGGTAAGGAAGACGGCACAACTGGGCATGCGCCGCGTCGGCAAGCCGCTTGTTGGAGAAGCCGAGCGCGGCACACCACAGGCCGGAAACACCCTCGATATACGCCCGGCCGGCACTGTCGGTTACCCGCACGCCATCGCCCCCCTCGATGATCAGGGGGCCCACCTCTTCATGGCGCCGGAAATTGGTTTGGGGGTGGAGATGGGTTGTTACGTCCTTTTCCCGCAGCGAATTGTCCAAGCTAGTTGTTCCTCCATGCGTTACAGCGTTTCTAATAGCGTGAAAGGCATCTCCGCGCAAGCCGTTTCTGAACGGCCATCAACCCTTGCACCGCCGTTTCGCATAGCGTAACAATGTTGACGTCAGCGAAGCCGTCACACCGAAACAGAACCAGGGCATCCCATTGACATCCAGCGACAACGATATCGGTCTGAAGTCCGTTCACCTGACGATAGACGCACTTGAGCTGCTTTCGCGCGAGCAGCGCGATATCGGGATCAGCGAAATGGCCAACCTCCTCGGCACCACCAAGGGTACCGTCTTCCGGCACATGCAGACCCTTCTGGCCCGCGGTTATGTCACCCAAAGCGAATCCAGCCATCGCTACAGGCTCGGCCCCCAGGCCGCCTGTCTCGGACAGTCCGCCATCGACCATACCGATATCGTCGAGCGCGCCCGCCCGCATCTGAGCGCGCTGCGCGAGGCGACCGGCGAGACGGTTGCCCTGTCGCTGGTCGACCAGCAGGGCGTGGTGATCCTCTCGAAAGTGATGGGCAAGTCACCGCTTGAAATCGGCGTAAGGGTCGGCAGCAGGCTCGCCCTGCATTCCAGCGCACAGGGCAAGATCGCGCTGGCCTTCGGTCCCTCGCTCCTGCTCGCGCAATATGAGCGCCAGGACCTGGCGTCGTTCACGCCGCATACGATAGAAACCACCTCCGAACTGAAAGCGGCGCTGGAACGCATTCGCCAGACCGGGATCGCGGAGGCACCCAATGAGTACATGCTTGGGGTCAATGCGATCGCCGCTCCGATCCGCGACCGATCGGGAGCACTGGTTGCGACGGTGGCCGTGGTCGGGTCGATACAGAATGTCGATGCCAGGACGAAGCCCGAAATGATCGAGGCGATCGTTGCGACGGCGCAAAAGATCTCGACCGATCTCGGCTATGTCGGAAACGTCTGAAGTTCAGTCCGAAGGATGCCGGGAGAAAAGCGGGAGACCGCGCTGTCCCTGCCGTCCGGCCGGCGGCCGCGGGGGCGTCTTGCGAAGCCGTGTCCGGCTTGCGCCCTATCCCGCGATATACTGCTTGAGCTCTTCGGCCTCGCGCTCGGCATGCTCGATCTTGCGCTTGACAACGTCGCCGATGGAAACGATGCCGGCGAGCCTGCCGCCCTCGATGACCGGAATGTGGCGGAACTTGCCGCGGGTCATCAGGCCCATGACCTCGTCGACGGAACTGGCGGCGGTGCAGGAAATCACCTTGCGGGTCATGCAGACCGAAACCGGCTGATCGAGCGCCCCGGCCCCGCTGGTGGCGATCTGGCGCACCACGTCGCGCTCCGAGATGATGCCGCAAACCGGACCGCCGCTCTCGACCACCACGATGGCGCCGATCTTCTTGTCGGCGAGCATGGAAACGATGGCCGCCAGAGACTGGTCAGGGGCCACGGTCACGACATCGCTGCCCTTGGCGGCTAGAATCGAGGCTACGTTCATCGGTGTTTCTCCCGGAAGCTGCGTCTGATCCCATTGCACCTTCAAACTACACTGAAATCAAGACGCTAATCGTATGCCGTCGCCGAATATTTCCGTCAGCGACCCGGAACATCCGCTGGAAAGGCCGGAAAGTCGGAGGATGGCCGGGCCGGAGTGCTATACGAGTTCGACCTGCAGCACGCCCTGCACGGATTTGATCGCATTGGCGTGCTGCGGCGTGAGCTTGAGGCGGTCGGGCAGTTGCATCTCGACCTCCATCTCGCCATTGCCCTCGATGACGACCAGCGAGACATGACTGTCGCCGCGCGCCGGGGCGTGGCTGCCGCGCAGCAGGGTCTGAATGCTTGAAACCGGCTTGTCGTCGCGCAGATAGATGCGCAGATTGCGCGTCTCGCGGGCAGCTTCCGCCTCAAGCGAATCGACGCTTTGAATGCGCAGCGAAACCCCCTCCTCCCTGAGATCGGCATTGACCAGCAGGATGACCGAGCGGCCCGGCTCGAGCATGTCGCGGAAACGGTGCAGCCCGTCATCGAACAGGATGGCCTCATACTGGCCGGAGGGATCGGACAGCATGACGATGCCCATGCGCTTTCCCGTGCGCGTCTTGCGCTCCTGGCGCGCCGTCACGGTTCCGGCGAGCCGGCCCGCCGTGGCGCCGGCCCGCACCGATTCCTCGAAGGCCGCATAGAGCTGGATGCGGTTCTTTTTCATCAGTTCGCGGTATTCGTCGAGCGGATGGGCCGACAGGTAGAAGCCCATGGCCTGGAACTCGCGCTGCAGTTTTTCCGCCGTCAGCCAGGGTTTGACCGTGGGCAGTTCGATCGTCTCCGCGCCGGGTTCGGCGCCGCCGAACATGTCGTTCTGGCCGGCATCGCGATCCTGCGCGATGCGCTGGGCATGACCTGCCAGCCGGTCGATGCCGGCCAGCATCCGCTCGCGCGCAAAGCCGAAACAGTCGAGCGCACCCGCCGAGATCAGGCTTTCGATCGTGCGCTTGTTGACCTGGCGCACATCGATGCGGCTGAACAGATCCGACAGGGAGGCGAATTCGCCATGGGCCTCACGCTCGGCCACGATGTGCTCGACCGCCGCCGCGCCGACGCCCTTGATCGCGGCAAGGGCGTAGAAAATCTTGCCGTCGCGCACCGAGAACTGCGCGTTGCAGGTCTGGACCGAGGGCGCGACGACCTCGATGCCGAGCGTCTTCGCCTCGTCTCGGAAGATGGCGAGCTTGTCGGTGTTGCTCATGTCGAACTGCATCGAGGCGGCGAGGAATTCGACCGGATGATGCGCCTTCATATAGGCGGTGTGGTAGGAGACCAGCGCATAGGCCGCCGCATGCGACTTGTTGAAGCCGTAATCGGCGAACTTCGCCAGCAGGTCGAAAATCTGGTCGGCCTGGGATTTGGTAATGCCGCGCTCCGTCGCCCCCTTGACGAAGACGCCGCGCTGCTTGTCCATCTCGGCGCGGATCTTCTTGCCCATGGCGCGGCGCAGCACATCGGCTTCGCCGAGGCTGTAGCCCGCCAGTTCCTGGGCGATCTGCATCACCTGTTCCTGATAGACGATGACGCCCTGGGTCTCGGCCACCAGATGGTCGATCTTCGGGTGGATCGAGGTGATCTGCTCTTCGCCGTTCTTGCGCGCATTGTAGACCGGGATGTTCTCCATCGGTCCGGGACGGTAGAGCGCGACCAGGGCGATGATGTCCTCGAACCGGTCCGGCTTCATGCCGATCAGCGCCTTGCGCATGCCTGCACTTTCCAACTGGAAGATGCCGACCGTCTCGCCGCGCGTCAGCATGGCGTAGGTTTGCGTGTCGTCGATCGGTACTTCCAGCAGGTTGATCTTCGCTTCGCCGTGCTGGGCGACGAATTCGACCGCCTTTTCGAGCACCGACAGGGTCTTCAGCCCGAGGAAGTCGAATTTGACGAGGCCGGCCTGTTCGACCCACTTCATGTTGAACTGGGTGACCGGCATGTCGGAGCGCGGATCGCGGTAGAGCGGCACCAGTTCGTCCAGCCTGCGGTCGCCGATGACGATGCCCGCGGCATGGGTCGAGGCATGGCGGTAGAGCCCCTCCAGCCGCATGGCGATGTCGAACAGCCGGGCGACGATCTCCTCGTCTGCGGCCGCCTCCTGAAGCCGCGGCTCCATGTCGATGGCCTGGCGCAGGGTGACCGGATTGGCCGGGTTGGCGGGCACCAGCTTGGCGATCCGGTCGACCTGGCCATAGGGCATCTGCAGGACGCGGCCGACATCGCGCAGCACGGCGCGGGCCTGCAGCGTTCCGAAGGTGATGATCTGGGCGACCTGATCCCGGCCGTATTTGTCCTGCACGTAGCGGATCACCTCCTCGCGGCGTTCCTGGCAGAAGTCGATGTCGAAATCC
>JAGRLT010000007.1 GCA_020441665.1 Nitratireductor sp.
CGTGAAGCCGGCCCCGTTCATGGCCCGGCGCATCTCGGCGATGATCCTCGTGCGCGCCATGATGTTTCTGTGCAGCGTCTCGCGGCGCAGGTCGAGGAAGCGGTATTTGAGCCGCGTGTCCTCGGGATAGTCCGGCTCGCCGAAGACCGGCAGGGGCAGTTCGTCGGCCTTGGACAGCACCTCGATCCCGCCGGCGAAGACCTCGATCTCGCCGGTCGGCAGGTTCTTGTTGACCGTCTCGTCGGTGCGCGCCTTGACCGCGCCATCGACCCGGATCACCCATTCGGAACGGACTTTCTCGGCCAGGTTGAAGGCCGGCGAATCGGGGTCGGCGACCACCTGGGTAATGCCGAAATGGTCGCGCAGGTCGATGAACAGCAAGCCGCCATGGTCGCGCACGCGATGGACCCAGCCCGACAGGCGGATCGTCTGTCCCACATCGGACTTGCGGAGTTCGTCGCAGCGATGGCTGCGGTAGCGGTGAAGGCTCATATTCACGTCTCTTGGAAAGCGTTTCGGCGGGTTTTCGGGCGATTTCGCCAGCCGCCAAGGATTTGCGGGGACAAACACCGTTCAAGGGTGATTTGTCAAGGCTGGCGGGGCCGTGTTGGCGGCCGGGCGGGGTAAATCATGCCGGAGCGGTGCGTACCGCCGGCGAAGGCCATTTACATGCCGCAATTTGCGGCGTAATGGGCGCGAAATCCGAATGGACCGGCCGCCGGCCCGCCCCGATTCGGTTTTCGGTCTCTCGACGATGAACCCGACCCCCGCCCCGCGAACGCGCAGGGCCTTGCCGCAGGACGCGGCGCTACTGAGCGATCTGGAAAACCGGACCTTCGATGCCGACCGCATTTCCCTGCGTTCGTTCCGAACCCTGCTGAAACGCGATACCGCGCTGGTGCTGATTGCCGAACGGGACGGCGGGATCGCCGGCTACGCCCTGCTGCTGTTTCGCCGCAACACGACGACGGCGAGGCTCTACTCGATCGCGGTCGACAGTGCGGCAGCCGGCAAAGGTGTCGGCCGGGCGCTGCTGCTCGCCGCCGAGCGGGCAGCCCGGGAGCGCGGCAAGATACGCCTGACGCTCGAAGTGCGCGAGGACAATCGGCGCGCCATCGACCTCTATCGCAAGGCCGGCTTCCGCCCGATCGGCCGATATCCCGGCTACTATGCCGACCATGGTGATGCGCTGCGCTTCGAGAAAACCCTGCATACCGCCGCCTTGCTGAAAGCGCGGGAAGGATCGGGCCGATGACCCACTGGCTTGTGCTTGCGAGCAGTACGGCGCCGCCGCTGCCGGGCGAGACCGGCCACCGCGTGGCGCGCATGCGCGACTATCTTTCGACGCCCAAGGAATTTTCCGGTCGCCAGGTCAAGGTCATCAACCTGGCCAGTTCCTATGCCTATCAGTCGCGCGGCTACTATGCCTCGCTGCTTGCCGGCGCGCGCGGCCACAAGGTTCTTCCCTCGGTCGAGACGATCAACGATCTGTCCGACGCCAAGCTGTATTCCCATGCCCTGCCGGAACTCGAGGACGTGCTCAACCGCACGGTGCGCGGCCTGCGAGGCGATGCCGCCGCCGATCCCGGCCCCTCGCTGATGATCTATTTCGGCCGCGCCGAGGACGAGCGGTTCGAGAAATTCGCGCGTCTCGTCTTCGACTGGTTCCGCGCGCCCATTCTCAAGGTACGGTTTACCGCCGGCGACTGGCACCGCATCAAGTCGGTCGGCCTCGTCTCTCTGTCGAAACTGAAGCCCGGCCAGCGGGCCGCCTTCTTCGCCGCCATGGCGGGCTACACGGCGCGGCAATGGCGCGATGCCAAGCCGCAGAGCCAGGGCAAATATTCCCTCGCCGTCCTCTACGATCCCAAGGAGGAACTGCCACCGACCGGCCTTGCCTCGCTCAAGCATTTCGCCCGCATCGCCGGCAGGCTCGGCGTCGATGTCGAACCCATCACGCGCAAGGACCTCGCCAGGGTCGCGAACCACGATGCGCTGTTCATCCGCGAGACCACCTCGATCGCCAATCACACCTATCGCTTCGCCCGCCGCGCCCAGCAGGAAGGCATGCCGGTGATCGACGATCCGGTCTCGATGATCCGCTGCACCAACAAGGTCTATCTGCACGAACTGATGGGCCAGGCGAAGATCGCCATGCCGCCGTCGCAGATCATCTCCTCGGCCGGCGAGCTCGATCAGGTCGCCGACCGGATCGGCTTTCCGGTCGTCGTGAAAACCCCGGACGGCTCGTTCTCGCGCGGGGTGAAGAAAGCCGACACGCCGGGCGAACTGCGCCAGCTCGTCACCGCCTGGCTCAAGGAAACCGATCTGCTGATCACCCAGAAATTCATGCCGACGGAATTCGACTGGCGGGTCGGTGTGCTCGGCGGCAGGCCGATCTTCGTCAGCCAGTACACCATGGCCAAGAAGCACTGGCAGATCGTGCGCCACAAGGATGGCGGCAAGGCGGTCGAGGGCGGCTTCCGGCCGGTGCGGCTCGCCGATGCGCCCGCCGATCTGATGGCGATGGCGATGCGCGCCACGGCGATGATCGGCAACGGGCTCTACGGCGTCGACATCAAGCAGACAGCGGACGGCTTCTTCCTCATCGAGATCAACGACAATCCCAACATCGAACACGGCGTGGAGGATGCCAGCGAGAAGGACGAAGTCTGGCTGGCGCTGACCCGCTGGTTCGTGGAACGCATCGAGCGCTCATCGGTTTAGGCTGTATCGACATTCAGGTTTCGGGCGCGGCGCGCTTATGCCGCAGCGCGAATTGCAAACCCCTGGAAAGTATGCTCATTGGACTGACGCGCCGGTTTCCCGGCGGCCCGATGAAGGTAACCGATGAAGATCATCACAACGACCGAAGACCTCAAAGCAGCCTGCCTCCACCTCGCAAACGCGCCCTTTGTTACCGTCGATACGGAATTCATCCGCGAATCGACCTTCTGGCCCGAGCTCTGCCTCATTCAATGCGCCACGCCGAAGGACAATGGCGGTGACGCCTACATCATCGACCCGCTGTCGGGGTCGATCGATCTCGCCCCCTTTTTCGAACTGATGGCCGACGTCAATGTGGTGAAGGTCTTCCATGCCGCGCGCCAGGACATCGAGATCGTCTACAAGCTCGGCAATCTCATTCCCCATCCGGTGTTCGACACCCAGGTCGCGGCCATGGTCTGCGGCTATGGCGACAGCATTTCCTACGACCAGCTCGTCTTCAAGGTGACCGGCGCGCAGGTCGACAAATCCTCGCGCTTTACCGACTGGCGCCGCCGCCCGCTGACCGAAAAGCAGCTCGACTACGCCATTGCCGACGTCACCCATCTGCGCACCGTCTATCAGAAGCTCAAGGCCAATCTCGAGGAACAGGGCCGCACCAACTGGGTGTCGGAGGAGATGGATACGCTGACCTCGCCGGACACGTATGAAATGCTGCCCGAAAACGCCTGGAAGCGACTCAAGCTCAGGGTGCGCAAACCGCGCGAGCTGCTGATGCTCATGGAACTGGCGCGCTGGCGCGAGCTCGAGGCGCAGGCCAACAACATGCCGCGCGGCCGCATCATCAAGGACGAGGCAATCTACGAACTGGCCGGCAATCCGCCCGGCGAACTCGCCGATCTCGACCGGTTTCGCGGCCTGTCGCGCGGCTTCGACCGCAACCGCTGGGGCGAGGCGCTGGTGGCGCTTTCGGGCAAGGTTCTGGCGGTGGCGAAGGATTCGCTGCCCAAACTGCCCCGACCCAAGCATGCGCCGGAGGGCTGCAGCGCGGCGACTGAGATGCTGAAGCTGCTGCTGAAGCTGACCGCCGAAAAGGAGGGCGTCGCCGCCAAGGTCATTGCCACGGTCGACGAGCTTGAGAAGATCGCCGCCGATGACGATGCTGACGTGCTGGCGCTCAAGGGCTGGCGGCGCGACGTCTTCGGTCAGCAGGCGCTCAAGCTCAAGCATGGCAAACTCGCCATCTCCTATCGCGACCGCAAGATCGTCATGGTCGATCTCGACCGGGCCGCCGACCTCGCCCAGGCGGCGGAGTAGGCATCCGGCCGGCGGCACCGCCAGGTAACACGCTGCCGCAATTCGTGATTGCCGCCGCCACAATCCCGGCTCAATTGGCGCACATCCGGGGTTCAAAGCCGGCCCTCTTCCCAAGCAAGATCATGCGTCCTGTATTTGCCCTGCTGGCGAGCCTGTTGCTCGCCGCCTGTTCAACCACTTCCACTTCGGAGTATGCCGCTCCGATCGCGCCGGCGCGCAGCTACGATCTGGTGGCGCTGCGCCAGTCGAGCGTGCTTTCCGATCCCGCCATGCGGTTTTTTCCGGCATCGAACCCGGACATGGCGCGCGTCACCGGCTGGGCGCTGGCCGGCCTGCCGGAGCTTCCCGACGGCACATTCGACATGCTGGCGCTTTCGAGCGGCGGACCCGACGGCGCCTTCGGCGTCGGCGTTCTCAACGGCATGAGCGATACCGGCACCCGGCCGAAATTCGAGGTCGTCACCGGGGTCTCAACCGGCGCGCTGATCGCGCCCTTCGCCTTTCTCGGATCGAAAAGCGATCCCGTCCTCAAGGAGCTCTATACCGGCAAGCAGTTGCAGGGCCTGGTCGGCACGCCCAATTTCTTCCGCGCGATGGCGGGTGGCGCGCTGTATGAACCGGAGAAGCTGCGCCGGCTGATCGACCGGCTGGTGACGCGCGACATGCTGTCGGAAATCGGCCGCGAATACCGCAAGGGCAGACGGCTCTACGTGGCGACCGCCAATCTCGACGCCGATGAACTGACGGTCTGGGACATGAGCCGCATCGCCTCCAAGGGCGACGAAGCGTCGGCGAACCTGTTCAAGAAGGTGCTCGAGGCCGCGGTGTCGATCCCCGGTGCGTTCGCGCCGATCGAAATCGTCGCCAACACGCCTTCGGGGCCGATCACCGAGCTGCATGGCGATGGCGCGGTGCTGGCCAATTTCTATGCCGACCCGGCGATCGTGCCCGCGCCGCTGCGGCCGAAATCGGAGATCACCGTCATCGTCCACAACCAGCTCCGCCCCAAGCCACAGCCGCAAAAGGCCTCGCTGGTGCCGCTGGTCAAGAAATCGGTCTCGGCGCTGTCGCGCAGTTCGACCCGCCTGCTGCTGCAGACGACCAGGCTCGAAGCCCGCCAGCGCGGCATCGCCATGCGCTATGCCAGCCTGCCGGACGACTGGCCATCGGTCTCGGCGCTCGATATCGACCGCAAGTACATGCAGAAGACCTTCGATTACGGCTATCAGGCGGCGCGCGCCGGCGGCGTGTGGCAGAACCGCGAACCGTAAGCCCAACTGCCCTTGGCGCGCGCCTGACAACGGCGCTTGAAGCTGATCGCGATACCGGCGGGTACGGCGATCGGCCTCTTGATAAATCCGCCGCATCCCGGCATATCTTCGCCGGGGTGTAGTCATCGCGGATCGAGATATGGTCATCGGAATGCGTGCGCTGGCGGCGGCGGTTTTCATCGCGGCTTCCGTGTTTGCGGGTCTTGCCTGGGCCCAGGAGCTGAGAGCCGACGTGCCGGTCGGCGGCGGTCAGCATGTCGACATCTACGTGCCGGATTCGGCCAAGCCGCGCGGCCTGTTCCAGATCCGCCAGAAGGCGCCGATCCTGCTCTATGTGCATGGCGGCGGCTGGGTGAAGGGCGATACGAAACGCATCTACAGCCTGCCCGCCTATGCCAATGCGCGCGGCTACATGCTGGTTTCCGTCAGCTATCGTCCGGTTCCCAAGACCAATATCGACGGGCAGGTCGACGATGTCGTGCGCGCCATCAACTGGACGCGGGCCAACATCGCGCGCTATGGCGGCGATCCCAAGCGGATCGTCATCATGGGCCACTCGGCCGGCGCGCATCTCGTCTCCATGGTCGGCGTCAAGAAGCTGGCAGGCCCGTTGCGCGGCATCGTCGCCAACGATGTGCAAGCCTATGACATGGTCGCCTATGCCTCGATCCGCGGCGGTATCGACGGGGTCTATCTGAGCGCCTTCGGACAGGACCCCGACAACTGGGTGCGCTGGTCACCGGTCACCTATGCGCGCCAGTCGAGCGGCTTTCCGCCGTTTCTGGTGATGTATTCGAACTCGCACCGCCCGCGCCGGGCGATCGTTTCGGTCGCCTTCGCCAAGGAGTTGCGCCGCCGCGGCACCCGCGTCACGCTTTTCAACGGCGCACATTACACCCATGGCTCGATCGCGCGCACGATCGGCTCGAGCCCGGAGGTAACCCGGGCGCTCGACTCCTTCCTCAAGACCGCATTTCGCTGACGCACCGTCCGGCAGCGCGGGTTCGGCGTCCTACACTTTGACAATGACATCGCCACACCGCGAACCAGGCCCGTTTCGACGGCTGATTTCAGGCTTCTCGCCGGTGTCGATCGGCCTTGGCGTCACCATGACCGTGTCCTACGGCACGATGTTCTACTCCTTCGCCATTCTGGCGCCGGCGGTGATGGCCGATTTCGGCTGGTCGCGCTCGCTGGTGTTCGGCGCCTTCTCCATCGCGCTCGTCGCCAGCGCCATCTTCGCGCCGCTGTCTGGCCGGCTGCTCGACCGGTTCGGCGGCAGGGCGGTCCTGTCGGCCGGCACGGTCGCGGCGAGCCTGGCGCTTGCGGCGATGGCGCTGGTGCGTTCGCCGGCAAGCTATGTCGCCGTGCTGATCGCCATCGAGGCGACGGCGACCTTCATCCAGTACGAGGCGGGCTTTACCGCCATGACGCAGATCCGCAAGGGCGCCGCGCGCGCCGCGATCTCGGCGATCACGCTGATCGCGGGCTTTTCCTCGACCCTCTTCTGGCCGCTCTGCAGCTATCTGCTCGAATTTCTCACCTGGCAGCAGGTCTATCTCGTGCTGGCGCTGATCAACCTTGCCGTCTGCCTGCCGATCCATCTTCGCCTGCCCGGCAATGAAGCGAGCCGCAATGCGCCGCAGACCGCCGGCCCTGCCCTGCCCGCGCCGCTCGAGGGCAGCGAGCGCGGCCGGGCGCTGGCTGCCCTCGCGATCTCCTTTGCCGCGGGCGGCTTCGTCGTCGCCGGCGTGCAGTCGCATCTGCCGCGCCTGCTCATCGAAACCGGCTACAGCACCGCCGCCGCCGCGGCGACCGGGGCGATGATCGGCCCGTTCCAGGTCGGCGCGCGGGTCATCGAAGTGGTTTTCGGCCACTCGCGCCATCCGCTGTGGACCGGCGTCGTCGGCAATGCGGCCCTGCTGGCCGGAACGATCCTGATGCTGTTCTTTGCGCTGGGTACGCCGGCGGCGGTCGCCTTCGCGATCTTCTTCGGCGCCGGGCAAGGGCTTGCCCATATCATTCGCGGCGCCGTGCCGCTCTATCTGTTCGGCCCCGCCGGCTATGGCCGGCTTACCGGCAATCTCGGCTTCTTCCGCATACTGGTAACCGCGTCGGCGCCGTTCACCATAGCCCTGGCGAGCGATCTGGCCGGCAATGGCGCCGCCTATGGCGTCATCATCCTCGGCGGGGCGATGAGCCTGCTGCCGATCCTGCCGCTGATGGGTCATGCCGTGCGGCGATCGCAGAAGGACACCTGAAAGAAAACGGGCGCGGCAAAACCGCGCCCGATCTGATCTCGTTGTCCTTGCCCTGTCGGCTCAGTTGGCTTCCACCGCCACGTTGAACCGCTCGATCACTTCCGACGGCTTGACGCTGCCGGCCTTGACGGCGGCACCCAGCCCCATGATCTCGGCGACCGATACCGGCGCACCGGGCTTGGCCGAGAGCGTCAGCTTTCCCGGATTGCTCATGAAGCTGCCGACCGCAGCCGACAGGGCGGAGGCGAATTCGGGAATTTCGAGCGGCCCCATCATCGCGCCGATCATGAAGGGGGCCGCGGCAACCAGATCCTCCTTCTTCTGACCGGCCTTGGCCGCCTGCATCTCAAGCACCCGCCCGGTCAGGGAATCGTCCTCGAGCGTCAGCCTGATCTCCCTGACGGTGAGCGCAGACATGGCGGCCAGCATCTGGAAGCTCAGCGCCTGGCGCGTTTCGTCGTCCTCGGCGCCGTTCATCGCCTGGGAAATCTTCTGGAGCTGACGGCCGAGCTCGATCGTATAGCCGCCGAGCGATACCGCCATGTCGAAAGCGGCCATGTCGTCGGCGGAGAGCCGGTATTTCGTCATGTCGAGCGTGCCCTCGGCAACATTCCAGCTCCCGGCAAATTCGCCGTTGAGGGTGACGGAATCATAGCCCAGCGCGGCGAACTGCTCGAGGCCCTTGCGCTGTTCGGGTTTGACCGGAAATTCCATCACATTGATGTAGAGGCCATCGAGCGTGCCTTCGCCGGAATAGACCTGCGTCGCGCTGTCATAGCGGCCGTTCGACTTGCCGCCGGCAAAGGTCATCAACTGCTTGCCGTCGATGCCGAGCTGCATCGGGCCGATGGTCGCCGACATCTCGCCGTCGGGCATGGAAAATTCCTTGCCCTCGCTGAAATCCGGGCTGAACAGGCCGGCGACGTCGATCGCGCCCATCTGGAAATCGAACGCCTGATCCTGATCGGTGGTGCCCTTGAGGCTCATGCCGTCGAAATGGCCGTTGCCGATCGAATAGGCGCCGAGACCGAACAGGCTGAAATCGGACAGCGAGAAGGCGCCAATGGAAATTTCGCCGCTGCCCCCGGTGCTGGCGGTAAACGAGCCGGTCGCCGGCTCGATGGTGAGAGAGGCAAGATCGAAGCTGTTTTCACCGTGCTGTTTCAAGCCGCTGACCGCCATGGACGGCAGGTTGAGCGTGACCCCCTCCTTGCCGGCATTGGTGATGCTGACCCCGGTGATCTCGCCGGTATCGATCTCGAACGGCCATAGCGGGAGCTTTCGGTCCGCCACTTCCGGATAGTTGAAGCCGGTGGCCGAAATCGAGCCGATACGAACCGCGACCGGCGCATCATCGCGCTTCGACACGGTGTTGATCGTGATGTCCGAGGCCTCGAGGCTGTCGAAGGCGAAAGCCTTTTCGCCCATCTGCTCGGCGCCCGACAGGGTCATCTCGCCGATCATCATCGAACTCTTGTCCTTCGGGTTGTCGATCGTGATGCCGGTTGCCCTGGCGCCGTCGCTGCCCATCGCCTCCAGCGATCCGAACGTCACCTTGCTTCCCTTCGCCTCCGCCTGAGCCTGCATGGCGTTGAAGAAATCGACCGCATCCAGCGCCAGGGCCGGACTTGCCGTCAGCATGCTGGTCGCAAAGAGCGAAGCGGTGAAATTCGCAATGATCAGAGTGCGGGCGCCTCTGAGGCTCGGTTTGTTCATGGTGTTCTCCAAAAAAGTGAAAGGTCTGCCCCTGATCGCAACGCCATCGATGCCTTGGCTCAAT
Source organism: Nitratireductor sp. (assembly GCA_020441665.1). GTDB lineage: Bacteria > Pseudomonadota > Alphaproteobacteria > Rhizobiales > Rhizobiaceae > Salaquimonas. The sequence goes on from JAGRLT010000007.1 coordinate 9,357, forward strand.
GCCAGCGCACCTTGGCGGAAAGGCGGCGGCGGCGAAAGTTCCTTTTGTCACATCGAGAAACAAAAGGGAGTGAACGGAAGGGGTGAACAAAGGGTTGTGCACCGTCCCGCGGGGGAACCGGCCCCGGCCTTGCCACGAATCACTCCTTTGGCTAACCGGGAGCGGACAAAAGAGCGGTAAAGACCAAAGCGGGCAAGCATGGGAAAAGACCTGTTTCCACCGGATTCCGGTGATGGCGATGCGGAGGGCGGCGGCAAGATCCAGACCGTCGATCTGAAATCGGCGCTCGAAGAGCGCTATCTCGCCTATGCCCTGTCGACGATCATGGGCAGGGCGCTGCCCGATGCGCGCGACGGGCTGAAGCCGGTGCACCGCCGCATCGTCCACGTGATGCGGCTGCTGCGGCTCGATCCCGATACCGCGTTCAAGAAATGCGCCAAGATCGTCGGCGACGTGATGGGCGGCTTCCACCCCCATGGCGACCAGGCGATCTACGACGCGCTGGTGCGGCTCGCCCAGGACTTTGCCCAGCGCTATCCGCTGGTCGACGGCCAGGGCAATTTCGGCAATATCGACGGCGACAACGCCGCGGCCTATCGCTACACCGAAGCGCGGATGACCGAGGTCGCCGCCCTGCTGATCGAGGGCATCGACGAGGACGCGGTCGAATTCAGGCTGAACTACAATGAGGACGCCAAGGAGCCGGTGGTGCTGCCCGGCGCCTTTCCCAACCTTCTGGCCAATGGTTCGTCCGGCATCGCCGTCGGCATGGCGACCAATATTCCGCCGCACAATGCGGCCGAACTGTGCGAGGCGGCGCAGCACCTGATCAGGACGCCCAATGCGCGCGTCGAGACGCTGGTCGAGATGGTTCCGGGGCCGGACTTTCCGACCGGCGGCGTCATCGTCGACAGCCGCGAGAGCATCATCGAGACCTACCGCACCGGGCGCGGCGCCTTCCGGGTACGCGCCAGATGGCAGAAGGAGGATGCCGGGCGCGGCGGCTATCGCATCGTCATCAGCGAAATCCCCTATCAGGTGCAGAAGTCGAAACTGATCGAGCGCATCGCCGAATTGCTGGTCAACCGCAAGCTGCCGATGCTGGAGGACATCCGCGACGAGAGCGCGGAGGACATCCGCATCGTGCTGGAGCCGAAAAGCCGCACGGTCGATCCCGAACTGCTGATGGAATCGCTGTTCCGCGTCACCGATCTCGAAAGCCGGTTCTCGATGAACATGAACGTGCTTTCGGGCGGCAAGGTGCCAAAGGTGATGGGATTGCGCGAGGTGCTGCGCGAATGGCTCGACCACCGCCGCGACGTGCTGGTGCGCCGCTCCAAACACCGCCTGGCGCAGATCGAGCGCCGGCTGGAAGTGCTCGACGGCCTCTTGATCGCCTATCTCAACATCGATGAGGTGATCCGCATCATCCGTTTCGAGGACGAGCCGAAGCAGAAGCTGATGGCGAAGTTCGACCTGACGGATGTGCAGGTCGAGGCGATCCTCAACATGCGCCTGCGGGCGCTGGCCAAATTGCAGGAAATCGAGATCCGCCGCGAGCATGGCGAATTGTCGGAGGAGAAGGGCCAGATCGAGGCGCTCATCGCCGATGAGGCGCGGCAGTGGAAAATCCTCCATGCCGATATCGGCGAGATCGGCAGACGGTTCGGCAAGGATACGCCGCTCGGCGCGCGGCGCACCCATTTCGCCGAGGCCGCCGATGTCGATCTCGAAGCCGTCCAGCAGGCGATGATCGAGAAGGAGCCGATCACCGTCGTCCTGTCCGAAAAGGGCTGGATCCGCACCATGCGCGGCCATGTCGCCGATTTTGCCTCATTCGCCTTCAAGGAGGGCGACAAGCTCAAAATCGCCTTCCATGCCGACAGCCACGACAAGATCGTGCTGTTCACCACCAATGGCAAGTTCTTCACGCTCGCCGGCGACAAGCTGCCCGGCGGGCGCGGCCATGGCGAGCCGGTGCGGGTGATGATCGACATGGAAAACGATGCCGATGTGGTCACCGCCTTCCGCTACGATGCGGCGCGCAAGCTGCTGCTGGTCTCTCGCGCCGGCAACGGCTTTACCGTGCCCGAGAGCGAGGTGATCGCCAATACCCGCAAGGGCAGACAGGTGATGAACGTCAAACTGCCCGACGAGGCGCTGCTCTGTGTGGCGATCGCGGCGGGCGACGACCAGCTGGCGATCGTCGGCGAGAACCGCAAGCTGCTGGTCTTCCCGCTCGCCGACCTGCCGGAAATGACCCGCGGCAAGGGCGTACGGCTGCAGAAATACAAGGATGGCGGCGCCGGGGATGCCCGCACCTTCAAGCTCAATGAGGGTCTGTCCTGGCAGGATTCGGCCGAGCGGACCTTTGTAAAGTCGAAGGATGAACTCGCTGAATGGATCGGCGAGCGCGCCCAAGCAGGGAGGATGGTGCCCAAGGGCTTTCCGAGGAGCGGCAAGTTCGGGGGGTGAGGCACATCGCGGCTTGTCATACCCGCAGGTGGAGATCGTAGATCTGGCGAAAACACTTTGATATCTTGTACGCAATCACGTACATTATCTCCATGAACACCGCCTCCATCACCGAATTCCGCAAGCGCCTCGCCGAAATGGTCGATCGGGTGACCGGCGACCACGAGCCGCTCGTCATTACCCGTGACGGCGGCAAGCCCTCGGCCGTGCTGCTATCCCTTGAGGATTTTGCCTCCTATCAGGAGACCGATTACCTTCTGAGAAGCCCGGCCAATGCGGCGCGCCTTGCCGAAGCCATCGAGGCTTTGGAAAACGGCAAGGGTAAGGTCCGGGAACTGGCCGATTGAGGCTTGTCTTCAGCCCGCAGGCCTGGGAGGATTATCTCTACTGGCAGTCAGCGGACCGCAAGCGCCTCGACCGCATCAACACACTTATCCGAGAATGCACCCGAACGCCTTTCAAGGGAACCGGCAAGCCCGCCCCCCTGCGCGGCGCCCTGTCGGGCTGGTGGTCGCGCCGCATCGATCGCGAACATCGCCTCGTTTACAGGGTAGAAGCGGACGATCTGCAAATCGCCCAGTGTCGCTATCACTATTAGACCACCGAAGGCCTACGGTTTTCCACCTGACGGTATCCCGGAATGACGGGAGTCAGGGCAGCCTCATCCTCCACTCGTCATCCTCGGGCTTGTCCCGAGGATCCAGAACCGAGGATTCTCAGACCTGGATCCCGGATCACCTTCGGTGTCCGGGATGACGATGGAGACGGGTTGCGCGCCCTACCGGAACGCCTTTGCCTTTGTGCCCATCAGGCAGCGCGGATAATACGGAAAAGCATCGGTGGCGAAGTAGACGTATTTGCCGTCGAGCGTGCCGCCATTGCATTCGTCCAGCGTGCCGGAGCCGGTATAGGCATAGTCCTCGACGAAGGAGCCGTCATAGCGCCCGCCGGGATTGCCGTTGCCGGAAGGGCGCTTGCCCGATTTGAGGCTGTAACCGGATTTGGCGCCCTGCCCCATATAGTGGATTTCGAACCCGTCGGCGGCATAGCCGATCAGCGTGCCCTGCTTCGCCGAGCCAAGCGAGGACGGCATGCCGTGATAGTGATAGAGCCCGCGCATATCCACATGGGCCTTGTTCTTGTCGAGGCCGAATTTGTTGCCAGGCCCCATGGGTTCGAGCCGCCAGCCATTGCGGCAATCGCGCGAGAAGCCGCGTGGCGAGCGCGGATCCCAGCAATCGGCGGCCTCGGGCCGGATCATCACCCCGTTGAGCATGATGCCGATACCGCCCCGGTCGATCCAGGTCGCCCGGTTCGACTTCTTGGGATTGGCCGGAACGCAGACATTGATCCGCTGGGCCGAGATCGAATGGGGATTGCCCTGATTGGGAAACTGCCCGGTTGCATGGTTGGGCAGGCCGTTCGAGGCGATGCAGATCTCGCCGCCCGAGCGGGCGATGCGGACCTGGTTCGCGGCATGGGCGATGCCGGCCGAAAGCGCGCACAACGCCGTTACCGTCATTATCATCGTCGCGGTCTTCATGGTTCCCTCCTCATTGCCCATTGCCGATACAAGCCAAAGCCTCGCAGAGCCAACATGGCCGGAAGCTTGCCGCCGCATGACATTTTGCTCATCTGCGCGGCACCTGCTTGCCTCTTCCCGCCGCGATTTCGCCGGCGGCAAAAATTGTTCCGGTGACGGGATAGAAATTGTAGATGCTTGTCGACGTCATTAAACGGAAGGTTACAGGACCGGTTTCATGAACGAAACTTTCTTCATCAAACTGGGCTGGTGGTTGTTCGTCACTTCCGCCATCTTCTTCGTCCTCGCCGCGTGGCGGTCGGGCGACTGGCTGTCGCTTGCCGGCGGGCTGGCATTTCTCGCCGCCAATGCCGCCTTCATGGTTCCCGTCTACTGGCATCGCAAATAGGATCACCCATGCGCCTCCATATCGGCAACAAGAACTATTCCTCCTGGTCGTTCCGGCCCTGGATCGCCATGAAGGCCAAGGGCGTCGCCTTCGAGGAAGTGCTGACCCCGTTCGACGACGAAGGCGGCAATCCGAAATTCCGAGAATTCTCGCCCACCGGCAAGGTTCCGACGCTCGTCGATGGCGATCTGACGGTGTGGGAATCCCTGGCCATTCTCGAATATCTCGCCGAGCGGTTTCCCGATGCCGGGTTCTGGCCGGCCGACCGGGCGGCGCGCGCCCATGCCAGGGCGGTTGCCAATGAAATGCATGGCGGGTTTTCCGCCCTGCGCAGCGCCTGTCCGATGAACATGCGCCGCGATATCCGCCCGATCGCGGTTTCCGACGGTGTGCGCAAGGATGTCGCGCGCATCGAGACGCTTTGGGCCGATTGCCTTAAGACATATGGCGGGCCGTTCCTGTTTGCGGATTTCAGCAATGCCGATGCGATGTTCGCGCCGGTGGTCAACCGGCTCGAAAAATACGCGCTTTCCGATCATCCGGCGGTGATAGCCTATAGCGAAGCGATGAAATCTCACCCCGCCTGGATCGAGTGGCGGGATGCAGCGCTTGCGGAAAGCTGGATCGTGCCGGCCGATGAAGCCTGAGGCTCAGGCCGGCATCGGCGCTTCGGCCCTTTGAGGCCGCGGCCGCCTGAGGCTCCACAGCGTGTGCACCGAGATCGAGGCGAGCACGATCGCGCCGCCGATCATGGTCTCCAGGGTGATGGTCTCGGCGAAGAACAGCCACACCCAGATCGGCGCCAGCACGGTTTCGAGCAGATAGAAGATCGCCGCCTGGGGCGCGGAGATGAAGCGCGGCGCGGCGGCGAGGCAAAGGCTTGCCAGCGGCACGAGAACGAGGCCATTGCCGATAAGCCAGGTCCAGCTTTGCGGCGGCTCGTAATGAGCGATAACGAGCGGCAGCGCGAAGCCCGCCGCGACGAGGCCGCCGAGTCCCGGCGCCATCGACATGTCGGCGCCGGATTTGCGCGACAGGGTGATCGCCAATGCGAGGGTTATCGCGGCGGCGAGCGCGAAGAAATCGCCGAACCAGGTGCCAGCCCTGAGCCCGCCCGAAACGATGACGGCGACGCCGATGATGGTGCAGAAAATCGCCAGCCAGGTTACCGGGCGCGGCTTTTCACCGATCCACCACCAGGCCAGCAGCGCGGCAAGCAGCGGATTGAAAGCAAGGATGAAGACGAGGTTCGCCGTGCTCGTATTGAACACGCTGGTGGTAAAACAGATCTGGGACAGGCCGTAGACGATGCCGACCTTGACCCAGGTGATGCTGCGCAAGGGATTGCGCGGCGTGTCGTGCAGCGCGGGAAGCGTCTTCCAGATCACGAGATAGATCGGTATCGGCAGCAGCGAGCGCACCAGCAGCAGCAGCCATGGCGTGCCGCCCGCCGCCCGGATCACCGGCACGTCGAAGGACAGCACCAGCCCGCCGACAAGGCCGAGCAGGATGCCGACCACCTGAAGAGAACCCAATTTCGTCATGCGAATCCATCCAACCGCCGCCAGCCGGACGGCCATACCGAATCGGGATCAAATAGACCAGAGGCGTGGGGCGGAAGCGGTTCGGGGCCGACAGCTACCTGGTATCGGCGACCCGCCAGCCATTCATGGTGAGGTGTTCCTGCGGCGCGAAGCGGGTCTTGTAGTCCATCTTGGGCGAACCCTCGACCCAGTAGCCGAGATAGACGTAAGGCAGGCCGCGCTTGCGCGCCCGCTGGACATGATCGGCGATCATGTAGGAGCCGAGGCTGCGGTCCGATTCGAACGGATCGAAGAAGCTGTAGACCATGGAAAGCCCGTTCGACAGGATGTCGGTCAGGGCGACGGCGACAAGCCTGCCGCCATTGGCGTTTGCGATGCCGTCCTCGCAATCGCGGATGCGGTATTCGACCAGCATGGTCTCGACATGGGTATCCTCCACCATCATCGCATAGTCGAGCGCCGTCATGTCGACCATGCCGCCGTCCCAGTGGCGCGCGTCGAGATAGGTGCGGAAGACCGAGAACTGTTCGGAGGTCGGCGCCGGCGGCAGTTCCCTGCCGGCGAGGTCGCGGTTGCGGCGCATGACCCGGTTGAGGTTCCGGCTCGGCCGGTAGGCATCGACGATGACCCGGGTCGAGACACAGGCGCGGCAGCCCTCGCAGGCCGGCCGGTAGGCGATGTTCTGGGAGCGGCGGAAGCCACCATGGGTCAGCATGTCGTTGATCTGTCCGGCCTTCTCGCCCACCAGGTGGGTAAACACCTTGCGCTCCTGACGGCCGGGCAGATAGGGACAGGGCTGCGGCGCGGTGAGGTAGAATTGCGGTGTGTCGAGTGAATGCTTCGTCATAGGCCGTAATACCAGGGACCGACAAAAGAGTAGGTGAGCCACATCAAGATGACAAGTGGCGATCCGGCGCGGATGAAGTCTGCGAAACGGTAGTGCCCCGGCCCCATGACCAGCAGGTTGGTCTGATAGCCGACCGGCGTCGCGAAGGAGCAATTGGCGGCGAAGATGATGCCGGTGATGAAGGCTTCGGGCGGCGCGCCGATCCCCTGGGCGACCTTGATGGCGATCGGCGTGAACAGCACCGCGGTCGCATTGTTGGACAGGAAATTGGTCAGGACGGCCGCGGCCAGAAACAGGGCCGACAGCACCACCCAGGCGGGGCTGCCGTCAAACAGGCCGACGACGCCATGGGCGATCGCCGCCGCGCCGCCGGTCTTCTCGAGCGCCACGGCGCTGGCCAGTGCGGCCGCCACCAGCATGAAGATACGGCCGTCGAAGCCGCGCGCCGCCTGGCGGATGTTGAGGCATTGAGCAAGGATCATGGCAAGCACGCCCAGAACCGAGGCAACCATGATGGGAACGAGGCCGGTCGCGGCGGCGGCGACGATCGCCAGGAAGATCGCGATCGCCCGCCAGGCAAAGCGCCGCATGGGAACGGCGGCCGCCGACCATTCGAGCAGCAGCAGATCGCGGTTTGCCCGCAACTTGCCGATCGCATCCATGCTGCCGCCGACCAACAACGTGTCGCCCGGCTCAAGCCGGATTTCGCGAAACTCGCGATGCTGCATGCGGCTGGCGCGCTGCACGCCCATGACGACGACGCCCTCGATGAAGCGGATATTGGCGCCCTGCACGGTGCGCCCGACATAGCGCGAGCCGGGCGAGACGATCACCTCGGCAAGGTGGAAATCCGGCTCGATTTCCTTGTCCGCCGCGGCCGGGTCGTCCTTGGGATGGGAGGGGACATTGGCGGAGCCCATCGACAGCGCCTTGGTCAATGCGGCGCGCGTCGTCGCCACGATGACGATATCGCCCTCGGAAAGCTTCAGATCCTCGAAGGGCGGGCGGATCGGAATGGCGCGCCGCACCACCATCATCACCGTCATGTCCTCGAGCTGCGGAAACAGGCCAAGGCGCGATTCGATGCCGAGCAGCGGATGGCTGGCGGATATCTCGATCTGCGAAACGAACTGCCGGCCGGTTCCGGGCCGGAACAGATCCTTCATGCCCGAGCGCTGCTTGAGGATCAGCGGCATGACGAAAATGATGTAGCAGGCACCGACCGCCGCGAGCGCGAGCCCCGGCACGGTGAAATCGAAAAAGCCGATCTCATAGCCGTCGCGCAGCGCCACATTGGCGACCAGAAGGTTGGTGGAGGAGCCGATCACCGTGGTCATGCCGCCGAGAATGCAGATATAGGACAGCGGCATCAGACCCTTGGCGGCATCGAAATTGCGCTGGGCGGCGATCGCCGTCATCACCGGAATGAACATGACGACGACGGGGGTGTTGTTGAGAAAGGCAGAGATGGTGCCCGCCGCGCCGAGCAGGACCACCAGGGTGCGGGTGATGCCGGTACCGGCGATGCGGGCGAGAAAGCGCGTCGGCCCTTCCAGCGCATCGGTGTTGAACAGCGCCTGGCCGACCATCAGCAGGCAGATCACCGTGATCAGCGCCGGATTGGCGAAACCCGAGACCAGATCGTGATAGTCGACGGCGGTGTTGCTGCCCGGCACGACGGTGAACAGCAGCAGGAAGGCGGCAAGCGTCGCGAGCGAGATCACCTCGATCGACCAGCGTTCGAGGGCAAAGCCGACAACCGAGATCAGGATGATCCCGAAGGTCGCCCACATCAGGAAGATGTCCGGTGAAATCGTGCCGCCTCCGTTTCACGCTTTTCCCCACACAGCCGGAATGTTGCCGCTGCGCCACAGGCGGAGATTGCGGTACGACCCGGCGTCGAATCAAGCGAAAACTGGGACTCCTCCCGGGAAACCAAAGGCGTAAATCGCCGGCCGGCGCGTTATGCGATGTCCGAGCGGACGATGGCGGTGCCGAGCAGGATGTCCTGAATCAGCCGCTTGCGGTCGGTGAACAGCGCGATCGCCAGCAGAAGCGGCGTCAGCGTGATATGGGCGACCCAGAAGATCACCCCATGCAGGATCGCGAGGAAGAAATCGACCGGCCGCCCGTCATCGCGGACGATGCGCAGGGAAAAGAAGCGCATGCCGGGCGTCGCCTGTGCCGGTCCGCCCATGGAACCGCCGACATAGGCCATGGCAACCAGCGCCGGCAGGACGAAATAGAGCAGCCAGCCGACGCCGAGGGTGAAAATGCCGAGGAAAAACACAAAGATGCCGGCAAACAGCGTCAGCAGGGCGACGAGGAAATAGTCGAAGACAAAGGCCAGCACCCGCCGGGTCCTGACTTCCTCAAAGCGCGGGTCGTAGACATAGCCCGTCCGGGGCGGCCCATCGTCTGCACGGTCATAGGTATCGTTCATCGCAAAACTCCCTGCCGCCCATATGGGAACGGCAGGGGGCGGGTGCAAGTTCCCGTGGGCCTACTGTCAGGAGGCGCTTTCGGCGGGCGTGAAGTTGAGCGCGATACCGTTGATGCAATGGCGCTTGCCGGTCGGCGCGGGGCCGTCGTCGAACATGTGGCCGAGATGGCCGCCGCAGCGGCGGCAATGCAGTTCGGTGCGCGGCAGAATGAGCTTGTAATCCGTCCTCGTGGCGACCGCATCGGGCAGCGCCTCGAAGAAACTCGGCCAGCCGGTGCCGCTGTCGAACTTCGCCTCCGAGGCATAAAGCGGCAGGTCGCATCCCGCGCAGTGGAAGATGCCGGCGCGCTTTTCGTGATTGAGCGGGCTGGTGAAGGCGCGCTCGGTCGCCTCCTCGCGCAGGACGGCATATTGCTCTTCGGTCAGGATCGCCCGCCATTCTTCCGGCGTCCTGGTGATCTCGAAGCTTTCACCTGCGGCGACGGCCTTGTCGCTGCCGCCACGGGCAAACCAGGCCAGCGTGGCAAGGGAGGTGGTTGCGGCAAGCGCACCGGTGATCAGCGTACGGCGTTTCATGGCGTTTCGTCCTTGTTTCCGGGGACATTGTCAGGACGGAATGTAACCGCCGAGCCGATGGAAGGCCAATGACACCCGTTCACATCATCGCGAGGCGCGCGCGAGGCGCCGGCGGGAGCACCAGGAGCGCCAGAGGCGTAACCGCTATGGGTGCGCGCGGCGGCTCAGCCGGTAATCCGCAAGGACAGTTCGATGCCGCTTTCCACCGAAAGCTGGCGCACCCGCTCCTCCGGCCGCTCGCCGATCAGGTCGCGCAGATCGCCCGGCAGGGTGAATTCGCCCTTGCCGTCGCCGCTCACCGTAAAGCCGATGTGCGGCAGGATGCCGGCGGTCGAGGCGGACAGCAGATACAGCACACGGAAGAAGGCCGCCAGCAACCGCGCCTTGCGGCGGGTCTCGGGCGATGCGAGGACCGACACTCCGGGCTCGCCGACCTTCGCCGCCAGGCCCTGATAGCGGTGGAAGGAGGCGATGGCGAGATAGGCCCTGCCCTCATGGCTGATGCCGACAAAACCGGCATTGGCGATGACTTCGAGCGCCTGGCGGGCGCGGAAATCGGGATGGGCGCGCCAGCCGATATCGGCCAGATAGCAGGCGGCGATCCGGTGGCGCCGCTCGTCCTCGCTTTCGGCGATACCGAGCTTTTCGAAGGCCATTTCGGTCCAGTCCGCCAGTTCCAGGCAATGGTCCGGCGTGCGGGCGCGCAGGATCGACAGATCGCGGGCGGCGGTCAGCAGCGAATCGCGCCCCGTCTCCTTTTTCGACAGGCGCGAATAGAGGAAGCCCTCGCGCACGCCCAGCGAGGAAACGGCAATCCTTTCGGGCTGGTAGATGTCGATCACCTGGCGCATCACCACCGCGCCATAGGGCAGGAGCGCGCGGCGGTTTTTCGACACCGCGTCGATGCCCCGGATTTCCGACAGTTCGCGCGAGGCGACCTTGTCGCAGAACCGTGCCAGTTCATCCGCATCGATGGTATATTCGTGCACCGTCGCGAGCGGGTAGTCGTGATTGGAGATGTGGAGGCGGCCGACCGAGCGCCAGGTGCCGCCGACGGCATAGAAGGTGCGGGCGCTGTTGCCCCAGACCACCGGGCTTTTCGACAGGGCACGGCGGGCGATTTCGGCGGCCTTCTGGAGCGATTCCCCGGCCATTTCGCGCAGCCGCAGGCCACCGAGCGGCAGGGTCATGCCCGAATCGCGGTCCATGTTGACGTTGACCAGTTCGAGCGAACCGCCGCCCAGATCGCCGACAATGCCGGAAGGCTTGTGGAAGCCGGCATAGATGCCGAGCGAGGCATAGTGGGCTTCCATCTTTCCGGTCAGAACCTCGACGTGGTAGCCGCTCAGTTCCTCAACCCTTTGAATGAATTGCGGGCCGTTTTCGGCTTCGCGGGCGGCGGCCGTCGCCAGAATGTGCACGTCGCCCACCTGGGTCTGGTGCTGTAACTGCCGGAACCGGCGCAACGCCCTGAGCGCGCGCTCGACGGCGATCTCGTTGAGCCGGCCGCTCTGATGCAGGCCCTCGCCGAGACCGCAGAGGATCTTTTCGTTGAACAGGACGGCGGGCGCGCGCGTCTGGCCCTCATAGATGACCTGGCGCACCGAGTTCGAGCCGATATCGATCACCGCGACCGGCACCCGTTCGGGCAGGCGGCCCTGCCCGAGACGAAGCGGCTTCCGCGCGGGTGCGCTAACGGGAGATGCCGGCAAAACTTTTGGGAGCGTCATTCTTGAGAGAGTCCCCTCGGCCGGACAGGCTTGGATTGGTCATGAAATAGCGCTGGGCGCTGAAGGATTCGGCATCGCCTTCCGGTTTGATGCGATGCGATTTTCCATCCGCCGTGATTTCCCAGCTCTGCTCGTTGTCCATCATGTTGGCGACCATGATCTGGTCGAGCACCTGCTGATGCACGGTTCCGGCTTCCAGCCTGACCATAACTTCCACCCGCCGGTCAAGATTGCGCGGCATCAGATCGGCGGAACCCACATAAACAATCGCCTCGCGCGACGGCAGGCCGGCGCCATTGCCGAAGCACAATATGCGGCTGTGTTCGAGAAACCGGCCGACGATCGACTTGACGCGGATGTTGTCCGACAGCCCCTTGAGCTGCGGGCGCAGACAGCAGATGCCGCGGATGACGAGATCGACCTTCACGCCGGCCGCCGAGGCGCGATAGAGCGCGTCGATCACCACCGGATCGACGAGGGAATTCATCTTCATCCAGATTTCGCCGCGCCGGCCGGCCCGCACATGGGCGATTTCCTGGTCGATGTGCTCGAGGATGCGGTTCTTCAGATGGCGCGGCGAGATCGCCAGGGTCTGCAATTCGTCGATTTCGGCATAGCCGGTCAGATAGTTGAAGACCTGGGCGACGTCGCGGGCGACCTTGGGATTGGCGGTGAAATAGGACAGGTCGGTATAGATGCGCGCGGTGATGGGGTGATAGTTGCCGGTTCCGATATGGACGTAGGAGACCAGCCTGCCCTCTTCCCGGCGCACCACCTGGGACAGTTTCGAATGGGTCTTCCAGTCGACGAAACCGAAGACGACCTGGACGCCGGCGCGCTCGAGATCGCGGGCCCAGCGGATGTTGGCCTCCTCGTCGAAGCGCGCCTTGAGCTCGACCAGCGCGGTGACCGACTTGCCCTGTTCGGCGGCCTGGATCAGGGCCGCGACGACGGGCGAATCGTTCGAGGTGCGGTAAAGCGTCTGCTTGATCGCGACGACATCGGGATCGCCCGCCGCCTGGCGGATGAACTGCACCACCACGTCGAAGGATTCATAAGGGTGGTGGACGATGATGTCCTTCTGGCGGATGGCGGCGAAGCAGTCGCCGTTCATTTCGCGAATGCGCTCGGGAAAGCGGGGCAGATAAGGTTCGAATTTCAGGTCCGGCCGGTCGAGCGCCACGATCTCCGACAGGTTGTGCAGGGCCAGCATGCCCGGGATCAGGGCGATCTCGGTCATTTCGGTGGTCGCTTCCTCGCGGATGAAAGCCTGCAGGTCGTCCGGCGTACCGGCATCGATCTCGAGGCGGATGACCGACCCCCGGCGGCGGCGCTTCAGGGCCGTTTCGAAGGTGCGCACGATATCCTCCGCCTCCTCCTCGACCTCGATATCGGAATCGCGGATGACGCGGAAATTGCCCGATCCGGTGACCTCGTAGCCTGGAAACAGCCGGCCGATGAACAGGGCGATCACCTCCTCGATGGAGACGAAAAGCGTCCGCCGGTCCCGGCGCGCCGGCAGTTGCACGAAGCGGGCAAGGCCCGATGGCAGGCGAATGAGCGCAATCATGGTTTCGCCGTCGCGGGTGCTTCTCAGATTGAAGACCAGCGCGCTGCCGACATTGGGGATGAAGGGAAAGGGATGGGCCGGATCGATGGAAAGCGGGGTGAGGATGGGAAAGACCGAATCCATGAAATGCTCTTCGAGCCAGGTCTTTTCCGACTTGGAAAGCTCGCGCGGCAAAGCGACGATGATGGCCTCGTCCTCAAGCTCCCTGTCGAGCGCGGTCCAGCTCTTCTGCTGGTCGGCCTGCAGCGCCGAAATCACTTCCTCGACCGCCGCCAGCTGCTCTTTGGGAGTCAGGCCTTCCGGCGTCTTGGCTTCGATGCCCTGGCGCACCTGGCTGATCAGGCCGGCGACGCGGACCATGAAGAACTCGTCGAGATTGTTGGCCGAAATGGACAGGAAACGGACACGCTCGAGCAGCGGATTGTTGAGGTTTTCCGCTTCCTCGAGAACCCGCCGGTTGAACTCCAGCCAGGAGAGTTCACGGTTCATGAAGCGGCCGTGATTGGTGAACCAGTCCGACTGGGCCGCATCGGCTTCAGGCACTGCGATGTCGTCGCTTTCGTTGCGTGTCATGGGGGGTCTCGCTCGCTCAAAATTCGGCACGCTTGCCTACAAACCAATCATGACAGATTTGCTACCTGAACCCTATCAGCAAATGGGGTCGGCGTTCAAACGGGACGCGGCTATCCGCGCCGTTCGAATTCCGCCAGCGCTTCGGCGGCCAGGGCGCGGTTGATCTTGCGGCCGCGCGCCAGGGCCTCGCGGTCGAGCCAGGCGACGATGCGGTTCGCCACCGCCATGGAGCGCTCCATGCGGGTGACGAGATAGGCGACCGTGCGGGGGGAGACATCCAGTTGCCGGTCGGCGAAGAGCTTGACGATGAGGCCGGTCAGCAGGCTGTCGTCGGGCTCCTGCAATTCGACCAGATGGGCCAGCCTCAGCCGCGAGATCAGGTCCGGCAGGGTGAGGTTCCAGGAGGCGGGAAAGCTGCGGCTCGTGATCAGCAGGAAATGGCCGGCGCCGCGCGCCTGGTTGAAGGCATGAAACAGCGCTTCCTCGTCGATTTCGCCGGCAGCCGCATTCTCGATCACCAGATGCGAGCGGCTTGCCGCCATCGGGTCGTCGGCCAGGTTTGCCGCTTCGACGGTGGCTGCACCGGTCTGATGTGCCCAGACGGCGGCGATGTGGGACTTGCCGGAACCGACCGGGCCGGCCAGCACGATTACCCGGGAAGGCCAGTCGGGCCAGTGGTCAATCAGATCGATCGCCATCCGGTTGGCCGGGCTTTCGATCAGATCCTCGCGGCCGATGCCAGCCTCCACCGGCAGTTCCAGTGCAAGCTGGGCGGTGGCGGGTTTCTTGTCGGCCCGGTCGGTCATCGCGGACATTCGCCGGCCCGCCGGTCAGCGCTTGCCGCGCGCCGCGCGGCTGGTCGCCGGCGGTTCGAGCAGCGCGGGATCGACCTTGTCGGCGCCTTCGGAATAAAGTTCGCTCGCCATGTAGCGGCCCATGGCAAACCGCACCACGACGCCGATCGCGGCAGCGGCCGGCACGGCGACCAGCATGCCGACGAAGCCGAACAGGGAACCGAAGGCAAACAGCGCGAACATCAGCCAGACCGGATGCAGGCCGATGCTGTCGCCGACCATTTTGGGCTGCAGGATGTTGCCCTCGAGAAACTGGCCGACGCCGAAAATTACCGCGATCAGCGCGATCGAGAAATAGTCGGGCCAGAACTGGACCAGCGCGACGCCCATGGCAAGCACCAGGCCGGTGAGCGACCCGACATAGGGAATGAAGGAAATCAGGCCCGCGACAAGGCCGATCAGCAGGCCGAAATTGAGGCCCGCCAGCGTCAGGGATGCGCCGTAGAACAGGCCCAGCACGAGACAGAGGCTGCCCTGGCCGCGAACGAAGGCGGCCACCGCCGTATCGATGTCGTGGGAAATCTCGCGCACCGTCTGGCGGTGGCGCGGCGGCACCCAGCTGTCGACCTTGGCGACCATCCGGTCCCAGTCGTACAGCATGTAGAAGGCGACGACCGGGGTGACGACCAGCAGCGACACCACATTGATCAGCGACTTGCCGGAAGCCCAGAGCTGTTGCAGCACGGTCGAGACGAAGCCGGCGCCCTGGGTCATCAATTCGTTGAGGTTCTTCTGGATGGAGGCATGGTCGAGGCCGATCCGCTCGGCAAGCCAGCTGTTGCGGGTCGATGCGATCAGTTCCTGCAAACGGCTGACCAGTTCCGGCAGGCGCGCCATGAAGCCGGTCAGCTGGCCGGCCAGAACCGGAATGAGGACCATCAGCGCCAGGATGAAGAGGACGACGAAAAGCGCGGTGATGATGACGGTCGACCACAACCGGGAGATACCGTATTTCTCAAGATAGTCGGCCACCGGATCGAGAAAGTAGGCCAGCGCCATTCCGGCGATGAAGGGCAGCAGGATACCGTTGAAAATCCACAGAAAGAGCAGGAAGCCGGCGAGCCCGCCAAGCCAGTAATAGGCGCGCCTTTGAACCTGCAGGGCGGTTTGCTTTGCCATTGGCATTTTTCCTTCCGCGGCTCTCCGCTTGCGCTTTCTAGCGACCGCCTTGCCGCTGCGCAAGGCACCGGACCGGCAGAGATTTACGGGCCGGTGTCTCTGCCCGCTTTCCACGCAATTCACCGGCCGGTCCAGGGAAAAAGCTTGCAGTTTGACGCCAGTTGCCGCACATCCGCCGCAACCCTACCGGCTGACCGAGGCCGTATGAAGCGGCCAGCAAAGCGGATCACGAGATGAGCGGCGCCAGCAATTCCCCCTCCCCCGACAAGGCTGCCGGAAATGGCGGCATGACCTATGCCGATGCGGGCGTCGATATCGATGCCGGCAACGCACTGGTCCGGCGCATCAAGCCGGCCGTCAAGAGCACGTCCCGCCCCGGCGCCGACAGCGAGATCGGCGGCTTTGGCGGGCTGTTCGACCTCAAGGCGGCGGGTTTCACCGATCCGGTTCTCGTCGCCGCCAATGACGGCGTCGGCACCAAGCTCAAGATCGCCATCGAGGCCGGCAGGCACGACACGGTCGGCATCGATCTCGTCGCCATGTGCGTCAACGATCTGGTGGTGCAGGGCGCCGAGCCGCTGTTCTTTCTCGACTATTTCGCCACCGGCAAGCTCGAGGTCGAGGCCGCCGCCCAGGTGGTCGAGGGCATTGCCGAGGGCTGCCGGATCGCCGGCTGCGCGCTGATCGGCGGCGAGACGGCGGAGATGCCCGGCATGTATGCGGCCGGCGACTACGATCTGGCGGGCTTTGCCGTCGGCGCCGCCGAGCGCGGCAGCCTGCTGCCCTCGGGCGATATCGCGGCGGGCGACATCATCCTGTCACTAGCCTCGTCCGGCGTTCACTCCAACGGCTATTCGCTGGTGCGCCGGCTGGTGGAGAAATCGGGCCTTGGCTGGGGCGATGCTGCCCCCTTCGCGCCGGCAAGAAGCCTGGGCGAGGCGCTGCTGGAGCCGACGCGCATCTATGTCAAGCCGCTGCTTGCCGCGATCCGCGAAACCAGTTCGGCAAAGGGCGGGATCAAGGCATTGGCGCATATCACCGGCGGCGGGTTTACCGAGAACATCCCCCGGGTTCTGCCGAACGCGCTTGCCGCCGCCATCGATCTCGATGCGATCGCCCTGCCGCCGGTATTCGAATGGCTGCGGGCAACCGGCGCGATCAGCGAGGCAGAAATGCTCAAGACGTTCAATTGCGGCACGGGCATGGTGGTGGTGGTTTCGGCCGAAAGGGCGGCGGCGGTCGCCGAAGTGCTGCGCCGGGAAGGCGAGACGGTGACGGAAGTCGGCCGGATCGAGACGCGCCATACGGACGCGGTGCGCTATGCGGGCCGGTTGAGGACAGCCGGCTGATGGCGCCGCAGCGGGCCAGTGCCGAGGTAAGGCGCAAGCGGGTCAGCGTGCTGTTCTCGGGCCGCGGCTCCAATATGGCGAGCCTGCTGATGGCGGCGATGGCGCCGGGCTATCCGGCCATCATCACCCATGCCTTCACCAATGTGCCCGGTGCCGGCGGGCTGGAAATCGCCCGGAAGAACGAAATCGCCGTCGATGTCATCGACCACAGGGCCTTCGACAGCCGGGAAGCCCATGAGGCGGCGGTGATGGCGAAGCTCGTCGAGGCCAAACCCGACATCATTTGCCTTGCCGGCTATATGCGCGTTCTGTCGGAAGGCTTCGTGCGGCGCTATCGCGGCAAGATCCTGAACATTCATCCGAGCCTGCTGCCCTCCTTCAAGGGGGTCGACACCCATCACCGGGCACGGATCGCCGGCGTCCGGGTGCATGGCGCCACGGTGCATTTCGTCGATGAAACGCTCGATGGCGGGCCGATCATCGCCCAGGCGGCGGTTCCGATCGAGGCGGGCGACAGCGACGATACGCTGGCCGCCCGGGTACTCGAAGCCGAGCACAGGCTCTATCCCCACGCGCTGGCGCTGGTGGCGTCGGGCAAGGTGCGGCTGTCGGGTTCGCGGATCGTGGTTTCGGACACGCCGCACGAGACCGGCGCGGCACTCTATTCACCGCCGCTGCCGGCAGGCGATGCGGGCTGACCGGGCGATGGCCGCCAGGCTCGTAAGAGGCACCGGACACGGCAGATGAACTACCGTCACGACTATCACGCGGGAAACTTCGCCGATGTGTTCAAGCATATCGTGCTTGCCCGCGTCATCGCCTATCTGAAAAACAAGGACAAGGCGTTCCGGGTCAGCGATATCCATGGCGGCGCGGGCCGCTACCGCCTGCCGCCGGCGAGCGATCGCGACCACAGGGGCAATCCGCCGGAATGGGTCAGCGGGATCGGCAGGCTGGCCGGCTGGACGCCGGGCGCTGAAACCCTCGCCCTGATCCGGCCCTATCTTGATTGCGTCTTCGGCGAGGGGGTGGCGGCAACCGAAACGCCCGGGACCTATCCCGGCTCGCCGCTGATCGCGATGACGCTGATGCGCGGCCAGGACCGGCTGTCGGCCTATGAACTGCACCCCGAGGCCGCGGCCCGTCTCAAGGCCCTGTTTGCGGGCAATCACCGGGCGCGCATCATCGAACTCGACGGCTGGCTGGCGCCCGGCGCCCATCTGCCGCCGAAGGAGAAGCGCGGCCTGCTGCTGGCCGATCCGCCGTTCGAGGAAGCAGCCGATTTCGACCGGATGGTGGCCGCCCTCGTCACCACCACCAGGCGCTGGCAGGGCGGCGTGCAGGCCTATTGGTATCCGCTCAAGCATGCCGAGCGGGTGCGGCGGTTCAAACGGGCGCTTGCTGAAACCGAAATCAGTGATCTCATCGCCATCGAACTGGAGATCGACCGTGCGGCGCAGCCGCCGAAACTCCATGGCTGCGGCATGATCCTGCGCCGGGCGCCCTATTCGCTCGAAGCCGAGATGCGGCAACTCCTGCCCGAGCTGACGCCACGGCTTGCATCGGCACCGGGCCGCGGGGCGTGGCGGATCGAGCGGCTCAGCACCGAGTGAGCCGCCCGCCCGGGGCGATTGCATGGCTTGCGCTCGCGGGCGGTTTCAGCCAAGTTCGGCAGCGTTCCAGCAACTCTTTCACGGCCTTCACCATGCGTCCCATCTGCCTGTCCCTCTCCCCGCCCGCAGCCATGTCCGCTGCCCTATCCGCAGCCCTGGTCGCCGCGTTCGGCCTGTTCGTCCTTTCCGGTTCCCCGGCACACGCGGCGGTGTTTCCCGCATGCCACGACGCGCCGGTCGAAATGCGCATCCTCCGCGATTTCAACTGGGCGGAGGAAAACACCTGGCGGCGCGGCGTCGATCTCGTCAGGCTCGACCGCATGCATGAGCACCGCACGGTGCAGAAGGCCGGCTCGCAGGTGACCCGGCGCTATTGCAACGCTACCGCCATCCTGTCGAACGGCACGAGGCGGCAGATCTGGTACATGATCGAGGATATCGGCGGCTTTGCCGGCTACACCTGGGAGGTCACCCATTGCGTTTCCGGCCTCGACCCGTGGAAAAACCATGACGGCTATTGCCGCACGATGCGATAGCCGCCGCGGCGATCAGAATACGAGGAAAGACGCGATGGTCTTCAATCCGGTTCCGAAAATCCCCGTTGCCCGCCACCAGCGCAGTTCGGGCGTGGCCGACGATATCGATTTCGAGATCAAGGGCCATGAGATGCAGTTCGTCGAGGTCGAGCTCGATCCCGGTGAATCGGCGGTCGCCGAAGCCGGCTCGATGATGTTCAAGGCGCCGGACATCGAAATGACCACCGTGTTCGGCGACGGCTCGCATCAGGATGGCGGCGGGTTTCTCGACAAGCTGGTCGGCGCCGGAAAGCGCCTCGTCACCGGCGAAAGCCTGTTCACCACCGTCTTCACCCATCACGGCCACGGCAAGGCGCGGGTCGCCTTCGCCGCGCCCTATGCCGGGCACATCCTGGCGATCAAGCTCGACGAGGTGCAGGGCCGGCTGATCTGCCAGAAGGACGCCTTCCTTTGCGCGGCGCGCGGCGTCTCGATGGGGATCGAGTTCCAGCGCCGCATCATGACGGGCCTGTTCGGCGGCGAGGGCTTCATCATGCAGAAGCTCGAGGGTGATGGCTGGGTGTTCGTCCATGTCGGCGGCACCACGGTGGAGCGCGTACTGGCACCGGGCGAGGTCATTCATGTGGATACCGGCTGCGTCGCCGCCTATACGGGCGATATCGATTTCGACCTGGAGCGCGCCGGATCGATCAAATCGATGATCTTCGGCGGCGAAGGCATTTTCTTCGCCAAGCTCACCGGGCCGGGCAAGGTCTGGCTGCAATCGCTGCCCTTCTCGCGGCTTGCCGGCCGCATGCTGGCGGCGGCGCCGCAGCGCGGCGG
This sequence comes from Nitratireductor sp., assembly GCA_020441665.1. Taxonomy (GTDB): domain Bacteria; phylum Pseudomonadota; class Alphaproteobacteria; order Rhizobiales; family Rhizobiaceae; genus Salaquimonas. Next base: position 29,339 of record JAGRLT010000007.1, read on the forward strand.
CTCGAAAGGCGAAGGCTCGATCCTCGGCGGGCTCGGCAACCTGCTCGATGGCGACAACTGAGTCCCGGCCGAGCGCAGCGGCACCAAGCTTGCTTTTTCACGCGGTCATAAGACAATTTGTCGGAAAGTGATTCGAGAGAGCAGGCGGGGCAGGCATGGGCATGGACAACAGTTTGGTCGTATTGGCGGCGCTTTTTGCGTCATCGCTGCTGTTTCGCTTCATTCTGATCTATGCCGGACAGCGCTGGGTGGCCACCTTTGCCCATACCGCCACGATCTGCACTTTGCCGATCGTCACCTATGTCATCACATCGGTCATTTCCGGCAATATCGCGCTGTCGCTCGGCATGGTCGGCGCTTTGTCCATCGTGCGCTTCAGGAACCCGGTGAAATCGCCTTTCGAACTGGTCGTCTATTTCGCGACGATCACCATGGGCATCGCCGCCAGCGTCGACATCTACTGGCTGCTGTTCCTGGTCTGCTCCGTGTCGGCAATCGTCGCGATCCTGGTTGTCGGCAATGATATTGCCACGAACCGGTTCAATCGGCCGCTGTTCTCGGCCTCGTTCAGCGAGGGCAATGAATTGTCGACCCTGGAAGTCACCGCCCGGGAAGCGCTTTCGGAAATCAAGAGCGACCCGCTGATGATTTCGGCGTTCGAATCGGAAGGCAGCTACCGCTATGTCTTCGCGTCCCCCGACCGCAAGCGGCTGATCGCGCTGAGCGACGAACTCACGGCCAATAGCGGCGTCGTATCGAACAATCTGACGTTGTAAAGCATGAAAAACCTGCCGGGCCTGCTATCGGTATGCTTGCTTGTGGTGCTCAGCGCACAGGCCGCAAGGGCAGGTTGCGACTTCGCCACCGCCGACTACATCGAGGAACTAAAGCATCCCACACACCCGCCGGTCATCGAAGTCGAGATCCCGAAAAGCCGGAAGTGGATGCTGAACTCGCTGAAAATCCTTTCGTCGCGCCACTACAACATCCTGCCCAAGTACCGGAAAAATTTCAAGGCAACGGTCAGCGTACGCTACCCTTTCGGCACCTGTCAGTGGAAGGCCAAGGTACGCCAGAGCGGCGACTGGAAAGATCATATCGAACTGAAAAATGGGAAGGTGATCGCAAGCCTTCACATCAATCTTGAAGAAGGCAATGTGCTCAATGCGGTCTCCTTCAAACTGCTCATCCCCGAAACGCGGCGCGGCGAAAATGAGGTCTTCACAACCCTGCTGCTCTCGCAACTCGGCTATATCGCTCCCAAGACGTTTTTGACCAAAGCCTCGGTACAGGGGACGCGGGCCACCTATCTGTTCCAGGAGAACGCCGAGAAGGAAATGCTGGAGCGCAATCTTCGCCGCGAAGGGCCGATCTTCGAGGGCGACGAGGCCGTCGTCTGGGGCAAGAACTCTTCGAGCGATCTTGTCAATCTTCCGGCCTCTCTTGCCAGGCAGGAAAACGACAATTGGACGGAAAAGGGCAGCACGTCGCTGGCGATCTCGCTCGGCGCCTTTGTACGACTGCAACGCGAATTTCTTGACTACTGGGCCTATGGTCTGACCCGCAGCGCCTTCCTCAACCCCAATCATGACCTGGCCGGCGATCAAACCTTCGCTGAGTATACCTTGCTCATATACAGTCTTGGTGGAGAGCACGCCATCGGAACAAATAATTACCGCTTCTATTACAATACGTTCACCTCACGCTTCGAGCCGATCTACTATGATGGCAATATCTCCTTCGAGTTGGGTGAGTTCCACAAGACCGGCTATCCCACGGACGCCTGGCAAGTTCTGCTCGATGAAATCCCTGAAAGCGCTTTCACAGACCTGGAGCAAGCACTGGCCAATCTGGATCGCGAGAAACTTGCTGCCGATCTAAGCATCTCGGCGCAACTCGATATCGCCAGGTCCAAATCGTTTACCGAAGCGGCTCTCGGCAAGATCGCCGCCAATTTTTCGCGGCTGAAGGCCTATGCCGAGGATCGCGGTGAGCCTCTTCGCAGGCCGGTGGCGCTCGATCAGGTGATCGCTGAATTTCACGACCGGGCGAAACTGCTGGAGGTAAAGCAGGATCTTCGCTTCGCGCGCCTGACCGATGATGGCAAAGGTGCCATTGTCGGTTGCCCTGCCCCGTATGTCTGCGAGACGCAGCGGATCGATGCCGGCAAACTCGTCCATCTGATCGCTGACAACGAACTCGACGGCCAACGGACGCTTATCGTCGATGGCGATGCCGGCATCGATCCCGGCGAGATCACGCAGACGCAGGCGCCGTTCGGCATCATCACCCATGCCAAGGGCAGCGAGGTGCTCGTCGATGCTGCCGCAAAATCGGTCACCTTCCGCCAGAATGCGCCCGATGACTGGTTTCTGATTTCCCACACGACGCTCGGTGACTGGAGGCTCCATCTCGAGGGACTTGCCCCCCGTTCGGGCATCGGCGACGGCGGGCAGCGCTTCAACCGTTTCGGCCTTACCGGATGTCTCAATCTCTACCATGTCAGCTTTGACGGCACGTCGATTTCGACCCGGGCCGGCCAATGCGAGGATGGATTGAATATCGTGTCAGGCAAGGGAACGATCGCGAGCATTGCGATCAACGGTGCTTTTGCCGACGCGTTCGACGCCGATTTCTCGGACATTTCAGCCGACCGGATAAGCGTTTCCGATGCCGGCAATGATTGTGTCGATGTCAGCACCGGCAGCTACGCGATCGGGCAACTGAGCGCGCGCAACTGCGGCGACAAGGGCGTTTCGGTCGGTGAAGGCTCCACCATGACAATCGCCTCGGCGCGCATTGCGGGCGCGGGCATCGGCGTGTCGTCCAAGGATCTGTCGCAGACCGCGATCGCAGACTTCCGGGCAAGCGGCGTCGCGGTCTGCATGGAGGCCTTCCGCAAGAAACAGGAGTTCGGCGGCGGCCGCGTGACCGCCGAAAACGCCGTATGCGATGGCCGGTACGATCAGGACGAGGAGTCGCGGATCATCGTCGACGGGAGCGCAATGTGAGTTATCGCGTCGAGCACAAGTTCCGCCTGACCCACGCGGAGGCGCTGCAGATGCGCAGCGAACTGATCGCCCAGGGCATGGCTCCGCTGTTTCCCGCCCGGCGCATCGAGAGCATCTATTTCGACAACCGCGTATTTGGCATGTTCGTGGACTCCGAGGAAGGCAGTCTGCCGCGCAAGAAGATTCGGCTGCGGCACTATCCCGAGGCCGGCTCCGCCTGTTCGCTGGAAATCAAGGTCTCTTCCATCGAGGGGCGGTTCAAGACCACGCGGGAACTGATCGCGGACGAAGCGCGCGCCATGCTCGAAACCGGTATCACCGACCCACAATACGGCCTGTGCAAGCCCTGTCTGGTGATTGCCTATGACCGGGAATATTTCGAACATCGCGGTGTGCGGGTCACTTTCGACAGCGATATCCGCTACAGCCGCTACAATTCGGCGACCGTCAGGCGCGAATTTGAATGCGTCGCGGAGATCAAGGCGCCGATCGACACGCCGCAAGATCTGCTCGCCGATCTGATACCCGGCGGCAGGGCGAGGTTTTCAAAATATGGCAGGGCTGCGAGCCGGTTGCTGCTTGCCGCCTGATGCCTCCAGGGTGCGCCCGGGAGGCGCCGGGATCAGAACTGCATGCCGATGCCGAGTTTGATGCCATGGCCGCCGATATCGGCATCGCGGTTGGGGCCGCCGGTCTCGAACTCGGTCTTGCCATAGCGTGAGTAATCATACTCGATGCGGCCGGTAATCGTATCGGTGAGCTTGCGTTCGGCACCCGCGCCGAGCGTCCAGCCGGTCGTCCAGTTGCTGTCGGTGCCGGTGGCATTGCCCAGGGTGACGCGCGTGGCGTTGACGCCGGCAAGGCCGTAGATCAGGTTCTGTTCGACCGCATAGCCCATCCGGGTACGCAGCGAGCCTTCCCAATCCTGTTCCGCCTTGTAGCCGCCATTGCTGCCGCTGGCACCCGAATAGCCGCCCATCACCTCGACGCCGCCGATCACCGGCCCGTAAATGTCCTGGTTGTAGCCAAGATAAATGCCGCCCTCGGGAGCATGGTTGAGGTCGATATCCTGCGACCCCATGACGCCGACCGTCTTCCAGTCGAGGCCGCCATACAATCCGGCATAGGCGCCGCTCCAGATAGAACTGCTGGCCACCGGATCGAAACTCGGCTCGACGCCGTCATTGCCGGTATAGATATCGGCCGCCGAGGCACAGGCCGTGCCGAGCAGCAGGACGGCGCCGCTCAGCGCCATGATCCTTGCCGGTCTCGCAACCTTCACCGGTGCAGCCTGCACTGGCGCAAGCTTCGCCGGCATGCGCCGCTGCGAAATCGCGTTGAAGTTCCCTCGTCCCATTTCACCTTGTCCCATACGCATAACAGTACTCCTGTTGGTCCGCCGGGGGCGAAAGTCCCACGGGAATGGGGCGAAGTGTTTGAGGAACCTTGGCGACAAAGCGGCGATCTCGTGACTTTCGATCACAGCGTTAGCATGGCGTTAACAAGGGGTGATCGGGCGTTGGGCCGCCGCCGCGCCGGGAGGCTGTAATTTGGGCGCCGATCGCCTATATGGAACGCGGCGTTTTCATCCGCAGCGCTTCCACCGCCGGGAATCCGGCCCGTTTTCAAGGCATTTCATGACCGACTATCTGCTGCTCCTTGCCGGGCTCGCCGTTCTGATGGTGGGCGGTGACGTTCTCGTCCGCGGCGCGGTGGGGCTGGCCGAAAGGCTGAACATCCCGCATCTGGTGATCGGCCTGACCATCGTCGCCTTCGGCACGTCGGCGCCGGAACTCTTCATCTCCGTTCAGGCGGCGCTGGCGAACGCTTCCGGCATCGCGCTCGGCAATGTGGTCGGCTCCAACATCGCCAATGTGCTGCTCGTCATGGGACTGCCGGCGCTGATCGCCCCCTCGCGCTGCGAGGGCGAGGGCATTGGCCGCAACATCGTGGTGATGATCGGTTTCACGCTGGTGTTCATGGCGATGATGCTCGACGGCGCCATCGGCCGGATCGACGGCGCGATCCTGCTGGCGATGCTGCTGCTCTTCATCACCGATCAGTATCGCACCGCGATGGGCAGCGCGACACCCGGCGCCGAGCCGGAGGCAGCCGGCATGAGCGAGGATGTCTGCACCGTGCCGCATTCGACGCTCGTCATCATCGCGATGCTGGCCTTCGGCCTTGCGGCCCTGCCGCTGGGAGCCGATCTCACTGTCGACGCGGCGACGGCGATCGCCAGGCGCTGGAACGTCTCCGACGACGTGATCGGCCTGACCATCGTCGCCGTCGGCACCTCCCTGCCGGAACTGGCAACCGCGCTGATCGCCGTGCTGCGCGGCAGTCATTCGATCGCCATCGGCAATGTGGTCGGCTCGAACATCTTCAACATCGGCTCGATCATGGGGATTGCGCCGCTGATCGCGCCGATCGCGGTCGGCGGCCGTTTCGTTCAGCAGGACATGTGGATCATGCTGGCCTGCGCGCTCGTCCTGGCCGCGCTCGCCTTCTGGAACATCAAGATCGGCAAGCGGGTCGGCTTTGCGATGGTCGGCGCCTATGGCATGTATGCGGCGCTGGCCTTCCTGTTCTGAGGGCCTTTCCGTACTGAGGGCGCATCATGGCGACGGCTCGCAACCTTCCCCGAAATGCACTGGTGACCGGCGGCGCGCGGCGGGTCGGCGCGGCGATGGCGCGGCACCTGGCTGAGGCCGGCGTCAATGTGGCCATCCATTATCACGACTCGCCGCATGAGGCCGAGGCGCTTGCCGCCGAACTCACGGCGGCGAATGTGCGATGCGTGGCGCTCAAGGGCGATCTTACCCGGGCCGAGGAGATCACGGCGCTGTTCGGCGCGGCGGTTGCCGCTCTCGGCCCGATCGACCTGCTGGTCAACAATGCCTCGGCCTTCGAACCCGATGATGCGGAAGACCCCGATGCGCGGCGCTGGGACCTGCATTTTGCCGTACATCTCAAGGCTCCCTCCCTGCTGGCGGCGGAGTTCGCCCGGCAGAACGGGCTCGAGGACGGCCTGATCGTCAACCTGATCGATCAGCGGGTCTGGCGGCTCAACCCCAATTTCTATTCCTATACCCTATCGAAATCGGCGCTGTGGACGGCGACCCGTACGCTGGCCCAGGCGCTGGCGCCGCGCATCCGCGTCAATGCCATCGGGCCCGGCCCGACCCTGCCCAATGAGCGGCAGACCAGGGACGACTTCGATCGCCAGGTGGACGGGCTTCTGCTCAAGCGGTCGCCGGCGCTTTCGGAATTCGGCGACACGCTGCTGTGGCTGTGGCGGGCGAAGTCGGTCACCGGCCAGATGATCGCGCTCGATGGCGGCCAGCACCTTGCCTGGCAGACGCCGGATATCAGCGGCATAAGCGAATAGACGTTGATCTGTCAGCAGCTTTCCGGCAGCCGCTTGCCGGAACCTCCGCGGGGTCTATAACCAGAGCATGACCGCCGAATCCGACCCGATTGCGAAGAGCAAGCCCGATCTCGCCGCCACCACCGGCTATGCGATCGCCTGGGAGGATGCGCTTGCCCCCGAGGCCGGCGACGGCACCCGGCCGGCGGGCGCCGAGATCATCGCGCAATTCGTCAGGCGCCTGCCCAATTCGCCCGGCGTCTACCGCATGTTCAACGCCAAGGGCGACGTCCTGTATGTCGGCAAGGCGCGCAGCCTGAAGAAGCGGGTCGCCGCCTATGCCAAGGGCGGCGGGCATTCCAACCGCATCGCGCGGATGATCGGCGACACGGCCAACATGGAATTCGTGCGCACCCGCACCGAGACCGAGGCGCTGCTGCTCGAAGCCAATCTGATCAAGCGTCTGCGGCCGCGCTACAACGTGCTGCTGCGCGACGACAAGAGCTTTCCCTATATCGTCATCACCGACGACCACGCGGCGCCGGGGGTCTTCAAGCATCGCGGGGCGCGGATCAAGAAGCGCGACTATTTCGGGCCGTTCGCTTCTGCCGGCGCGGTGACGCGCTCGATCAACGCCATGCAGCGCGCCTTTCTGATCCGCACCTGTTCCGACGGGGTTTACGAGACGCGCACAAGGCCCTGCCTGCTCTATCAGATCAAGCGCTGCTCGGCGCCGTGCACGGGCGAAATCTCGCTTGAGGACTATGCCGAACTCGTCGGCGAGGCGAAGGCCTTTCTCTCCGGCAAGAGCAGTTCGGTCCAGCAGGCGCTGTCGACGCAGATGGAAGAGGCGTCGCAGGCGCTCGATTTCGAGCGGGCCGCCGTCTATCGCGACCGGCTGGCGGCGCTTTCCATGGTGCAGGGCCATCAGGGCATCAATCCGCGCGGCGTCGAGGAGGCTGACGTCTTCGCTCTGGCACAGAAGGACGGGATGAGCTGCGTCCAGGTCTTCTTCTTCCGCACCGGCCAGAACTGGGGCAACCGGGCCTATTTCCCGCGCGCCGACAAGGCGGTGGAGGCGGATGAGATCCTGTCGCAGTTTCTCGCCCAGTTCTATGACGACAAGCCGGTGCCGCGGCAGATCCTGCTGTCGCATCTGCCGCAGGAGGTCGACCTGCTGGCCGAGGCGCTGACGCTCAAGGCCGGCCACAAGGTCGGCGTTCTGGCGCCCGCCCGGGGCGAGAAGCGCGATCTCGTCGACCATGCCCTGCTCAATGCGCGCGAATCCCTGGCGCGTCGGCTGGCCGAGAGCTCGACCCAGGCAAAGCTGCTCGAGGGTGTCGCCGAGGCCTTCGGCCTCGAAGAGGCGCCGCGGCGCATCGAGGTCTACGACAATTCCCACATCATGGGCACCAATGCGGTCGGCGCGATGATCGTGGCGGGGCCCGAGGGGTTTGAGAAGAACCAATACCGCAAGTTCAACATCAAGAATGCCGAGACCGTTCCCGGCGACGATTACGGCATGATGCGCGAGGTGCTGACGCGGCGCTTCTCCCGCCTCCTCAAGGAAAGCGAGGCGATGGCGGCGGAAGACGGCATTGAAGATGGCGGGCCGCAATGGCCCGACCTGCTGCTGATCGATGGCGGCAAGGGACAGTTGAGCGCCGTCATGGAGGTGCTGCGCGAACTCGGCATCGAGGACCGGCTGACGGTCGCCGGTATCGCCAAGGGGCCGGACCGGGATGCAGGGCGCGAGAAGTTCTTCATGCCCGGCAAAGCCTCCTTCATGCTGCACGAGCGCGATCCCGTGCTCTATTTCGTCCAGCGGCTGCGCGACGAGGCGCATCGCTTCGCCATCGGCTCGCACCGGGCGCGGCGCAAGAAGGAGATGGTCAGGAACCCGCTCGACGAGATCGGCGGCGTCGGCCCGTCGCGCAAGCGCGCCCTGCTGCTGCATTTCGGCACCGCGAAGGCGGTCAGCCGGGCGGCTGTCGCGGATCTGATGGCCGTTGACGGTATTTCGCGCGAAATGGCACAGATAATTTACGACCATTTTCACGAAAACGGTTGAAACAGCCTGAAATCGCTGCAAATCCTTGGTCTCGGGCAAAGGACCGCCTATATGCAAACGGGAAATGAAATCGCCGCTCAGGCTGGGGCAAACATGCCGGACACGCCGAAGAAATCCGATGCGCACTGGCTGGCCCTGCCCAATGTGCTGACCTATGGCCGGATCATCGCCGTGCCGCTGGTCGCATTGTGTTTCTACTTCGAGGGCAGGCTGCAATCGAGCGACCTGGCGCGCTGGTCGGCGCTGGGCATATTCGTTGCCGCCAGCATCACCGATTTCTTCGACGGCTATCTGGCGCGCGCCTGGCAGCAGACCTCGACCATCGGGCGGATGCTCGATCCGATCGCCGACAAATTGCTGATCTCGACCTGCCTGCTGCTGCTCGCCGCCGATACTGACCGCACCATCGCCGGCTGGACCCTGTGGGCGGCGATCATCATCCTGTGCCGCGAAATCCTGGTATCGGGCCTGCGCGAATATCTTGCCGAACTGAAGGTCAGCGTGCCGGTGACCCAGCTTGCCAAGTGGAAGACCACCGTTCAGATGCTGGCGATCGGCTTCCTGCTGGCCGGCCCCGCCGGTGACAAGATCCTGCCCTATACGACCGAGATGGGCATCCTGCTGCTCTGGATCGCGGCGATCATCACGCTCTATACCGGCTATGATTATTTTCGGGCCGGTATCAAGCACGTCATGGATTGACATGAAACTGGTCTATTTCTCCTGGATACGCGAGCGCCTCGACCGCACCGAGGAGGAGGTCGAACTGCCCGAGACGGTCGCCACGCTGGGCGATCTCATCGCCTGGCAGAAGACGCGCGGCGAAGCATTCGAGGCGGTGTTCGAGCATGACAGGGTCGTCCGCGTGGCGCTCGACCATGCCCATGTGGACGACCGGTCCGAACCGCTCGAGGGCGTCCGGGAAGCGGCCTTCTTCCCGCCGATGACCGGAGGCTGACAATTCGGACAATTCGGTGACAGTTTACTTAATTCGCAACGGGATACGCCAGAAAGCCTGCCGGGAAGGTGGGCTTGAATTAAGTAAACTGTCACCGAATTATGGGAGTGCCTGCCGATGAAGCCCTCCGGCCATGACTTGAGCAAACTGTCACCGAAATGCGATATCCGGATCCAGCGGGAGGATTTCGACATTGCCGCCGAGATCACCCGGCTCACCAGGGGGCGGACCGATACCGGCGCGGTGGTGACCTTCAGCGGCCTCTGCCGCGATGAGGCCGGCGCGCTGTCGGCGCTGGAACTCGAACATTATCCCGGCATGGCGGAGGCGGAAATCCGCCGCATCGCCGACGAGGCGATAGCCCGCTGGCCGCTGACCGGGCTCACCGCCATCCACCGCTTCGGCAGGATAAGGCCGGGCGAAAACATCGTGCTGGTGATCGCCGCTTCCGCCCACCGCCAGGCGGCGTTCGACGGTGCCAGTTTCCTGATGGATTTTCTCAAGACCCATGCCCCGTTCTGGAAGAAGGAACACCGCGCCGATGGCAGCGAGGGCCAGTGGGTCGCGGCGAAGGAGGAAGACGACGACGCGCTGAAACGCTGGGAGGAGCGTCCATGACCCTTGAAAGCATCCTTCTCTTCACCCTGGCCCTTGTGGTCGTCACCGGCTCGCCGGGACCGAGCATCGCAGCCTTGGTGGCGCGGGTCATGCAGCAGGGCGCGGCCAGCGTCCTGCCCTTTCTGGCCGCCATGTGGGTTGGCGAGGTGATCTGGCTTACCGCCGCCATTCTCGGCCTCTCCGCCATTGCGGAGGCGTTTCACCATCTCTTTCTCGCGATCCGCTATGCCGGCGTTGCTTATCTCGTCTATCTCGCCTGGCGGATGTGGCACAGCCCCGTGGCTGAGGATGTCGGCGACGACCTGCCGCGCGCCGAATCGCCGGGCGCCCTGTTCTTCTCCGGCCTGGCGGTGACGATCGGCAATCCGAAGATCATGGTCTTCTATCTGGCGCTGCTGCCAGGCCTGATCGATGTCGCGGCCATCGGCTTTGCCGACTGGCTGATCCTGGCATCGATCGCGCTTGCGGTCTGCGCCGCCGTCGATCTGAGCTGGCTCAGCTTTGCCAGCCTGGCGCGGCGCTTCTTTCGCAGCCGCAGCGGACGGCGCATCGTCAACCGGGTTTCAGCTACCGCCATGGCGGGCGCGGCGGGCGCGATCGCGCTGAGGAATTAGAGCGGAAACACGATCAGGATCACCGGGATCGCCACGGCAATGACGATGATCTCGAGCGGCAGGCCCATGCGCCAATAGTCGCCGAAACGGTAGCCGCCGGGGCCGAGGATCAGCGTGTTGTTCTTGTGGCCGATCGGGGTGAGGAAGGCGCAGGATGCGGCGATGGCGACGGCCATCAGGAAGGGATCGGGACTGGCGCCGAGCTTGTTGGCGACATCGACGGCAATCGGCGCGCCGATGACCGCTGTCGCGGTATTGTTGAGCACATCCGACAGGCTCATGACGACGACCATCAGCACGGTCAGCACGACCCAGGCCGGCATGCCCGCGGTGTAGTCCACCAGGCTTGCCGCGATCAGCGCCGTACCGCCGCTGTCCTCGAGCGCCGTGCCGAGCGGGATCATCGAGCCGAGCAGCACGATCACCGGCCACTCGATGTTTTCGTAAAGCGTACGCAGCGGCACGATGTCGAGCAGCACATAGAGCACGACGACCGCCGCGAGCGCCGTTGCCAGATAGACAAGGCCGAAGGCGGAAGCGGCGATCGCCGCGGCAAAGATCGCCACGGCAAGCCCCGCCATGGCGGGCCGGGTCATTTCCATGCTGCGGCGCGCCAGCGGCAGCACGCCGAGCCAGGCAGCGGTCTCGGCCAGTTCCGATGGCGGGCCGATCAGCAGCACGATGTCGCCGGCGCGGATCGGCTCGTGGCGCACCCGCTGCTTGATCCGCCTGCCATGGCGGGAAATGCCGAGCAGGGCGATGCCGCGCCGGGCGCGCAGCCGCAGCGAGATGGCCGAGCGCCCTTCCAGCCGGCTGTCGCGCGGCACCACCGCCTCGACGATCTCCAGATCGCCGGCGCGGGCATCCTCGGGGTCGCGCTCGCCGAAATATTCGAGCTTCAGTTTGCCGCGAAATTTGTCGATGTCGGTAGCGGCGGCCTCGACCAGCAGATGGTCGCCGGCGCGCAGTTCGACCCCCGCCGCAAAGCCCGGCAGGCGCTTGCCGTTGCGCACCACGCCGACAATGCCGACATCCTGTTCGTCGGCATCGGCGTAGAGCTCGCGCACCTTTCTTTCTACGACGGGCGATCCATCGGGAACCACCAGTTCGGCGAAGAAATCGTCCGCCTCGCCGGCCCTGGCGGCGGCATCGCTGTCGGCGCCGGCGGGCACCAGCCGCCAGCCGATCAGCGCGACGAAGGCGATGCCGGCAATCGATACCGCCAAGCCCACGGGGGTGAAATCGAACATCGAAAAGGGCTCGCCCAGCGCCTTGCCGCGGAAGGCGGCGATGATGATGTTGGGCGGCGTGCCGATCAGCGTCACCATGCCGCCCAGAATGGTGGCGAAGGAAAGCGGCATCAGCGTCGCGCGCACCGCGCGCCCGGCCTTTCTGGCCGCCTCGATATCGACCGGCATCAGCAGCGCCATGGCGGCGACATTGTTCATGAAGGCGGACAGCGCCGCGCCGATGGCGCTCATGATCGAGATGTGCATGCCGACCGACCGGTCGGGGCTCGACAATTGCCGGGTGATCGCGTCGACAGCGCCGGAATTCTGCAGCCCGCGCGATACGATCAAGACCAGGGCGACGATGATGGTTGCCGGATGGCCGAAGCCCGAAAAGGCCTGATCGGTCGGAACGAGGCCGGCAAGCAGCGCGACCACCAGCGCGCCAAAGGCGACGAGATCGTAGCGCCAGCGGCCCCAGACCAGGAAAACGAAGACGAGGGCGAACAGGGCGAAGAGAAGAATCTGATCCTTGGTCATCGTGCCACCATTGGCCAGGGCGGCGCGAACTTCAAGTTACGCGAGGAAGTTAGAGGCTCTCACACCACCGTCATGATCTCGTCGAGCGGCTTCTTGATCGTCGCCACCTCAGGGAGGGTGGCGTTTTCGGCGGGGTGGCCGACAGCGAGGATCATCACCGGCTTCTCGGATTTCGGGCGGCCGAGCAGATCGTTGAGAAAGGCCATCGGATTGGGGGTGTGGGTGAGACAGCAAAGACCGGCATGGTGCAGGGCGGCGATCAGAAAGCCGGTCGCGATGCCGACGCTCTCCGGCACGTAATAGTTCTTGTAGCGGGTGCCGTCGTCGAACTGGCCCCAGCGCTGGGCGAAGACGACGACGAGCCATGGGGCGATTTCCAGATGCGGCTTGTCGGGCCCGGTGCCGATCGGCTCCAGCGCCCGGATCCATTCATCGCCGGCGCCGCCGGAATAAAAATGCTCTTCCTCCTTTTCGGCGGCGTGGCGGATCGCGGATTTCACCTCGGCGGAACGCACCGCAACGAAATGCCAGGGTTGGTGATTGGCGCCCGAGGGGGCGCGGCCGGCGGTGGCTACGCAGTCGGCGATGACCTGCGCGTCAACGGGGCGGGCGGAAAAATCCCGGATCGTGTGACGGGTCTTCATACGCTCAAGAAAGGCCCTCGCCTCCGCCGCGATCCGGTCGTCGTCGCGGACCTCGCCCTGCGGCAAGGCAATCGCCCGATATTGCAGTTTTTCCTTTGAAAACATTTGCCTGCCCCTGTTCGGTCAAGTTCAGATTCCGATTCAAGCGCAGGGTTCAAACCGGTTCAAGGCACATTTTCGCACCGGCCGTCACTTCGTGAGCGGTCACGGCTATCCGCGCTCGGCGCGCACCATGTCGCTCAGATAGAGGCTGGCTTCATCGTACCATTCCTCGAACAGGGACCGGAAGGAGGGATGGAGATCAACGATGCGACCCTCGACCGAATCCACGGAATAATCGAGGATCGCCTCGTTCTTGTGGGCCAGGTGTTTCATTTTGCGGTTTTCGTGCAGGCATACCATGTAGAGCTGGGCGATGCCGCGGTTGCGGGCGGCACGAATGATGCGCTTGAGGAGCGCGTCGCCAATGCCCCGGTCCTGCCAGGCGTCCTCGATGGAAATGGCGGCTTCCGCATGCTGGGTCCATTGGGTGATGCTGCCGCGAATTTCGGTGACGCCGCGCAACACACCATCGACTTCCGCTCCAAAGACGATCGATACCGCTTCGAAGATCGCCGACGCATATTGCTCCAGAAACGTATCGGAGACCACGCCGCCAAATCGCAGCCGGCGGGAGCGTGACGACAGGCGCAGGAAATGCGCGGTGACCTGCGGCAGGTCGGCGGGGCCCAGACGCCGGATCGACACGGCGCCGATCGGCACACCGGCAGGCACTTGGGAAAGCGCGGGTTCTGACATTCGGAACGTCCTTCCTCTGAAGGTTGTTCCTCCCATCGCCCGCAAGATAGGCAGCTATCGTGACCGCACCAAGACCCGACCGCGCATGACAGCCCTGCACTTTCGTACAATATGAGCACCGGCATTCAATAAGAGCACTGGCGTTCAACAAAAAACGCCGGCACGGGGCCGGCGTTCTCGAAGAAGCATATGGGCGGTGGCTCAGCCGACGATTTCGTGGCCGGCAAACCAGAAGGCGATTTCCTCGGCAGCAGTTTCCGGCGCATCGGAACCGTGCACCGAGTTCTCGCCGATCGAATTGGCATAGGTCTTGCGGATCGTACCCTCGGCAGCCTCGGCGGGATTGGTGGCGCCCATGACTTCGCGGTTCCTGGCGATCGCGTTCTCGCCCTCAAGCACCTGCACCACGGTCGGGCCGGACGACATGAATTCGGTCAGTTCGCCGAAGAAGGGGCGCTCCCTGTGCACCGCGTAGAAGGCTTCCGCCTGGCGGCGGCTCATCCATACGCGTTTGGAAGCGACGACGCGCAGGCCGGCATCTTCGAGCATTTTGGTGATGGCGCCGGTCAGGCTGCGCTTGGTGGCGTCCGGCTTGATCATGGAAAAAGTACGTTCAATGGCCATTGGTTTGCCCTGTATCCTGTCGATTGATGGGAGGAAATCGCGGCCTCTATAGCGGCAGCGGCCCGTGCTGCCAAGAGGCAAGGGCGACGGGGACCGTTAACTTGTTTCCGGGTCATGGGGCCCGGATTTACGCAAACTGTCCCCTATCGTGATGCTTCCGGCACGCTGCGCGCCAGACCGCCATGCAGATCGAGCAGGCGCTCGAACCAGTCGCGCACCGGATCATCCCTGTCCCACATGGCAAGGCCCGAACAGATGCGCAGCCATTGCAGCGCCCCGAACGGGATATAGTCGGCAAAGGCCGGCTGGCTGCCGCCGAGATAAGGCTGATGGGCGAGCATCATGCGGATCGGCGTCAGGATCTGACGGAGCTGTCCCGCCCGGCCTTCGCGATCGGCGACCACCTCCTCCATGGTGCGGCCGAACTGTTTTTCCCGCTTGGCGCGGAAATGGGCCTGATCGGCGGCGTTGAGCATGGCATGGATATCCACCGCCGACCATTGGATGATCCAGCTATGGAGCTGGCTCTGGCTCCACGCCTCGACAAAGCGGGCAAGCGGGATCGAGCCTTCGCCCCGGAAAAGCGGATCGCCGCGATCGGGATAGGCATCGCGCAGATAGAGCGCGATCTTGAAAGAGTCGGCGATTACCTTCTCGCCATGGCGAATGACCGGCACGCTCGTCTGGCCGCCATTCTCGATCTCGGCGATCGCGGTAAAGCCGACCGGGACGGTCTCGACCTCGACCTGCTTGTGGGCCAGCGCCATGCGAGCCTTCCAGCAATGGGGAGAAAACGGCCGCGACTTGTCGATGCCGGCAAGTTCGTAAAGTTTGATCGTCATGCGATGGCCCCGGGCAATGCAATGGGATAGATTTGCCGGATCGCGCCGGCTGCCGCAAGTGCGCCGGCGACACACCGACCGGGAATCGAGCATGGATCTCAGCGCGCAGACCCGCCTGCTTGCAGCCTATAACGCCTGGGCGAACCGGCGGCTTTACGATGCGGCGTCGCTGCTGAGCGAGGAGGAATACCGGCGCGATTGCGGCGCCTTCTTCCGCTCCATGCAGGGCACGCTCAACCATGTTCTGGTCGGCGACCGGGTTTGGATGAAGCGCTTCACCGGCGAGGGCGACCATCCGAAGACGCTCGACGCCGTCCTGTTCGACCATTTCGACGACCTGCGCGCGGCGCGGGAAGCCGAGGACGCGCGGATCCTGTGCTGGGCCGATACGCTCGATGCCGGGCAACTGGATGGCTCGTTCACCTTCACCATGATCACCTTGCCGGACCGGGTGACCCAGAAGCTCGCCCCCTGCGTCAGCCATTTCTTCAATCACCAGACCCATCATCGCGGCCAGGCGCACACGATCCTGTCGATCCTCGGCAAGGAACCGCCGCCGCTCGACCTGATCTATTTCACGCGAACCGATGCGGGAAAGGCACTGACGGGGTGAAGGGCGTTTTGCATGCCCGACTTTCGCCAGATATCCGATTGCATAACGACATGTGTTTTTGTTGATATGAAGTATTGGGCGACCGCACTCTGTAAGAAATCTGCATTTTTTTAAGAATCCGCTTGCCATGGGGCGGCGCTGACACTATACGCGCGCTCCCGGCCAACCGGTTGGTTGCACTTTAACGGATAGGGTTTCACGGAATACCCGCCCGCAAGGCAGGCTTTGCCAGGCCTTGTACGGAAGGCAGACAACATGGCCAGGAAACGGTTTGTAGCTCAGGGGAAGAGCACCGGGATTTCCCGGAGGTCGCAGGTTCGATTCCTGTCTTACCACCACTGGATAGCTCAGTAGGGTAGAGCATCGGACTTTAATCCGAAAGTCGCGGGTTCGATTCCCGCTCCAAAACCTGCCTAGAAGGCAACAGCTTTGGGTGCTGTCTATCGAGCGGTCCGGAGACCGGCATGCGAGGGCATGCGCGACGGAGGAAAGCCCTCGGGCGATCTGACGAAGCAAGTACCCGAGCCATGCCTGGACAGCCTGGTTGCCGGTGACGGCTGAGCCGTCCGATGGCCGCGAAGCGTATTGCGTTTTCGAACGCCGCCGAGCCGCCTTCGGACCGCGACGCCCGCTCCCTGCGCCACGCCGCCCGGTCATGCCACCGGTCTTCGGATCATTTTCCAGAGGACCGAACTGAAACGAAACGAAGAAAGGACCATCGCCGACATGTGACGCGAGAAGGAGTAATGTGATGAAAGTACTTTTGGAAAAAATTCTTGGACGCCGGCGCGTCCTGGTCAAGGAAAACGAACGTGTGGTGCAGCTCTACAAGGGCGAACTGAAGGGTATTCTGCTGCCTGGCGAATACAGCCTGCCCAACCGGCGCAACCGGCTGTCGCTCGAGATGCACAACCTGTCGCGTCCGGAACTGACCTCTGCCTATGACAAAGTGCTTTTCGACAAGCTCCCGAAGGTTGCCGCCGAGCACTTGACCGAGGTCGAGACCCGCGCGGGCGAGGTTGCAGTGGTCGAGCGTGATGGCCGCATTCACTCGGTGCTGGCGCCGGACAGCCGTATCGTGGTCTGGAGCGATGCCGGGCCGTGGAGCGTGACGCGTATTGACGTTTCCGAGGTTACGGAAGTCGATCCGGCCCTGATGCGCCGTCTCGGCCAGGCCAAGGCGGTCAGCCTGATCAACGTCATTCCGGTTGCCGATGGCCAGGCAGGCATCCTGTTCGCCGATGGCGTACTGATCAAGACGCTTCAGCCGGGTGTACACGCCTTCTGGGCAGTTGGTCGCACGATCCAGCAGAAACTGGTCGATCTCAAGCGTCAGTCGCTTGAGGTTTCCGGCCAGGAGTTGCTGACCCGCGACCGGGTGACGATCCGCGTCAACCTGGCGGCGGAATACCGCGTCACCGATCCGGTCAAGGCCGTCACTTCGGTGAAGGACTTCGCCGACAGCCTGTATCGTGCCCTTCAGCTTGCCTTCCGCAAGACGCTGGGCGCCATGACGCTTGACCAGATTCTTGAAAACAAGGGGCTGGTCGACAATGAGGCTGCCGACAAGGTGCGGGCCGAGATGGCGGAAATCGGCGTCGAGGTATCCGAGATCACGCTCAAGGATGTAATCCTGCCGGGTGAGATGCGCGACATTCTCAACACGGTGGTTGCCGCGCAGAAGGAGGCCGAGGCCAATGTCATCCGCCGCCGCGAGGAAACGAACGCGACCCGTTCGCTGCTCAACACGGCCAAGGTGATGGCTGAGAACCCGGTAATGCTGCGCCTCAAGGAGCTTGAAGCGCTGGAAAACATTGCCGGCAAAGTCGAGCGCCTGACCGTGATGAACGGAACCGACGGGCTGATGAACGACCTGGTGCGCCTGCGCGCCGACGCAAAGTAGTCAGCCGGTCCGAAAAACCATGGCCGTGGCGGAGAAACCCGCCGCGGCTTTCTTTGCGTGATGGGGCGCGTAATCCGTTGCGGCTTTTTCAGGTTCCCGCCCCTTGCTTCCCGCGCCGCCTTCGGCCACAAGCCGGCCCATGATAGCGATCAACGATCTCACCTTCCGCATACAGGGACGGCCGCTGCTGGAACAGGCGGGCGTGACGGTCGATGCCGTCCACAAGGTGGGGCTGGTCGGGCGCAACGGCTCCGGCAAGACCACGCTGTTCAAGCTCATCACCGGCGAACTTCAGCCGGAATCGGGCACGATCCGCATTCCGAAGGGCCTGCGCATTGGCGGCGTGGCGCAGGAGGCGCCGGGAACCCAGGACAGCCTGATCGACACGGTGCTCAGGGCCGACACGGAACGGGCGCGGCTGCTCGCCGAAGCCGAGACGGCGAGCGATGCCGGGCGCATCGCCGAAATCCACATGCGGCTTGCCGATATCGATGCCCATTCGGCCGAGGCGCGCGCCGGCGCGATCCTGCACGGGCTCGGCTTCGATGCCGAGGCCCAGCAGCGCGCCTGCGCCGATTTTTCCGGCGGCTGGCGGATGCGCGTGGCGCTTGCCGCCGTATTGTTTTCCGAGCCCGATCTGCTGCTGCTTGACGAGCCGACCAACTATCTCGACCTCGAGGGCTCGCTCTGGCTCGAGACCTATATCGCGCGCTATCCCCACACGGTCATCATCATCAGCCATGACCGCGACCTGCTCAACAAGGCCTGCAACGGCATCGTCCATCTCGAACACAAGAAGCTGACGCTTTATCGCGGCAATTACGACCGCTTCGAGCGCACCCGCGCCGAGCGGCTGGCGTTGCAGGCCAAGATGAAGGAGAAGCAGGACGCACGGCGCAAGCACATGGAAGCCTTCGTCAACCGCTTCCGCGCCAAGGCCTCGAAGGCGCGCCAGGCCCAGAGCCGCATCAAGGCGCTTGAAAAGATGCAGGAAATCTCGATCGCCGTCGATGAGAGCGTGGCGCCGCTTTCCTTTCCGAGCCCCAAGAAGGAGGCCGCCTCGCCGATCATCAACATGCGCGGGGCCTCGGTCGGCTATGAACCCGGCAAGGCGATCCTGTCGCGGCTCAATCTGCGCATCGACGCCGACGACCGCATCGCGCTGCTCGGCGCCAACGGCAACGGCAAGTCGACCTTCGCCAAGCTGATTTCGAAACGGCTGGAAATCCAGTCGGGCGAGATGACGCGGGCGGACAGATTACGCATCGCGATGTTCGCCCAGCACCAGATCGACGATCTGATCCCCGAGCAGTCGGCCTATGACCATGTGCGCCGGCTGATGCCTGGCGAAGCCGAGGGCAAGGTGCGCGGCCGGGTCGCCCGCATGGGGCTGTCGTCGGAAAAGATGGACACAAAAGCGCGGGATCTTTCCGGCGGCGAGAAGGCGCGGCTGCTGCTCGGGCTCATCACCTTCGACGCGCCGCATCTGCTGATCCTCGACGAACCGACCAACCACCTCGACATCGACAGCCGCGAACAGCTCGTCATGGCGCTCAATGCCTATGAGGGCGCGGTGATCCTGATCTCGCACGACCGCCATCTGGTGGAGGCGAGCGCCGAGCGGCTGTGGCTGGTCAACAAGGGCACGGTCGGGCCCTATGACGGCGACATGGAGGATTACAAGAGGCTGATCCTCAAGGGCGAGGAAGCGGAAGCGAAATCCCGCAAGGCGAAGGAAGAGGCCATCGCGCCGGCCCCGAAAGCGGAGAAGCGGCAGGAAAGCGCCGCACTGCGCCAACACCGGGGCAAGGGCCAGGACGCGGCGCGCAAGCGGGTCAAGCAGCTGGAAGCGATCATGGCCAAGGCGCAGGAAGCGATCGGCAGGATCGACAAGATGCTCGCCACCGCCGCCACCAACCGCGAGCTCGAGAAGATCCGCCAGCTCGCCACCAAGAAGGCCGAAGCCGAACGGCGGCTGGTCGAGGTGGAAGAGGAATGGCTGGAACTCTCGGCGGAGCTGGGGTGAGCGCAGGGGATGGCGCGCTTGCAATTGGTAACGCTTATGTTACTTTATGCTGATGAAGATCGTTGAATATCTTGACGCGGAAGGACGCAGCCCGTTCGCACGATGGTTCGACGATCTTAGCCCGCAGGCAGCCGCCAAGATTACCGTTGCCCTTATGCGCATGGAGATGGGCAATCTTTCCAATGTGAAACCGGTTGGCGGCGGACTGGCGGAATACCGCATCCATTGGGGACCTGGCCTTCGCATATATTTCGGTCGGGATGGCGACGAACTTGTCATCCTGCTCGCAGGCGGCACGAAACGCCGACAGGAACGGGATATCGAGCAGGCGCGGCAAAGATGGTCCGACTACAAAGAGCGAAAGGGCAGATGAGCGATGGCATTGACGCGCGATTTCAGGGAGACCATCAAAGCGCGGGCGGAACGCGATCCGGCATTTTGTGGAGCCCTGCTCTCGGAAGCTGTCGAAGCCTTGCTTTGCGGCGATGTGGCGACCGGCAAGGCGGTTCTGCGCGACTACATCAACGCAACGGTGGGGTTTGAGGCACTGGCGGCTGAAACAGGAAAATCGGCAAAAAGCCTGATGCGCATGTTTGGTGAAAAGGGCAATCCGACGGCCGACAACCTATTTTCCGTCATCAGCCACCTGCAGGAGGCAACCGGGGTTCGTCTGGCCGTCAGGGCAGCCTGAAGGCCTCTTCTACCCCCTTCCCCAGCGGTGTTTCGGCTCGCCGGTCTTTTTGCGGCGGCGGGCAGCGATGAGATAGAGCAGCGTGCCGAAGCCGAACATGCCGAGCCCCGCCGGCAGGGTGTCGAAACCGGCTGCCGGGGCGCTGCCGACAATCCTCGCATCGAGGGTGGCGAGATTGATGTCGTTGTCGGTCAGCAGGCGCGCCGACAGGGCATAGCGGCCATCTTCCAGCACGTCGAATTGCGGCAGCGAGACGGCGAGATGCGGTGCGTTGGCGCCCGAGGACTGCCCCTCCTCGCGCGTGGCGAAGGCAAATTCACCGGAAAAGACCACCGCGCCCGCCCCGGTCAGTTCGATATAGACCGGCAGTTGCGGCGGCAGATTTGCCGTGCCGGGCAGCAGCGCGCCTTCGAGGCGGATGCGATAGGGCCCGCCATCGGCGGTGAGCGGTACGTCGCCGTTGCGCCAGCCATCGCGCCAGCCGCCGCCCGCCCGGTCGAAAAGGCGCAGTTGCGCGACCGCGTCACCGGCATGGTCGGTCCGGTAGATCGCCGGCACGAAGGCGAGCGCCAGACCGCCCAGGATCAACAAGACCGAAATGAACCGCATGCCCCTGCCCTCACGATTTCCGTGTTCAGCGTTTGCGCCAATGGACGAAGGCATGGGGAACCAGCCGTCCGCCTGGCCTGAGCAGTTCAAACCGCAAATCGCCGACCCGTTCAAATCCGAGCGGGGCGAAAACGTCAAGCTGCGAATCGGCAAGCGGCCAGGGCGGGCCATCCGCCGCTGTGCCGTCCGGGCGCCAGCGGGCATAGATCAGAAGATCGCCGCCAGGGGCCGCGAGCGCGGCGATCGAGCGGGCCACACGGTCGATCATTTCCGGCGGCATGGATTGCAGCGTATAGCATTCATGGATCAGGTCGAAGGCGCCGCGCCATTCCGTCGGCAGGTCGAACAGATCGGCCTGGCGGTATTCGACCGCGCTGTCGGGAAAGCGCCTGCGTGCCCAGTCGATGGCGTCCCGCGAGAGGTCGAACGCGCTGGTGCGATAGCCCGCCGCGGCCAGCGCCTCGGCATTGTCGCCAAGGCCGCAGGCAATGTCGATGGCCGTCTTCAGGGCCCCTGAAGCGGATGAGGAACTGATTCCGGAATTTTGTTCAAGCCATTGAAGCAATTCGCGTTTTGGCGCGAGATCAGCCCAGGGAACCTGGGCCGCATCGCCGCCGGCGCGGGCATAGACCGTGTTGAAGAAAGCCTTGCGTTCCGGCCCGTCATGCACGCTGCCGCGGTCGATCGCGTCGAGGTCGGCGCGGGCCTTGTCGCGGCGCGCGCGGAAGGATTGCGCGTTCCCGTCATCGTCCTGCGGCGGGCCGCCGCTCATGCCTTGCGCTCCCAGCCGCCGCCCGGCTTCTGCTGCCAGTAGGTGATGTCGTGGCCGGCCGCCTTCTCGGCCTTCCAGCGGCTGCGGGCCTGATCGACCGCCTCGGCGTCATGGCCGTCGAACAGGTAGACGCCGCGCTCGTAACCTTCGAGCGAAGCGGGCACGGCGCCATCGACCAGGAAGCGGATCCGCGCGCCATTGGGGTTGTCGTCGCCGGTGGTCAGGAAGACCGGCTGGTGGGCCGCGTTGGCGTCGCTGGACGCCGAATGGGCGAGAAAGCTCTCATCGCGCCAGGTCCACAGCAGGCTGTCCAGCGCCTCGACGCGTTCCGGCGATCCCGCCTGCACGACGGCGCGCCAGCCGCGCTCGAGCGATTTTTCGAGCAGGCCCGGCAGGGTCTGCTCCAGGGTACGCTCGGTGAGGTGATAGAACAGGACTTCCGTCATGCCATACGGACCTCGGGGGTCACCTATTCGTAATCGTTTACCACCAGGCGGTTGAGCAGCCGGACACCGAAGCCCGAGGCCCAGCCCTGGCTGTAGGCGGTCTTCGGCGAGGCCATGGCGGTGCCGGCGACATCGAGATGGGCCCAGGGAATGTCGTTCTTGACGAAACGCTGCAGGAACTGCGCCGCGGTGATCGAACCGGCAAGGCGGCCGCCGATATTCTTCATGTCGGCATTCTTCGAATCGAGCAGCTTGTCATAGTCGGGGTCGAGCGGCAGGCGCCACAGGCGCTCGCGGGTGTCGAGGCCGGCCCTGGTGAGGCGTTCGGACAATTCGTCATTGTTGGAGAACAGGCCGGCATGGGCATTGCCCAGCGCGATGAGGATGGCGCCGGTCAGGGTCGCGAGATTGACCATGAATTGCGGCTTGTACTTGTCAGCGCAATAATCGAGCAGGTCGGCAAGCACCAGACGGCCTTCCGCATCGGTGTTGAGCACCTCGATGGTCTGGCCGGAACGGGAGGTGACGATGTCGCCGGGTCGCTGGGCATTGCCGTCCGGCATGTTTTCTACGAGCCCAACAATGCCGACCGCATTGACCTTCGCCTTGCGGGCGGCGAGCGCGTGCATGACGCCGCTGACGGCGGCGGCACCGCCCATATCGCCCTTCATGTCCTCCATGCCGGCGGCGGGCTTGATCGAAATGCCGCCGGTGTCGAACACGACGCCCTTGCCGACAAAGGCGACGGGCCTTTCCTTGGCCTTGCCGCCCTTCCACTGGACGATGACGACGCGGGGCGGGCGCACCGAGCCCTGGGCGACGCCGAGCAGCGCGCCCATGTTTTCGGCGGTCAGTTTCTTCTCGTCGAGCACGGTGACCGTACAGCCCAGTTTCTTCAAATCTTCCAATCGCCTGGCAAATTCGACGGGGCCCAGGATATTGGCCGGCTCGTTGACCAGGTCGCGGGCCAGCATCACCCCGTCGGCAACCGCATCCGCCTCCTTGAGGGCCTTGCGGGCGGCGGTATCGGCCGCCGTGACGAAGGCGATCGAGACGGCCTTCCTGTCGTCCTTCTTCTTGGTGCGGTAGAGGTCGAAATCATAGGCGCGCAGCCTTGCGCCCGAGGCCAGGTGGGCGATTTCACCGGGGGAGAGCGCCTTGCCATCGGACAGGTCGGTATGGACGGTGGCGGCCGTCGATTTGCCGAGCGCGGCGAAGAGCTTTCCGCCCGCTTTGAGCCAGTCCTCCTCGCCTGCTTCCTCCCGTTTGCCAAGCCCGAGAATGAGAACGCGGTCAACGCCCTTTTGCGGCGCGATCACCTCGACGACGGTTCCCGTCTTGCCCTCGAAACCGGCAATGCCGATCGCATCCGACAGCCTGCCATCGGTATCAAGCGCCTTGGCCGACGGCGGCAGTTCACCGTTTTCGGCCACCAGGAAGACGATGGCGCCCTTCGGCTTCGGCGCGGTTTTGGCGATGGAAATGGCGGGTTGCGGGGCCATGCTTGCTCCTCGGGTCAAAATTGCTTCAAAGCCGGCAAAAACCGGCATTTCACCAAGGGATAAGGTGCAATCGCGAATATGCAAGTGGCCTTGGCGCAACAGTGGCCAAAAAAGCCGCTTAACTTTGTGTTAACCGCCTTCTTTCGCCTATTTTTAGCCAATTCAGCCTTTACTGATTAACGGGAAAATAACCCTGAGCGGCAGCGCGGAAAAGCGACCCGGAATTGCGCCGTATTTCAGGAGCCCTATGGCGGGGCAAAGCGTGTCCGGCCGGGTTCAGCGGACACCTGCCGACAGCAACGGGTACAGACAATAACGGGACAGCCGGCAGCGGGAACGGCCGGCACAGGAAGCGGGAAAGGCGGCGGCGATCGGGATCGACCGCGCGCCGGCCGCTCTCAAAGGGGAAGCAGACCAGCGGCATGAAGCTGATCGAGCGCTACATTTTCCGCAAGGCGGCGATTGCCACGCTGGCGATCCTGTTGTCGCTCGCCGGTGTGGTGTGGATCGTACAGGCGCTCGGCCGGCTCGATGTCATCACCACCAAGGGCCAGTCGCTGCAGGCCTATTTCATGCTGACAACGCTGGTGATCCCGATGCTGTTCCTGGCGGTCATTCCCGTGGCGCTGCTGCTCGGCACGGTTTCGACCGTCTCCAACCTCAACAACAATTCCGAGCTCGTCGTCATCAATGCGAGCGGCGCGTCGAACCGCATCGTGCTGAAGCCGTTTCTGGTGCTGGCGCTGATCCTGTCGCTGTTTACCGGCTTTGTCGGCCATTTCGTCATCGCCTGGTCGCTGACGTCGCTCAAGTCCTACAAGCGCGACATGGCGGCCGACCTGGTTTCGGTGATCGTCAAGGAAGGCGAATTCAACCAGGTCGAGAAGGGGCTGACCTTCCACATCGCGCGCCGGCTGCCCGATGGCAGGCTGGGCGGCATTCTGATCGCCGACGACCGGACGCCGGAAAAGCGCCAGACCTTTCTGGCGCGCGAGGGCGTTCTGGTGCGCACCGACGACGAGGCGGTGCTCTATCTGCGCGACGGCGAGATCCTGCAACAGGACATGACGGACAATTCCTCCTCCGTCATCCGCTATGACAGCTATGCCTTCGATCTCGATTCGCTTGCCGCCAAGGACGATGCGGGCGATTTCAAGCGGCGGCCGAAGGAGCGCACGACGCCGGAACTCCTGTTCCCCGACCCCAACGATTCGTTTCTGAAACGCCAGCCAGAACTCTATACGTCCGAAATCCATCAGCGGTTTTCCGAAATGCTGTGGCCGTTCGCCTATGTGATGGTGATCCTGGCCTTTTGCGGCCAGGCGCGCTCCAGCCGCCAGGGCTACGGCTCGGCGATCGGCGGCGGGCTGGTGCTGCTGCTGGTGCTGCGCGGGCTTGCCTTCTCGGCGGCAAGCGGGATCAAGGCCAACGAGACGATGGCCGTGTTCCTCTATGTCATTCCGCTCGCGGCGATCCTCTATTCCGGTTACTACCTCTATCAGAACCGCACGGTGGGCATTCCGCGCCGGCTACAGCCCCATGTCGAGCGGGCCTCGCTCGCCACGGAGGCGTGGATGCGCCAGCAGCACCAGCGCTATCTCGACTGGCGGCGGCGGACGTCGGAGGCGGCGGCATGATCGGACCGACGCTGTTTCGCTACATCGCCTGGCGCTTCACCAAATCGCTGATCGCGATGATGCTGCTGCTGCTGTTTCTCATCGTGACGGTCGATTTCATCGAGGGCCTGCGCAAGCTCAACGACGAGATCGACGTCAGCGTGGCGCAGGTCTATCTGATTTCGCTCTATACGGCGCCGTTCTTCATCGACAAGGCGTTTCCCTTCGCCTGCCTGTTCGCGACGATGATGACCCTGTTCCAGTTGAACAGCAAAATGGAACTGGTGGTGGCGCGCGCCTCCGGCGTTTCGGTCTGGCAGTTCCTGCTGCCGATCAGCGCGGCGGCGGCGGTGATCGGCATCCTGGCGGCGACGGTCTACAATCCGGCGGCGGTCAGCTTCTACCAGACCAGCCTCGACATGAAGGCGGAACTGTTCGGCATCCGCAGCGATACCAACGCCAAGACGGTCTCCGGCTTCTGGCTGCGCCAGGACGACGGCGAGGGCCGGTCGACCATCATCAATGCCAAGGTGGCGCGCGACGGCGGCAAGCTGCTCGACGGGGTCAGGATGATCCGGTTCGACGAAAAGGGCCTGGTCAGCCAGCGCATCGACGCCCGCCAGGCGGTGCATCACGGCGACCGCTGGGTGCTGGCCGAGGCAACCGTGTCCGATTCCACCCAGTCCCTTGCCAAAAAAGCTTCCCTGGAGGTGCCGACCAACCTGTCGGCCGAATACCTGTTGGGGGTCAGCGGCGATGCCGATTCCACCGGCTTCTGGAACCTGCGCCACACGGCCGAGCGCATCCGTCTGTCAGGTCTTAACCATCTTCCCTATCTGGTTCAATTCCATAGCCTTTTGGCGCTTCCCCTGTTCCTGTTCGCAATGGTACTGATCGCGGCGAGCGCCTCGCTTCGTTTCGTACGGTTCGGACAGGCGGGAAGGCTCATTTTGGGTGGCATTTTGGGCGGGTTCGTGCTTTATGCTTCGACCAGACTGGTGAGTTCATTGGGGAATAACGGAATCGTGCCGCCGCCCATGGCAGCATGGTCTCCGTCGTTAGTAGCAGTTTTGTTCGGAATGAGCATACTTCTGTATCAGGAGGACGGCTGATGGCCGGCCTGCGATACCTATGCGCCGATGGCGCGCGCGACGGGCTGAAGCCGGCAGGGCCGGCGGCGTTGGCGCGCGCGCCGTTCAAACTGGCCGCACTGACCGTGGCGGTGGTCCTGTCGCTCGGCATCGGCACGGCGCTGCCCCTGCCCGCCCATGCCCAGCTTTCGGGCGAGGACCTGTTCGGCTCCAGCCAGAACCAGTCCAACGCGCAAATGCTGCTCGAAGCCGATGAACTGATCTACGATCAGGTCAATTCCAGCGTCGTTGCCTCGGGCAATGTGCAGATCGCCTATGACGGCTACACGCTGGTTGCCCAGCGGGTTACCTACAACCGCGCCAGCGGGCGGGTGATCGCCAATGGCGGGGTCGAGATCGTCGAGCCCAATGGCAACCGCATCTTTGCCGAAGAGATCGATATCACCGACGATTTCCGCAACGGCTTCGTCGACGCGTTGCGGGTGGAAACACCGGACAATACGCATTTCGCCGCCGAGAGCGCCGAACGGCGCGACGGCTCGATCGCGGTGTTCAACAATGGCGTCTACACCGCCTGCGAACCCTGCCGGGACAATCCCTCCAAGCCGCCGCTGTGGCAGATCCGCGCCGACCGGGTGATCATCAACAGCGAGGCGAAGACGGTCTCCTACGAGAAGGCGAGCTTCGAGTTCTTCGGCCATCCGATCGCCTATCTGCCCTATTTTTCCCATGCCGATCCGTCGATCAAGCGCAAGTCGGGCTTCATTCCTCTCCGGCCGCGCATATCGGAGGAACTCGGCTTCAGCGCCGGAGCCGCCTATTTCTGGGCGCTGGCGCCCCATTACGACCTGACGCTTTCGGGCCGCTACTATTCGCGCCAAGGCTTTCTCGGCGAGGCGGAGTGGCGCCACCGCACCTATAACGGCGAATACAATTTCCGCATTGCCGGCATCGACCAGCAGCGGCAGGTCGCCTTCGACAGCGGCGAGATCGACCGCTCGGTCGAAGAGCGCGGCGCGATCATGTCGACCGGCCGGTTCGATCTCAATTCGCGCTGGGCGTTCGGCTGGAACGTGCTGGCGCAGAGCGACGGCAATTTTGCCCGGACCTATGATCTCGAAGGCTATTCCGACCGCGAGATCACCAACCAGGTCTATCTGACCGGTCTCAACGACAAGAACTATTTCGACCTGAGGGCGCAGAAATTCCTGATCCAGGACGATTCCAAGGATCAAATGAAAGGCGCCCTGTTCACCAGCATGGACGACAAACTCCAGGAGCAGCAGGCTCGCGTGCTGCCATCGTTTGACTACAATCTGGTTTCCGACGATCCGGTTGCCGGCGGCCAGGTCTCGCTCGATGTCAACGTGACCAGCGTCGACCGCGACAAGATCGACATTGTCAACTATGCGGCGGGACCCGGCATCACGACCAGCAAGGAACGGTTTCACGGCATTGAGGGCCGCTATACCCGCGCCAGCACGGAGGCGGAGTGGAAGGCTTCGTCGATCGTCAACGGCGCTCTGGTGACGACCGCGCTCAGCGCGCGCGGCGACGGCATGTGGCTCGACACCAACAAGCTCAACACCGAATACAATCCGCTGACCAGCAACGACCAGATCTGGCGCGGCATGCCGGCGGCGACGCTGGAAATCCGCTATCCGCTGGTCGCCAATGACGGCATGGTTTCGCACCTGTTCGAGCCGATCGCCCAGGTGATCGTGCGGCCCGACGAAACCCATATCGGCGCGTTTCCCAACGAGGACGCCCAGAGCATGGTGTTCGACACGTCGAACCTGTTCGAGCGCGACAAGTTCTCGGGCTTCGACCGGGTCGAGGGCGGAACGCGGGCCAATGTCGGCTTCCGCTATGCGATGGCGTTTACGGGCGGCGCCAGCATCAATTTCATGGCCGGGCAGTCCTATCATCTCGCCGGCCAGAACTCGTTTGCCAAGCGCGATCTGGTCAATGCGGGTCTTGAATCCGGTCTTGAAACCGACAAGTCCGACTATGTCGCATCGGTCGACCTCAATACCGGCGCCGGCATCACCGTTGGCCTTGACGGACGGTTTGACGAAAAGAGCCTGAACATGCGGCGCGGGGAAGCCAATCTGCGCTATGTCGACCCGGTCTTCGCCGGTTCAGCCTCCTATATCTTCATCGCGTCGCAACCCAATTACGGGCTGGACGAGGATCGCCACGAGATTCGCGGCTCGGGCAGCGTCAAGGTTTCCGAGTATGTCCGGCTGTTCGGCAGCGCGGCCTTCGATATCCAGAATTCCAGCCTGTTCTCGCACAGCTATGGCGTGGCCTATGACGATAGCTGCTTCTCGCTTTCGGCGACCTACAGCGAATCCGACAACCGCTATGACGGCGAAACCGTCGAGCGTTCTGTCATGTTCCGCCTCGGCCTGAGGACGATCGGCGAGACCGAATACAAGCGGGTTCTGGAAGACAATACAACCAACTGACCGTGCCGACCGCTTGATCGAGACGGATGGCCCTGTCGGTTGGCGAAAACAAAGTTTTGCCGCATCGGCGGCGGATAGAGCCCTCGAAAGCTGTAGTGGCAGGTTTCCCGGAGTTGACCAGGCGATGAGAATGACGCGGTTGAAAACCATGGCGATGGCCGGAAGGGCGCCGATGCCCCTTTCATCGGCGCTGCCGGTTTTTGTTCTGCTGCTGGCGCTTCTTCTTTCCGCCTGCAGCACCGCATCCGATGCGATTTCAAGCGCCAAGGAGGATGCTTCGAAGGGGACGGCGCCCCCGGCCGCTACCACCGAAAACGGCGAGGCGGCGGCCGGTGGCGAGCAGCTTGCCGAGGCCCCGGCCGAGCCGAAGATCACCCATCGCGATGCGACGGTCACCCAGAAGGGCACCAATATCCGCGCCATCGTCAACGGCCAGCCGATCACCAATTACGATATTCAGCGCCGGGCAGCGTTTTTGAACCTGCGCCGCGTCGGCGGCAACCGCACGGAAAAGGCGCTTGAGGAACTGGTCGATCAGGCAATCAAGATGCAGGAGGCCAAGCGGCGCGGCACCAATCCGAGCAGCAAGGAAGTGGACGAGGCATTCGGCAATTTCGCCAAGTCCAACAAGATGTCCAACAGCCAGATGAGCCAGGTTCTGGGCCAGGCAGGCGTCGGCGCCGAGCACTTCAAGGAATTCATTCGCGGCCAGATGGGCTGGCAGCGGGCCGTCGGCATCAAGCTGCGCTCCGAAGCGAAGGGCAAGACGACCCAGGAAACCATGTTCGAGATCCGCAAGTCGGGCGGGCACAAGCCGGAGACAACGGAGTATCTGCTCGAACAGACGATCTTCGTCATTCCCGCAAACCGCTCCGGCGACAAGGCCTATCAGGCGCAGAGACGCAAGGATGCGGAAGCCTTCCGGGCCCAGTTTTCCGCCTGCGGCGAGACCGTCAAGCAGGCTGCCGGCATGCGCGACGTGACGGTGCGCCAATTGCCGCGCATTCTGGAGCCGCAATTGCCGCCCGACTGGAACGATGAGCTCATCAGCCTTTCGCAAGGCGCGGTGACGAAGACCAAGACGACCGACAAGGGCGTCGAGTTTCTGGCGATCTGTTCGAAGAAAACCGTTTCCGACGACAATGCCGCCGTCATTGTCAGCCAGTCGAAACAGTTCGAGGACCTCAACGAGGCCGGGGACAAGATTTCACAGGAATATCTTGCCGAGCTGAAATCCAAGGCGCAGATCGTCTATCGATGACGCCGCAGGCTGCCGCCGTACCACCGCTCGCCACGCCCCTGGCCGTCACCCTGGGGGAACCGGCCGGTATCGGCCCCGAAGTCATCCTCAAGAGCTGGCTTCAGCGCAGGCAGCAGGCGCTTGCGCCGTTTTTCGTCGTTGGCGACGCAAGGATACTGGATGAGACCGCGCGACAGCTCGGCCTCGGCGTCGAAATCGGCAGAACGACGCCGGCCGAGTCCATGGGCATGTTCGCCAGCGCCCTGCCGGTGGTCGATGCCGGCGCTCCCGTATCGGGCCTGCCGGGGCAGCCGAGCGACGGCGATGGTCCGGCGATCAGCGGCTATATCCGCGAGGCGGTTTCGCTGGTGCATTCAGGCGCAGCCGGCGGCATCGTCACGGCGCCGATCAACAAATTGTCGCTTTACCGTGCCGGCTTCAAATATCCAGGCCATACCGAATTCCTGGCAGCGCTCGCGCAGGAATATTGGGGTGAGCCGGTTCTGCCGGTGATGATGCTGGCGGGGCCGGAACTGCGCACCGTGCCGGTGACGATCCACATTCCGCTGGCGCAGGTTCCCGGCCAGCTCACCACGGAACGGGTCGCCGAGACCCTGCGCATTACCCATCGCGATCTCGTCCAGCGTTTCGGGATCGCGGCGCCGCGCATCGCCGTTGCCGGCCTCAACCCCCATGCCGGCGAAGGCGGCAGCCTCGGCAGGGAAGACGATGCGATCATCGCGCCGGCGGTCCATGCGGCGCGCGAAGCGGGCATCGATGCGCGCGGGCCCCTGCCGGCCGATACGCTGTTTCACGCCCGGGCCCGCGCCGGCCATGACTGCGTCATCTGCATGTATCACGATCAGGCGCTGATCCCGGCCAAGACGCTCGCCTTCGACGAGGCGGTCAACATCACCCTCGGCCTGCCCTTCATCCGCACCTCGCCCGACCACGGCACCGCGCTCGATATCGCCGGCGGGGGAAAGGCCGATCCGTCCAGCATGATCGCGGCGATCCGGCTGGCCGGCAGGCTGGCGGCGAACGGGGCAGCACCGGCGTGAGCGGCCAGATCGACGACCTGCCGCCGCTGCGCGACGTCATCGCGCGCCATGAACTAATGGCGAAAAAGGCGCTGGGCCAGAATTTCCTGCTCGATCTCAATCTGACCTCGCGCATTGCGAGACAGGCCGGGCCGCTTGATGGCCATGACGTGGTCGAGGTTGGCCCCGGGCCCGGCGGGCTCACGCGGGCGATCCTGGCCGCCGGGGCGCGCCGCGTCATCGCGATCGAGCGCGACCGGCGCTGCCTGCCGGCGCTGGCTGAAATCGCGGCGCGCTATCCGGGCCGGCTCGAGGTGATCGAGGGGGATGCGCTGGCCACCGATGCCGCCCACCGGATCGAGCGTCCCGCCCGCATCATCGCCAACCTGCCCTACAATGTGGCGACGCCGCTGCTTGCCGGCTGGCTGCTCGCCGAACCCTGGCCGGCCTGGTTTTGCTCGATGACGCTGATGTTCCAGAAGGAGGTCGCCCAGCGCATCTGCGCGCAGCCGGGCTCGAAGGATTACGGCCGTCTCTCGATCCTGTCGCAATGGCGCTGCGAGCCGCACATCGCCTTCGATGTCGGCCCGAAGGCCTTCACGCCGCCGCCCAAGGTAACGTCCTCGGTCGTCGTGTTGGAACCGCGCCAGGCGCCGCTTGCCTGCCGTTCCGGCGATCTGGAACGGGTGACGCAGGCGGCCTTCGGCCAGCGGCGCAAGATGCTGCGGCAATCGCTCAAGCCGCTTGGCGGCGCGCCATTGCTGGAAAAGGCCGGGATCGATCCCGAGCGCCGGGCCGAAACGCTGGACGTGGCGGAGTTCGTCGCGCTGGCGAATGCAATTCGGTGACAGTTTACTTAATTAATAGCGCATCGGATAGGCTCGCGCCGCACAGTTAATTAAGTAAACTGTCACCGAATTCATCGCGCGCCGATCAGTTCCTCGGCGAAGTCGTAAAGGCCGTGGCGGCGGTCCTGGCGCAGGCGCTCCGCCGTCAGGATCGCCGTAACCTCCTTGTAGGCGCGGTCGAGGTCGTCATTGATGACGACGTAGTC
>JAGRLT010000092.1 GCA_020441665.1 Nitratireductor sp.
GCCCGCATCATCCAGGACCAGCTTTCGATCTTCGTCAACTTCGACGAACCGGTCAAAGAGGAAATCCAGGAAGAGGTTCAGGAACTGGCCTTTAACCCGGCGCTTCTCAAGAAGGTCGACGAGTTGGAACTGTCGGTCCGCTCGGCCAACTGCCTGAAGAACGACAACATCGTCTATATCGGCGATCTGATCCAGAAGACCGAGAGCGAAATGCTGCGTACGCCGAACTTCGGCCGCAAGTCGCTGAACGAGATCAAGGAAGTTCTGGCCGGCATGGGCCTGCATCTCGGCATGGAAGTGCCCACCTGGCCGCCGGAAAACATCGAGGACCTCGCAAAACGCTACGAGGACCAGTACTGATCGGCACGATCGGCCACCCCGGATGCCACAAGCGATCCGGGGTCCGGGAATGCCATGACAACCGCTGCGATCTTAAGTCCTAGGCGCAGCATGATCCGCTGAAGGAGAAGGCAAATGAGACACGGAAAAGCCCATCGCAAGCTGAACCGCACCTGGAGCCACCGCAAGGCGATGTTCGCCAACATGGCGGCATCCCTGATCGAGCACGAACAGATCGTCACCACCCTGCCGAAGGCCAAGGAAATGCGTTCGATCATCGACAAGCTGATCACGCTGGGCAAACGCGGCGACCTGCATGCCCGCCGTCAGGCGATCGCTCAGATCAAGGACGTGGCCCAGGCCAAGAAGCTGTTCGACGAACTGGGTCCCCGCTACGCCGAGCGCAATGGCGGCTACAGCCGGGTTCTGAAAGCCGGTTTCCGCAAGGGCGACAACGCGCCGATGGCGGTGATCGAACTGGTCGACCGCAACCCGGAAGCCAAGGGCGCCGCCGATCGTGCGCGTCTGGAAGCCATGGAAACGGAAGTGGCAGCCGAAGGCGCTGAAGCCTGATCGCTGCCGTCGAGAAAAGCAAAACCTGAAAATGCCGCTCATCGTAGCGGCATTTTTGTTTGCCGCGATGCTCAGACGGAATGAACGGCGTCGACCGCGACGATTTCATGCCCGCCATAGCCGTTGAAGGGTGTGACGGTGGCGAGCGCATAGGCGCCCAGCGCACCGAATTCGACGTAGTCGCCTTCCTGCAGGTCGGCTGGCAGCGTAACCTGGCCCGGCAGCACGTCGAGCGGATCGCAGGTCGGGCCGAAGGTCTTCCATCCGACGGTGCGCGCGCCGTCGCGGCCTTTGCCGCCATCCTGGCGGAGCAGCCGGTAGGGCGGCCGGATGGCGGCCGATTGTGGCAGTTCCATCAGCCCGCCATAGATCCCGTCATTGAGAAAGAGATCGCCGGAGGCCGGCTGCGCCAGTTTCACCCGGGTCAGAAGCGACATGCAGCTTGCCGCCATTCCGCGGCCCGGCTCGCATTCCAGTTGCGGCCGTTGCTCCGTAAAGGCGGTGTCGGCGGCTTCGGCGATGGCATTGAAAAACGCTTCGAGCGGCGGCAGGCGGGCAGGTTCATATTCCGCCGGAAAGCCGCCACCGACATTGAGGATGGCGGGCTGGATGCCGGCCATGCGGCTGATCTCGCCCGCCGCCGCGATGTGGCGGGCATAGACGGCGGGATCGGCGCATTGCGAGCCGGGATGGAAGGTCAGCACCGGCCGGTAGCCAAGCGCGGCTACCTGGCGCAGCAATGCCGCACATTCGGTGGGCGAGGCGCCGAACTTGGTGGAAAAATCATGTCCGGCACTGCCCGCCTGGCGCGGCAGGACAAACCGGATGGCGATCTCGAGATCGTCATCCGTCCCGGCAATCGCGGCGATCTTTGCCAGTTCCTCGGCGCAATCGATGGCCAGCCGCCGGCAGCCATATTGGTGAAACGCGGCCTCGATCTCGCCGCGCGACTTGATCGGGTTGTGATAGTGCAGCACCGCCTCGGGCAGCAGCGAACGTACCATTTCGATTTCCGCCAGGCTTGCCACATCGAAGGTCTCTATCCCGGCCTGCCGGAGCGTCAGCAGGATATCGCGCCACGGATTGCATTTGACCGCATAGGAGACATGGCCCGGAAAGCCGGCCAGAAACCGTTCTGCCTGATCGATCAGCGCGCCCCGAGAGAAACAGAACAGGGGCCGATCCGGCATCCGCGCCGCGACCACCGCGCGGGCATCGCGGAAATGAGCGAGATGCGGCAGGCTGTGAGCATTCATGGCGGTATCCTCGGGCGCATTGGTCTTCACGTCTTTTCCCGCAACGGCGTGCCGGCAGAAAGACGGCATTGCGTTGCATTCAGTCGAAAAGAGCGGCATAACGACGGAAAACTCGTCGCTTTGTGAAAAGAGGTTCGAATGGCGGCAGACAAGGATCTCGAACTGGTCAACCTGCTGCGGATCAATGCGCGCGAGCCGGTGGCCTCGATCGCGCGCAAGCTCGGCATTTCCCGCACTACGGTTCAGGACCGTATCCGCCGGCTGGAGCAGAACGGCACGATTGCCGGCTATTCGCTGAAGCTCGGCGCACAGGCGCGCAATTCGGGCCTTTCGGCCATGATCATGCTGGCGATCGAACCCCGCCGACAGGGCGAGGTGGCCCGCCTGGCGGCGCGTTTTGCCGAGGTCGAGGCCCTGCACACGGTGAGCGGAAAATTCGACCTCATCGCCCAGGTGAAGGCCGACGGTCCCGAGGCGATGGACCGGCTGATCGACCGAATCGGTGCCTTGCCCGGCATCAGCGATGTCGAAACCATGGTCGTTCTGGCGACCAAGCTCGACCGCCGCTAAGGTCCTTCGCGAGCAATGTGACGAAGCGCATCGCGCCTGCCGCCTGGCGTGTTTACTTGGGCTCCCCGCATACCTATCTTGACCCTGTTTGGTGAGTTCATGGCCTGGCCCCGGCGCTTCGGCCATTTCCAGCAAAGGACCCTCTTCATGATGCCCTTCCTCAGACAGCGGCCGCTTCTCGTCCTGCTGCTATCCTGCCTTCTGCTGGTGCAACTGCCCCTGGCCCCCCGCGCACAGGCCAAGGATCTGGACACCATCTTCCGCGACACGCTGGAAGACCTGCTCGGCAAGCAGGACAAGCAGCGCAAGAAGCAGCAGGTTCCCAGGAGCGCCGAGGAGATCAAGCTGACCTTTGCCCCCCTGGTGCGCGACGTCGCCCATTCAGTGGTCAACGTCTTTACCGCCAAGGTCGTCGAGGTGAACCGTTCGCCCTTTTCCGGCGACCCGTTTTTCGAGCGTTTCTTCGGCCGCAAGTTCGGCGAGAGCTTTGGCGGCCCGCGCCGCCGCGAGCGGATGCAGAACTCGCTCGGTTCCGGCGTCATCGTCAGCGAGGACGGCATCGTGCTCACCAATTATCACGTCATTGAAAATGCCGACGAGGTGAAGGTCGTGCTCAATGACGGCGCCGATTACGATGCCGAAATCATCCTGAAGGACGAAAAGTCCGATCTTGCCGTTCTGCGCATCAAGGACAGCAAGGACACGTTCGACGCGATCAGGATCGCCGATTCGGAAAATGTCGAGGTTGGCGATCTGGTGCTCGCCATCGGCAACCCCTTCGGCGTTGGCCAGACCGTCACCAGCGGGATCGTCTCGGCGGTTGCCCGCTCGCGCGTCGGCATCAACGATTTCGATTTCTTCATCCAGACCGATGCGGCGATCAATCCGGGCAATTCGGGCGGCGCGCTGATCAACATGCGCGGCGAGCTGATCGGCATCAACACCGCGATCTATTCGCGCTCCGGCGGCTCGATCGGCATCGGTTTCGCCATTCCCTCCAACATGGCCCGGGTCGTTCTGCGCACGGTGGAGCAGGGCGCTGATGTGGTGACCCGGCCGTGGATCGGCGTCACCACCCAGGAAGTGACCAGCGAGATCGCCGAATCCCTTGGCATGCGCCGTCCGGGCGGCGTACTGGTTTCCAGCGTCTATCCCGATGGCCCGGCCGACCGCGCCGGGCTCAAATCGGGCGATGTGATCATCGGCATCAACCGCAAGGTCCTGATGAACGATGACGAACTGGGCTATCGGCTCGACACGATCGGCATTGGCGGCGAGGCGGAACTGGTCGTCGTCTCGGGCCGCGACCGCCGGGTGGTATCGCTCAGGCTGGAGCCGGCGCCCGAAACGACGCCGCGCCGGGCGACCAAGCTCGATGAGGAGGCGGTTCTGGGCGGCGCGACCATCGCCAACCTGTCGCCGGCCGTCGCCCAGGAAGTGGGCCTTCCCGGCAGCGGCAAGGGGGTCGTGGTGCTGGGTGTCGAACAGTATAGCCGCGCTGCCGCCAATGGCGTTCAGAAGGGCGATATGGTGCGCGAGATCAACGGTTCTGAGGTCGAGAGCGTGGACGAGGTGGTCAAGGCGGTTTCGCGTCAGTCGCGCCGTGGCTGGCAGGTGGTGCTGGAGCGCGGCGGCCGCAGGATCGTCTTCGAGCGCAACGGCCAGTTCTTCCGCCAGTATCTGCAATAATCCGGGCGCTGGCGATCCATGGCCGATCTCTTTCAGTCGGGCAATCGGGAAACGGAGCCGCAGGCCGCAACGCCTGCGGGCTATCGGCCGCTGGCCGATCGGCTGCGCCCGAAGACGCTGGCCGAAGTCAGCGGCCAGGAACACCTGACCGGCGAGAAAGGCGCGCTCACCCGCATGCTCGCCTCCGGCACACTGGGCAGCCTGATCTTCTGGGGTCCGCCCGGCACCGGCAAGACCACCATGGCCCGCCTTCTCGCCGGCGACAGCGGCATGGCTTTCGAGCAATTGTCGGCGATCTTTTCGGGCGTCGCCGATCTCAAGAAGGCCTTCGAGGCCGCCCGCCATCGCCGCGCCAATGGCCGCACGACCGTGCTCTTCGTCGATGAGATTCACCGCTTCAACAAGGCGCAGCAGGATTCCTTCCTGCCGGTGATGGAAGATGGCACCATCGTGCTGGTCGGCGCCACCACGGAAAATCCGAGCTTCGAGCTCAATGCCGCTCTCCTGTCGCGCGCCAGCGTCCTGACCTTCAGGCCGCATACGGCGGAAAGCCTCGAAACCCTGTTGCAGCGCGCCGAGGCGCTGGAGGAAAAACCGCTGCCGCTCGACGGGGAGGCGCGTGCCTCGCTCATCCGCATGGCCGATGGCGATGGCCGCGCGGTTCTGTCGCTGGCCGAGGAAGTCTGGCGGGTCGCCCGGCCCGAGGAGACGCTGGATGCCCGAACCTTGCAGGAAATCCTGCAGCGCCGCGCGCCGATCTACGACAAGGGCGCCGACGGTCATTACAATCTGATCTCCGCCCTGCACAAATCGGTACGCGGCTCCGATCCCGATGCGGCGCTCTATTATCTCGCCCGCATGCTCGATGCCGGCGAGGATCCACGCTTTGTCGGCCGCAGGCTGGTGCGCATGGCGTCGGAAGACATCGGCAATGCCGATCCGCAGGCGCTGGTCGTCTGCAACGCCGCCAGGGACACCTATGATTTTCTCGGCTCGCCCGAGGGCGAACTGGCCCTGGCACAGGCCTGCGTCTATCTCGCCACGGCACCGAAATCGAATGCCGTCTACACCGCCTTCAAATCGGCGATGGCGGCTGCCAGGCAGCACGGTTCGCTGTTGCCGCCCAAGCACATCCTCAACGCGCCGACCAGGCTCATGAAGGGCGAGGGCTATGGCGACGGCTACCGCTACGACCATGACGAGCCGGACGCGTTTTCCGGCCAGGATTATTTCCCCACCGAAATGGGCCGCAAGCGCTTCTACGATCCGCCCGAGCGCGGCTTCGAACGCGAGATCAGGAAACGGCTCGACTACTGGCAGAAGCTGCGCGGTGAGCGTCGGGACAGGTAATCATCGACAAAGAAGAAAACTGGTCTATGTTGAATAGGAGCGATATTTTTCTCAAAAATCGAAATATTGGAGGGGAAAATGGCCAAGATCGATCTCAAGAGCCCGCAACGCGCCTTCGAATTGTTTCATCCGGGCTTTGCCCAGGCGCTGATGAAGGAACAGGCGGAGGCAAAGGGCAAGCAACTGATCGGCATGCTCGACAGCGACGATCTCTCCGCCCGGGCACTGCTTTCGCCCAACCAGCTTTACAACCAGACGGGGACCGGAAAGTTCGCGAATTTGCCGCGCATCGTCCTCAACGGTTTCTATGAGGATCGCACGCCGAAATTCGTCTTCGAGCGCAACAAGTCCAAACCGTTCAGCTTTACCGATTCCACCGGCCGTAAGCTCACCCCGGGCGACATGGATACCGATGGCGGCAGCATTCCGCGTTTCCTGCACGGCAATGTCAACTATTCGCCCTGGGGCTACGGGCTCGGCTACATCGTTCACGACTGGGTGTTCGTCGCCCATAAATGCAAGTCGAAGCCGGACGACAATCTGACCTTCGACGATTCCGCCCGGCTGATGGCCGAAACCCTGAAGACGATGATGGAGGTCGGTTTCACGGATTATGATGGTCAGGCGAGGAAGTATCCAAAGAACATTCTCGACGTCTATTGGATCCATCTGGCCGTCAGCAGCAAGATAGCGCGCGATCTCTGGGACAAGAAGCCGACGCTCAAATGCCGCTGACGCCGCTGATCCCGATGTGTCGCCGGCCTTCCAGATGGAGCGGGACAAGCAAGGCGAGGTTGCCTATTTCATCCGCTTCGAGGAACGGGAACTGGGCGGCAGCAAGACCTACTTCGCGCGCCTGCAATGCGTCGACGGCCGCCAGTTCGACGCCACCCGCATCGGCGAGGATGCGGAATTCAGGGCGAGCCTGTGCGAAATCCAGACCTGTTGAGCGCGGGTATTGGCACCGAGCCTTGATGCATGGCGGATTTGCAAGCGATATCAGTGCCAAGGCGGAACATCCTGATTCATTGTCGGAAGAACCGTTTGGCAAGGGCAGGAATCGTTCTCGCAGACGATGAGGCGATTGGCAATTGCCGCCTGCTCGGCTATGCACCTGCCCATGACACACCTCCTTCTCGTTGCCCTTGGTGGCGCCATCGGCGCTTCGCTCCGTCATCTCGCCGGCCTGTTCTGCATGCGCGTGCTGGGGCATGCCTTTCCCTGGGGGACGGCTTTCGTCAACGTCACCGGCTCGCTCGCCATGGGCCTGCTGATCGGCTGGCTCGCGCACCGCGCCAGCGGCACCAGCCAGGAATTGCGGCTGTTCCTGGCGACCGGCCTGCTTGGCGGCTTCACCACCTTTTCCGCCTTCTCGCTCGATTTCGCCAGCCTGTGGGAGCGCGGCGAAACGCTTGTCGCGGCATCCTATGCCGTCGGCAGCGTGGCCCTTTCGCTGGCCGCGATCTTCTTCGGCCTCTGGCTCTCCCGTTCGGCTTTTGCCTGACCGCAAGCGCAAGGGAAAGTCACCCATCATGGCAACCGTCGATCAGAAGCAGGTAAGCGCCGACGAACAGGGCATGCGGCTCGACCGCTGGTTCAAGGTGCATTTTCCGGGGCTTGGCTTCGGCCAGTTGCAGAAGCTGCTGCGCTCGGGCCAGATCCGGGTCGATGGCGCGCGCGCCAAATCCGATACCCGGCTGCAGCAGGGCCAGACGCTGCGCCTGCCGCCGCCGGTAACCGCCCTTGCCGCCGACGGGCCGGGGCCGCTGACGGGCCCGCTCACCGCGCATACGATCCGCGACAAGAACGATCTCGACGTCCTCAAGGCCATGACGCTGTATGAGGACAGGAAGGTCATCGTCTTCAACAAGCCGGCCGGCCTTGCCGTGCAGGGCGGCTCCGGCCTTCGCCGCCATGTCGACCGCATGCTGGAGGCGATGCGCGACAAGAAGGGCGAGAAGCCCCGCCTGGTCCACCGCATCGACCGCGACACTTCGGGCGTTCTGGTCGTCGCCAGGACGCGCGGCGCGGCGGCGTTCCTCACCCGGGAATTCCGCAGCCGCAACACCGAGAAAACCTATTGGGCCATCGTCAAGGGCGTGCCCAAGCCGCGCGAGGGGCGGATATCGAACTGGCTTGCCAAGAGCCGCGACGAGAACGGCGACGACCGGATGATGGTGGTGCGCCACGGCACGCCCGACGCCGACCATGCGATTTCCGAATACCGCGTCATCGAAACCTCGGGCCCCAACCTTGCCTGGGTCGAGCTGAAGCCGGAAACCGGCCGTACCCACCAGCTGCGCGTCCATACCCAGTCGATCGGCCACCCGATCATCGGCGACCCGAAATATTTCGATATCGAGAACTGGCAATTGCCCGGCGGCATCCAGAACAAGCTGCATCTGCACGCCCGCCGCATCCGCATCGCCCATCCCGATGGCGGCATCATCGACGTGTCCGCGCCGCTGCCGCCGCACATGGTGCAGACCTGGAATCTGCTGGCTTTCGACCCGGATTCAGAGCTTGACTCCGAGTAGCCAGTTTTTTCAAAAAATCGATTCGCGGTGGATTGACCGCCGATTCGCGAAGCAGATATACACGAATCATGCGGCTCATTCTTTTCGATGTTGATGGAACCCTGATCGATAGCCAGGCTATCATCCACGAATCCATGCGCCTCACCTTCCTGCGCTGGGGCCTGGCCGAACCCGATATTTCAGCCACCCGGGCCATTGTCGGCCTGACGCTCGAATCGGCGATCGCCACCATGCTGGGTCGCGCCGAGGTCGACTATGAAACGGCCGAAATGGCCGCCGACTACCGCGAAATCTATGTCGAACTGGCTGGCCGGCCGGAAATGCAGTCGCTGCCCTTTCTGGGCATTGAGGGCCTTGTCGAGCGCCTGGCGTGCGAGAAGCACATCAAGCTCGGCCTGGTGACCGGCAAGTCGCGCCGCGGCGTCGCCAGGCTGTTGCAGACCCCGATCTTCCGCGATCGCTTCGTTGTCGCGCGCTGCGCCGATGATTGTCCCTCCAAGCCCCATCCCGCGATGGTGCTGGAATGTTGCGACGAGGCGGAAATCCCTCCCCACCGCACCATGGTGATCGGCGATACGAGCTTCGACATGGAGATGGCACGCGCCGCCCGCGCGACGGCCATCGGGGTCAACTGGGGCTATCATCCGGTAAGCCGCATCGAGGCGGCTGGCGCGGCCTATGTCGCCGCCTCCTGCAAGGCGCTCGAAGCCGCCATCCATGGCTGGCTCGGCGGCGGCGGGATCGGCCAGGCGGCCGCCTCGCGCTCTTCCGGTCTGATGAGCCAAACCTTCCAATATGCCTGACGACATCTTCGATCCCGGCAAGGGGGCGTCCTACGATCCCGAAATCGCCGCGCAGAAGGCCATGCGCAAGGCGCTGCCGCGCAAATTCTACAAGCAGGTCTCGGTATGCGGCGAGGGGAGCGGCTTCGCCGTCCATCTCGACGGCCGGCCCCTGCGTACTCCGGCCAAGGCCCATCTCGTCGTGCCGAGCGAGCGCGCCGCCGGCCTGATCGCCGCCGAATGGGATAGCCAGGCAGAAGAGATCGACCCCGCCTCGATGCCGGTCACCCGGCTCGCCAACACGGCCATCGACGGCGTGGCGCAGGAGCAGCAGGCCGTTCTCGAGGACATTGTGCGCTTTGCCGTCGGCGATCTC
Organism: Nitratireductor sp.; assembly: GCA_020441665.1. GTDB lineage: Bacteria > Pseudomonadota > Alphaproteobacteria > Rhizobiales > Rhizobiaceae > Salaquimonas. The sequence continues at coordinate 9,473 of JAGRLT010000092.1, forward strand.
GTCTTCTATCGCGCCGCCTATCCCGAAACCCTGGTCGAGGCCCAGCGCGGCCTGTGGGACCCGGTGCTCGATTTCATCGCCGCCAGAACCGGCGCGCGGTTCGAAACCGTCGAGGGCATTTCGCCGCTCGACCAGCCGGCCGGCGCGGTCAAGCTCTTCTCGGCCGCCCTTGGCGCCTATGACGAGCCCCTGCGGCTTTCCTGCCTGCACACCATGACCACGCTGACCGGCTCCGCGCTGATCGCCTTTGCGCTGGCCGAAGGCGAGATCGATCTCGATACCGCCTGGAAGGCCGCCCATGTGGATGAAGACCACAACATCGCCCATTGGGGCGAGGATTTCGAGGCGGCGAAGCGGCGCGAAACCCGTTTCGCCGAGATGAAGGCGGCAGCGGACCTTCTGGTCGCGCTCTCCTGAACAAATCCGCTGACACTCCCTGTCACCACCGAGCCTTTCATGGCCGGGATAGCGCTTTTCTTTGCCCGGCAGCCGCAGTAAGCGGGTGGGATGACGTCACGACAGCCATCCGCCACCCTTCCGGGCGCTGCGACCTCGATTACCGGTGCGATCGCACTGATGGTCGCGGCGATGCTGATGGCGCCGCTGATGGATGTCCTGTCGAAGATATTGTCGAACCGGCATGGCGTCAGCCCGGTGACGATCACCTGGACGCGCTTCGCCGGCCAGGCGCTGCTGCTTCTCATCGTCATCCTGGCGCGCGGCGGTTTTCCGGCGCTGCGCGGCAGGCATGTCGGGCTCAACCTGCTGCGCGGCATGCTGGTCGGCTCGGCGGTCAGCATCTTCTTCATCGCCATCAAATATCTGCCGCTCGCCGAGGCGATTTCCATCTTCTTCGTCGAGCCGCTGATCGTGCTGCAACTGTCGGCCCTGCTGCTCGGCGAGAAGGTGGGCTGGCGGCGAAATCTGGCGGCGCTGGTCGGCTTTGGCGGTGCGCTGCTGATCATCCAGCCGACCTATGAGGTGTTCGGCCCGACCGCCTTGCTGCCGCTGGCAACCGCAACGCTCTTTGCGCTTTATCTGATCCTGTCGCGCAAGGTGGGGCAGGCGGACGGGCCGCTCGTCATGCAGTTCTGGTCCGGCGTCGGTGGTTTTGCGGTCTGCTCCGCCTTCCTGCTGGCGGGCAGCGCGCTCGATGTCGGGGATCTGGCGCTGACGGTGCCCGGCAACGGCTTTGCCGTGCTCTGGCTTGCCGTGATCATCGTCCTTGCAACCGTCTCCCACCTGCTGATCATCGTCGCCTTTTCCCGCGCCGAGGCTTCGATCCTCGCACCCTTCCAATACGTTGAGATCGTCACGCTGACGGTTGCCGGCTATCTCGTCTTTGGCGAGTTTCCTTCGCCGGTCAAATGGCTCGGCATCGCCATCATTGTCGGTTCGGGGCTTTACATCTTCCTGCGCGAGCGACGGCGGTAACCACGATGGCGCTCACGCCGCCTGGTCGAGACCGCCAAGACTGGCCCGGCCGCGTCCGGCGCCCTTGGCGCTGTAGAGCGCCTCGTCGGCCATCCGCATCGCCATGGCGGCGTTCCGCGCCGGCGCTGGCGCCGTGGCGATGCCGATGCTGGCGCCGATCTGAAGCAGCTTGTCCTCATGGGGCACCGGCCGCGATGCCGCCTCGACCATCCTGTCGGCAAGCCAGCAAAGTTCGTCGCGGTCGCTGAAGGCATCGACGATGGCGACGAATTCATCGCCGCCGACACGCGCCACAAGGCCACGTTCGCCGAGCACCGCCGCAAAGCGCCGGGCAATTTCCCGCAGCACAGCATCGCCCGCCTCATGGCCATGCTGGTCGTTGACCGGCTTGAAGCGGTCGAGATCGATGCAGAACAGGGCAAAGGGGGCATCCTCGCCCGCCGCGAAACGGGCATCGAGCTCGGCATCGAACTTCAGCCGGTTGGCAAGCCCGGTCAGGGCATCGTGGCTGGCATTGTAGCGGTGGATCGCCTCGCTTTCGGCAAGCCGCTTGAGCGCATCGGCATGGCGCCGGGTCAGCAGGCCGAGAAACAGCAGAAACAGCAGCGTCATGCCGCCGGCGGCCGGCAATGTGTGGCGCAGCACCACCGGCCGGGGCGCCTTCGGTATCCAGCGCAGGATCAGGCTGCTCTGCCGGCTCTCATCCGGCAGCGAAATTTCGGCGGGCAGGGCCGCCTGCCTGCCGGCCGGCAGGATGACCGGCGAAAAGAAATTGTGCCGCTGCGCGATCGCCGCCAGCATTTCGCCGGTGATCGGCTTTACCGCGATCATGACCGGAACGCCATCCAACCGGCTGCGCCCGATGGCCTGCGCCGGGTCGATGTCCGGCACCAGGGCCTGGGCGATGACGAGCGAGGGTCTGCCACCGATCATCCGTGCCGCGGCCGCATGCCAGTATGCCGGGGAAAATTGCGCGCTGGCGCTGCTCGGATTGCGCTCGACCCTGTCGGCATTGGCCAGAAACCGTTCGCGCGCCAGGGCTTCAAGATCGGAAAAGGCCGGGAAGGTCTGCTTCGACTGCTTCATGCCCTCGTCGGAAAATTCGATCACGCTGTGTTGCGGGCGCAGGATGAAGGCCGAAGTGAAGCCGTAATCGGCAAGCATCCAGTCGACGATTTCCTTCCGCGCGAAACCGGTGTCCGGCACCGGCGCGATCAGCTTGTCATAGGCCTCGTCCCAATGGGCGATCTCGGCCTGCTGGGTCACCGCCTGCTCGATCAGCCGCTGAATTTCGGCCGCCACCATCTGCTTCTGGCCATGCAGGGCAAAGCGGTTGGCTTCGCTCGACGAGGTGAAGATCGAAAAGGCCAGCGTTGCCAGGAACAATATCGCGATGAGCGCGGACGCGATCCAGATGCGGGCTGTGCCCGTCGAGCCGCCGATAGCCTTGTTCATCCTGTTCTCCCCATCGGGAGAACAAATGGCAGAAAAACTTGAAGTCTTGCTTAAAACGGCGGTGCAGATTGCAGGTAAACCGGTTGCCTCCGGTTTACCGGCAAGTCCGTTGTTGTTTTATTTTCACCGATCCCGATACCGGTTGGTGATCGGGTAGCGCCGGTCGCGGCCGAACTGCTTGCGGGTGATCTTGACGCCGGGGGCCGACTGCCGTCGTTTGTATTCGGCGATGTAGAGCAGATGCTCGATGCGGTGGACGGTCGCCGCATCATGGCCGCGCGCCACGATCTCCTCGGTCGAAAGCTCCTTTTCGACAAGGCACTCCAGAATGTCGTCGAGCACAGGGTAGGGCGGCAGGGAGTCCTGGTCGGTCTGGTCGGGACGCAACTCGGCCGAGGGCGCCTTGTCGATGATGTTCTGCGGGATCACCATGCCCGTCGGCCCCTTGCAGTCGGGCGGGCAGTGGCGGTTGCGCCAGTCGGCCAGTTCATAGACCCGCATCTTGTAGAGGTCCTTGATCGGGTTGAAGCCGCCATTCATGTCGCCATAGAGCGTCGCATAGCCGACCGACATTTCCGACTTGTTGCCGGTCGTCACCACCATTGAGCCGAACTTGTTGGAGATCGCCATCAGGATGACGCCGCGCGCCCGCGATTGCAGGTTTTCCTCCGTCACGCCCTGGTCCGTGCCTTCGAAAGCCGCCGACAGCGCCTTGTGGAAACCCTTGACCGGCGCCTCGATCGGGATCACCTCATAGCGCGTGCCGAGCAGGCGGGCGCATTCCTCGGCATCGCTCAAACTGTCCTTCGAGGTGTATTTATAGGGCAGCATGATGCAGCGCACCCGTTCCTCGCCCAGCGCATCGACGCTCATCGCCGCGCAGATCGCCGAATCGATGCCGCCCGAAAGCCCCAGCACCACGTTCTTGAAACCGTTCTTGTCGACATAATCGCGCAGGCCCATGACGCAGGCCCGCCAGTCGGCCTCGTTGCCGTCCGGCAGGCGGGCAAGCGCATGGCGGTCGCAGGCCCAGCCGTCTGCCTTGCGCCGCCAGGTCGTGGTCACCACATTGGCCTCGAACTGGTTCATCTGGACGGCGAGCGTCTTGTCGGCATTGATGACGAACGAGCCGCCATCGAACATCAGTTCGTCCTGTCCGCCCAACTGGTTGGCATAGGCCATCGGCAGCCCGCTCTCGATGATCTGGCGGATGGCGACCTGATGGCGGATATCCATCTTGTCGCGGTAATAGGGCGAGCCGTTCGGCACCAGCAGGATTTCTGCGCCCGATTCGGCCAGCGTTTCGCAGACCCCGAGCTCGCCCCAGATATCCTCGCAGATCGGCACGCCGAGTCGCACGCCGCGGAAATTGACCGGCCCCGGCATCGGCCCCGCATCGAAGACGCGCTTCTCGTCGAACTCGCCATAATTCGGCAGGTCGACCTTGAGCCGCCAGGTCTGCACCTTGCCAGCGTCAAGCACGGCAATGGCATTGTAGACCTTTCCGCCCTCCGCATAGGGCGAGCCGATGATGACGCCCGGCCCGCCATCGGCGGTCTCTTTGGCAAGCTCCTCTACCGCCTCCATGCAGTCGCGCAGGAAGGCCGGTTTGCGCACCAGGTCCTCCGGCGGATAGCCGGAGATGAACAGTTCGGTGAACAGGACGAGATCGGCCTGCGTCCGCGCCGCATCGGCCCGCGCCTCGCGCGCCAGCGCCAGATTGCCGGCGATGTCGCCCATCACCGGATTGAGCTGGGCGATCGCGATGCGCAGGATGTCGGGCTGCTTGCTCACGGGGTCAGCCCTCCTGATGGTGGATGGCATCGACCGCGGCGATCGCCGACATGTTGAACACGCCGCGCGAGGTGACCGCCGGTGTCAGCACATGGGCCGCCTTGGCGGTGCCGAGAAGGATCGGTCCCACCTGCAATCCGTCGGCCATCTGCTTGGCGACCGACAGCGTGATGTTGGCGGCGTCGAGATTGGGAAACACCAGCAGGTTGGCCGGCCCCTTGAGACGCGAGAGCGGAAACACCTTGTCGCGGATCATCTGCGACAGGGCGGTGTCGCCATGCATCTCGCCATCGACCTCAAGGTCTGGATCGAGCTGGTGCAGCCGCTCGGCGGCGCGCCGCATCTTGAGCGTCGAGGCGGTATCGCGCGATCCGAAATCCGACAGCGACAAGAGCGCCGCCTTGGGCCGGATGCCGAAACGCTGCATCGCCTGGCAGGCGAGCAGTGTCGTCGCGATGATCTCGTCCTCGCCGGGATTTTCCCTCACATGGGTGTCGGCCATGAAGATTTCGTCGCGCTGGGTGAGCAGCAGGCTCAGCCCCGCCACGTCCTTGACGCCCTCGGCAAGGCCGATGATCTGGCGGACATATTCGAGATGCCGCGAAAACCGCCCCTCGAGCCCGCAGATCATCGCATCGGCATCGCCGCGATGTACGGCAAGGGCGGCGATCACCGTCGTATTGGTGCGCACCAGGAGCCGCGCGGTTTCGGGCGTCGTGCCGCGCCGCCCGGTCATCGCCAGATAGTCGGCGACATAGCCGTTATAGCGCGGATCGGATTGCGGGTTGATCACCTCGATTTCCTTGCCCGGCCGGATCTGCAGGCCGAACCGCTCCAGCCGGCGCTCGATCACCTCGGGCCGGCCGACCAGAATGGGCTTGAAGGCGCGTTCCTCGACGCCGACCTGGGCCGCCCGCAACACGCGCTCGTCCTCGCCATCGGCATAGATGACGCGCTTGGGCTCGGAGCGCGCCTTTTCGATGATCGGCTTCATGATCAGGCCGGAACGGAAGACGAAGCGGCTCAATTCTTCCTGATAGGCCTTGAGATCCTCGATCGGCCGCGTCGCGACGCCGCTCTTCCTGGCGGCTTCCGCCACCGCCGGCGCGATGCGCAGGATCAGCCGCTGGTCGAAGGGCGAGGGGATGAGATAGTCGGGGCCGAAGCGCTTGGGCTGTGCGCCGCCCGCCGTCGCCGCATCGGCGGGTTCTGCCCGGGCGAGATCGGCGATCGCCCGCACCGCGGCAAGCTTCATCTCCTCGTTGATCGTCGTCGCGCCGCAGTCGAGCGCGCCGCGGAAGATGAACGGGAAGCACAGCACGTTGTTGACCTGATTGGGGTAGTCCGACCGCCCCGTGCCGATCACCGCGTCGGGCCGCGCCGCCTTGGCGAGTTCCGGCATGATCTCGGGCGTCGGATTGGCAAGCGCCAGCACCATCGGGGCAGGCGCCATCTCCTTCAGCATTTCCGGCTTCAGAATGCCGGCCGAGGACAGGCCGAGAAACACGTCCGCCCCCTCCATGATGTCGGCCAGCGAGCGCGCATTGGTTTCCTTCGCATAGGCCTCCTTGTAGGGGTCCATGCGCTCCTTGCGGCCCTTGTAGATGACGCCGGCCGAATCGGCGACCCAGATATTGTCCTTGTTGGCGCCGAGCCCGACCAGGATATTGAGGCAGGCGATCGAGGCGGCACCCGCGCCGGAAGCGACGATCTTGGTTTCCGAGAGCTGCTTGCCGCCCAGTTCCAGCCCGTTGAGGATCGCCGCCGCCGCGATGATCGCCGTGCCGTGCTGATCGTCGTGAAACACCGGAATGTTCATCCGCCGACGCAGCTTTTCCTCGATCTCGAAGCATTGCGGCGCCTTGATATCCTCGAGATTGATGCCGCCGAAGGTCGGTTCGAGCGCGGCGACGACGTCGCAGAACCGGTCGACATCGGTCTCGTCCACCTCGATGTCGAACACGTCGACGCCGGCGAATTTCTTGAACAGGACGGCCTTGCCCTCCATCACCGGCTTGGAGGCGAGCGCTCCGATATTGCCGAGGCCGAGAACCGCCGTGCCGTTGGAGATGACGGCGACCAGATTGCCGCGCGAGGTATAGTCGCGCACCACCGAGGGATCATCGGCAATGTGCAGGCAGGGCGCGGCGACGCCGGGCGAATAGGCAAGGGCGAGATCGCGCTGGTTGCCGAGCGGCTTCGACGGCACCACCGCCAGCTTGCCCGGAAAGGGATAGCGGTGGAAGTGGAGCGCTGCCTCCTCGATTTCGGTCGCCGGTTTGTAGCCCTGCTTTTCGCCGCTGCCGGCCTTGTCATTCGTCGACATCAAAAGATCCATACAAAATACTGATTTTATTAGAAGGCGTTCGGATTGAGCCCGCCATCGATCAGAAAGTTCTGACCGGTAAGATAGCCTGCATGGGCCGAACATAGGAAGGCACAAAGTGCGCCGAATTCGCTGGCCGTGCCGAGCCTGCCCGCCGGAATGGCGGAGACGGCCTTGGCGAGTTCCGCCGCCACCGAACTTCCCCGCCGTCTGGCGGTTGCATCGAGATTGTCGCGAATGCGGTCGGTATCCATCTTGCCCGGCAGGATCTGGTTGATCGTCACATTGTCTTTGGCAACGGTGCGGGCGATGCCGGCGAGAAACGAGGTCAGCCCCGCCCGCGCGCCGGACGAAAGATCGAGGCCCGGAATGGCGGAATAGACCGAAGACGAGGTGATGTTGACGATCCGCCCGAACCCGCGCGCCACCATGCCATCCAGCGATTGCTGGATCAGCTCGATCGGCGTCACCATGTTCTGAACCACGCCTTCGAGGATCTTTTCGCGGTCGAGCTCGCGGAAATCGCGCGACGGCGGGCCGCCATTGTTGTTGATGAGAATATCGGGCTCGGGACAGGCGGCGAGCAGAGCGCGCTGGGTTTCCCGGTCCGAGATATCGCCGGTTACCACCACGACCTTGGCGCCGCTGCGCTGGCGGATCTCCTCCGCCGTGCGCTGGGTGACCTCCGCGTTGCGGCCATTGAGGTAGAGGGTGCAGCCGGCATCCGCCAGATGTACCGCGCAGCCACGCCCGAGCCCGCGGCTTCCCGCGCACACAATGGCCGATCTTCCGGCAATTCCGAGGTCCATTTCGCTTCCCTTCCCGGGCGATACAGGCTGGCTGTATCGCCGAAATGTCAAATAACCGTCAATCGCCTGTCACGCAAATCGGTCACCCGCTTGCCGGGAGTTCCGACGGACAAGGGGCAAGGGGAAGGACATGAACCACTACCGGGCGATCTTTCTGTCCGACATTCATCTCGGCTCGGCCGGTTGCCAGGCGGACCAGTTGCTCGCCTTTCTGAAGACCGTCGATGCCGACCGCTATTACCTCATCGGCGACATCGTCGATGGCTGGCGGCTGAAGAAGAACTGGTACTGGCCCCAGCTCCACAACGACGTGGTACAGAAACTGCTGCGCAAATCGCGCAAGGGCGCCGAGATCAAGTATCTGGCGGGAAACCACGACGAGTTCCTGCGCAATTTTCTCGGGTCCAGTTTCGGCAAGATCGAGATCAGTGACCGGCTGGTCCACGAAACCGCTCGCGGCAGGCGCTATCTCGTCATCCACGGAGATCAGTTCGACGTCGTGGTGCGCCACGCGAGATGGCTCGCTCTGCTGGGCGACCGGGCCTATGAGATGGCGCTGTTTGCCAATATCTGGCTCAACCGCATCCGCCGCCGTCTCGGCTTTCCCTACTGGTCGCTCTCCAACTGGGCCAAACTGCGCGTCAAGAACGCCGTCAGCTTCATCGGCAAGTTCGAGCAGGTGCTCGCCGACGAAGCCCGCGAGAACGAACTCGACGGGGTGATTTGCGGCCATATCCACCATGCCGTGATCGAGGAGCGGGCCGGTATTCACTACTGCAATACCGGCGACTGGGTCGAAAGCTGCACCGCGATCGCCGAAACCCCCCAGGGTGAGTTGCGCCTCATTCGCTGGTTCGACGAACGCCGCGACGCCGTGCCGGAGGACGATCTCGACGCGGAAGACGCGGCGGTTTCAGCCCTGCCTGGCTGGTCGATGCCAGGACGCAAGGTCGCCTGATGCGCATTCTCATCGTCACCGATGCCTGGCATCCCCAGGTCAATGGCGTCGTGCGCACCTGGGTCAGTCTGATCACCGAGTTGAAGGCGCGCGGCCACCGGGTCTGGACGATCACGCCGGACCGGTTCCGCAGCCTGCCCCTGCCGACCTATCCCGAAATCCGCCTCGCGCTGACCGCGTCCCCCTGCCTTTCCCGGCGTATGCAGCGGATTGCGCCCGATGCGGTGCACATCGCGACCGAGGGGCCGCTCGGCATTGCCGCGCGCGCGGCGTGCCTCAAGCTCGGTTGGCCGTTCTCGACCAGCTACCACACCCGCTTTCCGGAATATCTCAATGCGCGCCTGCCGGTGCCGCTCGCCTGGACCTATGCCTGGCTGAGGCGGTTTCACAATGCCGGCAGGGGCTGCCTGGTCGCGACCCCTTCCATGGCGGCCGAACTTGAAGGCAACGGTTTCAACCGGCTTGTCACCTGGACCCGCGGCGTCGACCGGGACCTGTTCTCGCCGCAAAGGCGCGATCCCGAGGGCGAGTTGAAAGCCCTGCCACGGCCGGTCTTTCTCAATGTTGGCCGTGTCGCGGTTGAAAAGAACCTCAACGCCTTTCTCGAACTCGACCTTCCCGGTTCCAAGGTGGTCGTCGGCGATGGCCCGGACCTGGCGCGGTTGAAGGCGGCGTTTCCCGACGCGGTGTTTTTGGGAATGCGCACGGGCGAAAGCCTTGCCGCGCTCTATGCCAGCGCCGATGTCTTCGTCTTTCCGAGCCTTACCGATACGTTCGGCAATGTCATCACCGAGGCGCTGGCCTCCGGCCTTCCGGTCGCGGCGTTTCCGGTGCCCGGGCCGCGCGACATCCTGACCGACCGGCGCGCCGGCATCCTCGACCGCGATCTCGGGCGGGCCTGCCTTGCCGCGCTCGGGCTGGACGGCAGGGATGCGCGCCACCTTTCCGGGCGCTATACGTGGCGCGAATGCGCCGACATCTTTCTTGGCGTGATCGAGCAGAACCGCATCGGCACCGCCACCGCAACCGGTTCCCGCCGGACGGTTTCGCGAATGGCGCAAAAAGGCTGAAGGGACCGGCTTGCCTTTTGGGGCCGACTCGGCACACTCGCCGCCTGCGTTTCCCGTTTGCGAGCTCTTGATGACCTCCCCCTTGCCCGATTTCGAGGCGGTGCGCGCCGCCGCCGCCAGAATTGCCGCCGAGGCGGTCAGAACCCCCTTGCTCACCTCCGCCCATCTCGACGCGGTGACCGGCTGCCGGGTGTTCATCAAGCCGGAAAACCTGCAGCGCACCGGTTCGTTCAAGTTTCGCGGCGCCTACAACACCCTCGCCACCCTGACCGGGACCGAGCGTAACCGGGGCGTTCTCGCGGTTTCCTCCGGCAATCACGCCCAAGGCGTTGCCGAGGCCGCCCGGTTCTTCGGCGCGAGCGCCACGATCCTGATGCCGTCCGATGCGCCGCAGGCCAAGATCGAGCGGACGCAGCGTTCCGGCGCCGAGGTCATCCTGTTCGACCGCGTTCACGACGACCGCGAGGCGCGGGCGCTGGAACTTCGGGAGAAGACCGGCGCCACCTTCATTCACCCCTTCAACGATCCGCGGGTCATTGCCGGCCAGGGCACGGCGGCGCTTGAAGCCTGTCAGGACATGGTCGCCGCCGGTGTGCGGGCGGACCATATCCTGGTCTGCACCGGCGGCGGCGGCCTGACCGCGGGAACCGTACTGTCGGCGGCCGCCCTGATGCCGCAGGCGGTGGTTCACACCTGCGAACCCGAGGGGTTCGACGATTACCGCCGCTCGCTTCTGAGCGGCCGGATCGAAGCCAATGAACGCCTCGGCGGCTCGGTCTGCGATGCGATCATCACGCCGAGCCCCGGCGCGATCGGGTTTGCGATCAACCAGCCGCGCCTGGGGGAGGGGCTTGTCGTCAGCGATGAGGAAGCGCTGCGGGCGGTCGCCTTCGCCTTCCGGGAATTGAAACTGGTCGTCGAGCCCGGCGGCGCCGTGGCGCTGGCGGGGGTGATGAAGAACCGCGATCGGTTCGCCGGCCGAACCGTGCTGATCCTCCTTTCCGGCGGCAACATCGATGCAGCGGTTCTGGAGCGCGCGCTTCGCCTGCCGGAAACCCGATGACGGACCGCGCCGGATCGCCGGCGGAAGCCGCGTTCGAGACGCCGCCGCCGGGCTTCGCGCCGCGCATGGCGGCGGGCTATTGCGCCTATTTCCTCTATGTCGGCCTCTACACGCCCTATTTCCCCGTCTGGCTGAAGGCACAGGCGCTCAACCCCGCCGAGATCAGCGCCGTCCTGTCCGCAGCGCTGATCGTGCGCGTACTGGGCCTGAACCAGGTGATGGTCTTCGCCGACCGCTTCCGCGACCGCGCCGTCCTGCTGACCCGGCTCTATTGGATGGCGGCGGCCTCGGTGATGCTGTTTCTCGCCGCCACAAACTTCTGGTCGATCCTGATCGTCGCCGCGCTCTACAATCTGTTCTTCAACCCCGTCCTGCCGCTGCTTGATGCGATCGTCATGGCCGGGGTGCGCCGTTTCGATGCCGATTACGGACGGATCCGCATCTGGGGTTCGCTGATGTTCACGGCGGCCAACCTCACAGGCGGCTGGCTGCTTGCCGAAGGTCCGGCCGAATTCATCCTCTACACCCTGCTGTCCTGCATGGTGCTCGGCGCGATCGCCTCGAGCGCCATCCCCCGCATCGGCCGCAGGACCCCGCCGGCCGATATCGCCCTGGAGGCCCGGACCCGGCGCAGATTGCTGGCAAACCGGCCCTTCCTGCTGACGCTCGCCGCCTGCGGCCTTGCCCAGGCGAGCCACTCCCTGCTGTACGGCTTCGGCACGATCCACTGGCAGGCGCTGAACTATTCGGGGTTCGCCATCGGCGCCTTCTGGGCCGTTGGCGTGGCGACCGAAATCGTCCTGTTCCGCTTTGCCAAGCGCCTGTTGAAGGTTCTGCCGCCGCCGGCCGTCATCGCGCTCGGCTGCATCGGCGGCGCCGTGCGCTGGTCGCTGTTTCCCGTTGCCGGCGGCGAAACGGCGTTCCTGCTCCTGCAGGCGCTGCATGGCCTGTCCTTCGGAGCCGTCCATATCGGCCTGATGCATTTCATCATGGAGGCCGTGCCGGAGGAAAACCTCGGCGCCGCCCAGGGCGCCGGCTTCGTCCTTGGCGGCATCTTCATGGGGGTAGGGGTGTTCTTCGCCGGTCCGCTCTATGCGGCCCTTGGCGGCGATGGCTATTGGGTCATGGCGGCGGTCTGTATCGCGGCGCTCGCCATATTGGCGCTTGCCCGCAGGTCCGGCGGTTTTCCGTCAACCCCATAATGCGCGCGGCGGCGGCAGGATCAGCGAGCCGGAAAACCCGATTGCCGGCTTGCGGTCCTCGGCCAGCAGCAGCGGCCCGTCGAGATCGACGAATTCGGCATCCTGGGCGATCAGCATGGCCGGCGCCATGGCGAGCGACGAGCCGACCATGCAGCCGCACATGATCGAAAAGCCGAGCGCGCGCGCTTCGCGCTGCAACGCCAGCGCCTCGGTCAGCCCGCCCGTCTTGTCGAGCTTGATGTTGAGGCAATCATAGCGCGCGCGCATCTCCGCCAGTTCCTCGCGCGTGTGCAGGCTTTCATCGGCGCAGATCGGCACGGGGCGCTCGACATCGGCAAGCCGCTGGTCGCGGCCGGCGGGCAGCGGTTGCTCGACGATCTGCGCATCGACACTTGCCGCCACCGCCAGCAGCGGTTCCAGCAGGTCTTCGGTCCAGGCCTCATTGGCATCGAGGATCAGGCGTGCCCCGGGCGCGCCCTCGCGCACGGCGATGATCCGCTCATGATCGCCATCGCCGCCAAGCTTGACTTTCAGCAGATCGCGATGGCTTGCCTTTGCCGCATCCGCATGCATCTTGCGCGGTTCGCCGAGGCTGATGGTAAAGGTGGTGATCGCCGGCTTGAGCGGCGCCAGCCCCGCGAGTTCCGCCGCATGCCTGCCGGCGGATTTCGCTTCAAGGTCCCACAGCGCGCAATCGACCGCGTTGCGCGCCGCGCCCGCCGGCATTGCCGCCTGCAGGGTTTCAAGGCTGATATCGGCCTCGATCTCCCGGCGCACGGCCTCGATCTGGCCGATCACGCTCTCCACCGATTCGCCGTAGCGCGGATAGGGCACGCACTCGCCCTGTCCCGTGACGCCGTCGCGACTGAGCGCCACCCTGACCACATGCGCCTCGGTGCGCGCGCCGCGCGAAATGGTGAAGCTGCCGGCAATCGGAAAGACTTCGGCGAAAACGGCAAGCTTGATCGGCATGATTCCACCCGGCTAAACAAGACACGCTCTAGCATGACCAGGCCCGCGGTGCGAGGCAAGCATGACCAGGCCCGCAGCGCGAGGCAAGGCGCGCCGGTGGCAACGCATCCCTTTCGGGGCTGTCATCGCCGGGGCAAGCTGCTAAGAAGGGGCGGGAAAAATCACGGTACCGGGACGTGCGGCAGCAACCATGACGACAGCCATTTCCAGCCAGGCATCCGATGTCCCGGCCCTGCCGGAAGCGGCGCCGTCCGCGGCGAGCCTGGCGGTCGGCGAGGAAGGCGGCGCGATCGTCGCGCGACCCCGGGGCGACTGGGTCGTTGCCTCCGCCGCCGGCGCCACCCGCGAGATTGCCGCGCTCGAAAGCGATCTAGCGGCAAGGCCCGCCCGCACCATGCTCTCCATCGATCTTGCCGGGCTTGACGCCATCGACACGTCCGGTGCCTGGCTGATCGTCCGGCTGATCCGCTCGGCGCAGGCCGCCGGCATGGACTGGCGGCTCGACCATGCCGACAGCCGCGCCCGGCGGCTGATCGGCGCGATCGATTTCGAGATCGGCGCGAAGGCGGGCACCGGCGAGCGGGAACCCCCGCTGACCCGCATCGCCTATTCGCTCGGACGCATTGTCTTCAACCTGTGGACCGACACCAAGATGGGCCTCAACATCATCGGCGCCGCCATTCGCGGGCCGCAGTTGAAGGCCGGGCGCCGGGGCAGCGTGCGGCCGATCTCCATCATCCACCACATCGACCGGATGGGCCTGCGCGCGGTTCCCATCGTCATGCTGATGTCGTTCCTCATCGGCGCCATCGTCGCCCAGCAGGGCGCCTTCCAGCTTCGCACCTTCGGCCTCGAAATCTGGGCCGTCGACCTGACCGGCATTCTGCTGCTGCGCGAGGTCGGCGTGCTGCTGACGGCGATCATGATCGCCGGTCGCTCGGGCAGCGCCATGACTGCCGAGATCGGCTCGATGAAGATGCGCGAGGAAGTCGACGCGCTGACCGTAATCGGGCTCAATCCGATCGGCGTGCTGATCTTTCCCCGTCTCGTCGCGCTGACGATCTCGATCCCGCTGCTGACCTTCCTCGCCAACATGGCCGCTCTTGCCGGCGCCTGCCTCGTGCTGCGCTTTTACGCCGGCATCAGTTTCGAGGACTACATCCTGCGGCTGCGCAGCGGCATCGACCTGTCGACGGTCTTTTCCGGCCTGATCAAGGCACCCTTCATGGCGATGATCATCGGCACGATGGCAGCCGTCGAGGGATTGAAGGTCGAGGGCAGCGCCGAAAGCCTCGGCCGCCGCACCACGGCTGCCGTCGTCAAGGCGATCTTCTTCGTCATCGTGGTCGACGGCCTGTTCGCCATGTTCTACGCGGCGATCGACTACTGAGGCGGTGATGAACGGACAGCGGCGCCCGATCGAAGGCAAAACCGGAAACGGCAAACACGGCAATGGCGAGCGCGACGTGGTGCTTTCCGTGCGCGGCATCAGCGTCGCCTTCGGCGACAAGCAGATCCTCGAAAACCTCGATCTCGACGTCTATCGCGGCGAGATCCTCGGTTTCGTCGGCGCATCGGGCGTCGGCAAGTCGGTGCTGATGCGCACCATTCTGGGCCTCAACCGGATGCAGCACGGCGAAATCCGCCTGTTCGGCCAGGATTTCACCCGCCTGACCGAGGAGCAGCGTTTCGCGATGGACCAGCGCATCGGCGTCATGTTCCAGCACGGCGCGCTGTTTTCCTCGCTGACCGTGATCGACAACATCAAGGTGCCGCTGCGCGAATATCTCGACCTGCCGGAAAGCCTGATGGAGGAACTGGCGCGGGTCAAGCTGGGTCTTGTCGGCCTGCCGCAGGACGCCGCCGGCAAATTGCCCTCCGAACTTTCCGGCGGCATGATCAAGCGCGCCGCCCTTGCCCGCGCCCTGGCGCTCGACCCCGAACTGGTCTTTCTCGACGAGCCGACCTCCGGCCTCGACCCGATCGGCGCGGCCGATTTCGACGAGCTGATCGTCACCCTGCGCGACACGCTGGGGCTGACCGTCTATATGGTCACCCACGACCTCGACAGCCTGTTCTCGGCCTGTGACCGGATTGCCGTACTGGCGGAAAAAAAGGTCCTGGTCACTGGCGATATCGAGACAATGCTGGCATACAATCACGACTGGGTGCGATCGTATTTTCAGGGCAAGCGGGCCCGGCAGATTGTCAGGTAAGGGACGCGCGGGCGCGAAACGGCGCGGACAGGGCGCGAGCGCGAGGACAGCGGCAGCACGAGACTCATGGAAACCAGGGCCAACTACATCGCGGTGGGTTTCTTCACCATGCTCGTCATCGCGGCGAGCTTCGCCTTTATCTTCTGGGTCGCCCAGATCGATAACGGTGTCGTCCAGCGGCCGATCTCGATCTCGATCCGTGGGGTCGTCACCGGCCTTGCGCCGGGCAGCGAGGTGCATTTCAACGGCATCCGCGTCGGCAAGGTGACCCGCGTCGTCTTCAACCCCGATGATCCGCGCGAAGTGCTGGCCCTTGCCGAGATCAACGAGGATACGCCGGTGCGCGCCGATACCACCGCGACCATTGCGGGCCAGGGCCTGACCGGCGTTTCGATCGTCTCGCTCAAGGGCGGCACGCCGGACGCTCCCTCGCTGTTCGACATCGCCGAGGACGGCAAGCTGCCGCGCATCCGTGCCCGGCCGTCGGCGGTCGCCGATATCCTGGAGACCGTCCGAGACGTGGCCGGCAAGGCCAATGCGACGCTGAGCACGGTAAAGAGCTTCGTCGAGGAAAACCGCAAGCCGATTTCCAACGCCGTTGCCAACATCGAATCGTTTTCCGAGACGCTGGGCAAGAATTCCGAGGGCATCGACCAGTTCCTGCAGAGCGCCGGCGAGATCGGCAAGTCGCTCGGCAAGCTTGGCGACAAGATCGACGGCACCGTTCAGGGGCTGGAGCGGATCGTCAATGCGGTCGACGCCGACAAGGTCAGGACCACGGTCGACAACGTCGCCGCCTTTTCCGGCAATCTGAAATCCGGCGGCGAGAAGATCGACAGCGTTGTCGCCTCGGTCGAGAACGTCGCCAAGCAGCTCGAAGGATTTTCGACCCGGCTTTCCGGCACGCTGGACAAGGTCGATGGCGTGGTCGGCGCCGTCGAGCCCGATACGGTCAAGGCGGCGATCGCCGATATTCGCGAGACCGCCTCGGGTGCCCGGGCGATCGTTGCCGAGGCGCGCGGTGTGACCCAGACCTTTGCCGCCCGCAAGGACGATATCGACCGCATCATCACCAATGCAAAGGAGATGTCGGAGGAATTGAAGCGTTCTTCCGGCCGTGTCGATGCGGTGCTCGCCAAGCTGGACGGCTTTCTGGGCGATGCCGAGGCGGGCGATGTGATGAGCGATGTGCGCCAGACGCTCGCCGAATTCCGCAGTGTTGCAAAAACCCTGCAGACCTCGATCAATGGCATTTCCGGCGGGATAACGCGATTTACCAATTCCGGTTTGGGCGATATAGAAGCGCTGGTCGGTCAGGCCCGCCGCTCGGTCGATCGCATCGATCGCGTCGTGGGCGAGATCGAGCGCGATCCGAGCCGCTTCCTTCTGGGCGGGGGCAGCGGCGTGCGAACCTATAATGGCCGGCCGCGCCGCTGATATCGGTCTGCCGCGGCGCTGAGGCGGACTGAAGCGCGGCGCGAATGAAGGCGCCATGGCGCGCTGACGGGGCGAAAAGGGACCAGTACGGGTGCGGGGAACACGTTTCAGCGAAAGTGCCGACAGGGGGCAGGTGCGGGCCGGGTTGCCTTGCGCCCGCGCCTCATGGCCGCTCGCATTCGCCGTCTCGGCCGCCCTGCTTGTCGGCTGCTCGACGCTGCAGCCGCCCTCCGACACCTATGACATCACGGCGCTCGAAACCGTTCCCGGCCTTCGCGGCGGCACCCGGGCGCAATTGCTGATCCTCGAACCCTCGGCGGTCAAGGTGCTCGACAGCGAGCAGATGGTCATCAAGCCGACCAGTACCGAGGTGCAATATGTCGCCCGCTCGCAATGGAGCGACCGGCTGCCGAAGCTGGTTCAGGCGCGGCTGGTCGAGACCTTCGAGAATACCGGCCGCGCCCGCGCGGTAGCCAAGCCCGGCGAGGGCCTGGTGATCGACTACCAGATCGTCACCGACATCCGGGCCTTCGAGGCCAATGTGGAAGAGGGCAATGTCGCCAAGGTGTCGCTATCGGTAAAACTGGTCAGCGACCGTTCCGGCAAGGTGGTCCGCACAAAGGTGTTTACCCGCGCCGTGCCGCTTTCCGGCACTTCCGGCCACCAGATCGCCGCCGGCCTCGACCAGGCCTTCGACCTCGTCTCGGCCGACATCGTCAACTGGACCTATTCGGGCGTCTGATCCGCGTCTCCCGGGAAGGGGCCGGGGAAGGGGCCGGGGAAGGGGTATGACAGCCCCTATCCGCCGAACCGCCCGGAGGCATGCGCCAGCATGGTATAGACCTTGCCGGTATCCGAGGTCAGATAGGTCTGGGTCATGATGTTGTCGCGATCCTTGGCGGCGACGTCCTGCAGCAGGCGCTCGAAATCATCCACGTAGCGGTCGACGGCACGGCGGAATTCGGCTTCCGTACCGTATTTGCGGCGGATCTCGTCAAAGGTCTGCTGGCCCTGCAGCGTGTAGAGCCGCCTGGTGAACACATTGCGTTCGCCGCGCTGGTAGCGCTGCCACAGGTCGACCGACGCTTCGTCGTCGATCAGCCGGGCGATGTCCATCGACAGCGCGTTGAGACTCTCGATGCGGTGCAGTTCCGATTGTGGCTGCGCGGCCTTGCGCGGTGGCGCATAGGGATTGGGCGCGTCCGGATCCTGTGAGGCACGTTTCAGCAGGCCGGAAACCCAGCCGGTATCCTCGCCGCGTGGCGGCCGGGCCTCGGCGGCAGGCGCGGCTGTGCCATGGGTATCGGGCGGGAAGGTGCGGGCAGGGGCGCGGGGCTCCGGCGCGGCGGAGGGAGCAGGAGCCGGTCGCGTCGCGGCGGGATTGGCGGCCCGGCTGACCGCCTGGCTGGCGGATTGTCCGGCTAACTGTCCGGCAGGCTGCACGACCGGTTGTCCACCGGTGCGGCTCTCCGGCTGGCTGTGCGTGCGCGGCGGGAAATCCTGGCGTTCGAGATAGGTGGGGGCGGCCGGCTGCGGCCGCGGCGCGACGACCTGCCGCCGGGGAGCGGTTGCGGCGCCCGCGCTGGCAAATTGCCGCTGCGGCTCGGCCTGCAGATCGGCCGGCATGCCGGCCTGCACCGGCGCGGTGTCGAGCGCCTTGCCGGATTTGGTGACGATTTCCGACAGGTCGCGCAGCGCCGCGATCTGGTCGGCCACGACCTTGCGCATCGCATCGGCGCTCTGGCGGGTTTCCTCCGGCAGTTCCATCACGCCGCGGCGCATCTGGTTGCGGGTCTCCTCAAGCTCGCGCTGGATCTGCCTTGCCGCCTGCTGCATTTCCGCCGTGGCGGTGGCAAAGCGCTGGGTCGTCTCCTCGATCGCACTGCCGACCTCGCTCGAAACCGTGCTGCCGACGAGCCGCGAGCGCTGGGTCATCTCGTCCATGGTGCGCGACAGCATTTCGCCGAAGGTCGCCATCGAGCTCTCGATTTCCGAAGTGCGCTGCGAAAGCCCCGATGCCAGGGTCTCCAGCGCACCCTCGCGATCGTCGAGCGTGCGGCTGAAGTTCTTCTGCGCCGCATCGATCAGGCCCGTGGCATGTTCGAGCATCCGCCCCTGCTGCTCGAACCTTTCGGCGATGCCTCCGATATTGGCGAGCAGGTTGCGCGTCGTGTCGTCCATCTTCACATGCGCGGTCATGGCGAGTTCGCTCGCTTCGTCGACATCCTTGCGCGCCTGTTCCACGGCATCCGTCATGCTGGCGGCCTGCGCGTTGATGGTCTCCTGCATCGAGGAAAGATCGCTGCTCGCCTTGCCGATCAGTTCGGCCATGGCGTCGGAAATCGTCCCGAGCCGGCCGAGCAGCGAGCCGACATCCTCGCTCACCGTGCTGTGGACACTGCCGAGGCTTGCGGCGACCTCATCGCCCTGGCGCCGGATCTGGTCGACCAGCGGCACCGCCGTGGTATCGAGCAGCGTCGCCAGATCCCTTGTGCGGTTCTCCAGCAGGTCGTTGAATTCCCGCGTCTTGCTTTCCAGCATGCGCTGACTGTCGGTCAGGCCCTCGCCAAGGCTCGAATTGATGATCCGGGCGCGCTCGGTAAGGATCGCCGCGATCGCCGCCGACTTCTCGTCGATCGCGCCGACGGTCGCCTCGATCTTCTGGTCGAGTTCGGTGACGATGGCATTCTGGCGTTCCTCGAGCATTTTCGAGAACAGGCCGTATTTGCTTTCGACCGCCTGGGTGATGCCGGCTTCGCCCGTCGCCATGATGGCGCCGAGCTCGGTGAGCTTACCGTCGACCAGGCCTTCGAGCCCGGCCTTGCGCGCGTCCAGCGCACGGGTGAGTTCCCCGGTCTTGTCGGCGACATTGGCCGCAATCGCCGCGACGCGCTCTTCGAGCGACGCCGCAAAGCCCGACGACCGTGTTTCGATGCCCGCCAGCAATTCGCCCGATCGCCGATCGAGATCGCCGATCAGCTTGCCGGTGCGCTCCTCCAGCCCGGCGGCGAAATTGGCGGAGCGCCGGTCGAGCCCGCTCATCATCTCGCCGCTGCGCTGGTCGAGATTGCCGAGCAGGGCATCGCTGCGCTGCTCGAGATCGCTGACGAGCTTGCCAGTGCGTTCCTCGATCCCGGCGGCGAAATTGGCGGAGCGCTGGTCGAGCCCGCTCATCATCTCGCCGCTGCGCTGGTCGAGATTGCCGAGCAGGGCATCGCTGCGCCGGTCGAGATGGCCGATCAGCTTGCCGGTACGTTCCTCGATCCCGGCGGCGAAATTGACGGATCGCTGGTCGAGACCGCTCATGATCTCGCCACTGCGCTGGTCCAGATGGCCGATCAGCTTGTCGGTACGTTCCTCGATCCCGGCGGCGAAATTGGCGGAGCGCTGGTCAAGCCCGCTCATGATCTCGCCGCTGCGCTGGTCGAGATTGCCGAGCAGGGCATCGCTGCGCTGGTCGATGCCGCCCGTCAATGCATCGCTTTGCCGTTTGAGGCCGCCGAACAGATGGGTACTCTGCTCGCCCAGTTTGCCGATCAGGTGATCGCTGCGCTGCTTGAGCGAGCCGACCAGGTTCTCGCTGCGCAGATCGAGCTTGCCGGTAAGCTCGGCCGCCTGCTGGTCGATCGCGCCGGCAAGCCCGGCGGATTTTTCATCGAGCGTTGCCGAAAGCGCTTCACGCCGCTCCTCGATGCCGCCCAGCAGGCCCTCGGTGCGTGCCTTGATGGCGTCCAGCATGCCGGCTGCCCGCTCGTCGAGTGCCGATTTGAGATTGCCGGTCTGGGTGTCGAGACCGCCGAAGAAAATCTCCGAGCCCGAACCGATCACCTCGGCCATGCGGTTCGATTTCTGCTCCAGCAGCGTGCCGAGCGAGGCGGCATAGTCCTCGATCGATCCGGTCAGCGACTTGATCTGTTCGTCGAGGCCGGAAAGCAGCGACTGGCTCTTCTCGTCCATGCCGCCCGTCAGCCGTTCGTGTTCGGCGTCGAGATTGCTGCGGATTTCCGCCGCCTTCGCATTGACCGCCGCAAGCCCGTTGGCAAGCGAGGCGGCGATGTCGGCGTGCTGCTTGCGGATCGCCTCCTCAAGCGCCTTCGAACGCGCGCCGATGCTCTCGCCAACGGCGTTCGTCGTCTTCTCAAAGCCTTCCTGGCGCTCCTTGAGTTCGCCGGCAAAGCTGGTGAACTGGCCGCTGACAGTCTGCGAGAAGGCGGCGAGCCGCGCCTTCATGGCGTTGTTCACCGCATCGGTCTGCTCGCTCAACGCCTTGCTGAGCGCCTCGGTGCGCTGGCCGAGATGTTCGACGAAAGCATCCCCCTTGGTGACAAGCGTGGAATCCAGATGGGTAAGCCGCGCATCGAGCGCCGCCTGCAGGATGGTGCCGGTCTCCTCGATCCGCGAGGTGAAATCGGCGGCGCGAATACCGATCGTGTCCTCGAGATTGCGCGTAATGCTGTCGGCCTGGCTTCGAAGCTGCGCCGACTGGGTTTCCATCAGACTGGCGACGGTGGAGCCGGCCATCGAAAGCTGCTCGTCAAGATCGCGGGTGCGCGCGATCAGGGTCTTCTCCAATTCCGCCGTGCGGTTGGCGAGCTTGCCCTCGAGATCGGCGCCGCCGGTCGACAGCAGCGACACCAGGCGGTCGCCTGCCTGGCCGAGATTGCTGGTAATCGCCTGCTCGCGCTCTTCCAGCGTCGACGACAGCAGGCCGGTGGCGTGTTCGATGACGCCCTTGATCCGCCAGCTGGCTTCATCGAGCGCATTGGCAAGCCCGGTCTGGGTCTCGCCGATCGACTGGCGCAGGCTCTCGGCATGGCCGAGAATGCCGTCGCGCTCCTTGGAGATGTCGGCCAGCAGGGTGCGCAGACGTATTTCCGAATCCGAATAGGAGCGCTGCAGGTTCAGCACCTCGGCCTGCACCATGCCTTCCAGCTCGCCCGCCCGCGCCAGCGCGCGCTCGACGCCGTCGCCCATCGCGGTGACCTCGCGCCGGATCGCGCTGCCGACGGAACGGATCGAATCCGTCGCGATCGTTTCCGGCTGCATCAGCCGGATCGCCGCTTCCGTCATCGAGCCGGCGGCCTGGCGCATTTCCTGCGCCCGCCGCAGCATGGCGGCAAAGGCCCAGATCATCAGTACGGGCACGGCGGCAAGCCCGGCAAAGATATAGATGCGCGGATTGGCAAGCCGGTCGGCGAGCGGTGTCGCCGAACTGACGAGGTCGGGCTCGTTCGAGCCGACATAGAGATAGATCAGGACAAGCCACAGCGCCGACAGAATGGCCGCGATGGCAAACGGCGCCCGCGAGGGCTTTTTCTGCAGGCTGTAGACCAGTTCGGAGATCGCGCTGCGCGTCTCGTCATTGGCCGGGATGAGATGCGGTGTCGCCGCGCTGGCGCGATCCTTGCTTCTGAGCCGCTCGGAAGGGGTGGTTTTCGCCGCCCTGGCACCGGCAGCGCCATCCGCCGGCTGGCTGGCGGCCGAACTTGCCATGCCGGCATCGCTGCCGGTTTCTTCCTCGACGCGCTTCAGGTCGTTCGCCGCCTCGGCAAGCTTGGCCTCGAGTTCGTCGAACAGCGCGTCATCGCCGGAAAACGGGTCGGCCGGCGCGGCGGCGCCGTCCGATTGCGCGGCGGGCTCGACCAGATCGTCGAGCGTCAGCTCGATATCGAGTGCCTTTTCCACCGCTTCGGCAGCCTGATCGGTCTGCAGCTTCTTGCCGGATTTGCTGGCCATGACGCGTTACTCTTGTCCCCGTTTCCCGACCGCCGGGGCCGAAGGCGGCCGGCGATGAGGATTTGTGCAGCGGGCCATCGTGCCGGGAAGCGTTGGGAAACCCCTTGGCGGGTACACGCCGCCGCTCCTCTAAAACATTGATTGAATGGGATTTTTTTAATCCCGATCCAATCGCGATGATCCCTCGTTCAGGAGCGCCGGATAAGGGCGGATCAAGCCCCCTGCGCCCCGTCTTGCCGCAAGCCAAACTAGATGGCACACTATGGTTAAGGCTACAACAAAACCGGTTTGCTGTGCAGCAAATAGTTAAAACAAGGTTAAAATCCTTCAGGCGGGGATGCGCGACCTCACTGGCCCGCTGACAGGAAATCGTCAAACAGGGAAACGGCCGCAGCCCCGCCGTTGCGGCCCAGGTTGGAGTGTCCAGTGAGCGTTATCGAGTTCGCGTCCGGGCAGGACCGGAAGCAGTCAGCCAGGCCGGGAGCCGATGGTGCGGTGAGGGGTGCGGCGAAGAACGAGCCCGCTCCGGCGGGCGACGAGGCCACCCCGGCCACTGGCAAGCCCAGCGATGTGCAGCGGCGCTATCTCAGACTTGGCCTCGACCAGCCGGGCGGCAAGCTGCCGCTTTTCGATCGCGACGGCCAGGAGATCCGGCAGGCGACGATCCGCGCCTGTATCGAGCACGGCTGGGCCGAGCCATGGTTCGAAAATCCGATCAAGCCGGGCTGGCTGGTCTGCCGCCTGACCGAGGCCGGACGAAAGATTGCCGGCGCCTGAGCCAGCACCTTGCAACGCATCCTTGGGTCTTGCCGCGGATTGCCGCGGCCGGCCGGCCCGTGTCCTCTCTCTGGCTGGCCCCTGGCTGCCCCTGGCCGTCGGGGCGGCGCAATCATCTGTTTACCGCTTGCTGCTAGGCTTTCCCCGGGAGGCCGAAAGCAGGAGCGATCAGATGCCGATGGCACTCAAGCAGCAAGTGGTCACCGCCCGCCAGCAGACCCGTATGGGCCGCCCCGTCGACCTCGCCCACCTTTCCAGCCAGACCATGGGCGATGCGGCGCTGGAAGGGGAGGTTCTCTCGATGTTCTGCACCCAGTCGCAGATCTATCTCAAGATGATGCAGCATTCCTGCGATGTGACCAACCGCATCCGCGCCGCCCATTCGCTCAAGGGGGCGGCCCGCAGCATCGGCGCCTTCGCGCTCGCCGACCGCGCCGCCGAGGTCGAGACCGCGATCCATGACGGCTACGGCGCGGTGGAAACCGAGCTTGGCCGCGTTCTCGACTACATCGCCACGCTGCGCTGACCCATCCGCGACCGGCATGCCCAAGCCCTTCCGGGCGCTGGAAGCGCTTTGCCGCTTGACTCCACACCAGCATCGATTATGTGCAGCCGGCACTGCCGATAGCCGGCTTCGTGTCCATTTCACCGCGCTCAGGCGCTGAAAATGGCGCTTTTGGACCGTCACGCGCCCGGCATTTGCTGCGATAGACAGTGCGAACAGGATGCGAACAGGATGCGAGCAGGCCGAGGCGGGGACACCGCCCGAGCCGGTCAGCCGGAACATTGCCAGGGAAAGCCTTATGCCCAAGATTACCTACATCACCCATGACGGAAACAGCCATGTCGTGGACGCGGCCGCCGGAACGACGGTGATGGAAAACGCCATCAAGAATTCGGTGCCCGGCATCGAGGCCGAATGCGGCGGCGCCTGCGCCTGCGCCACCTGCCATGTCTATGTCGACGACGCCTGGCGCGAGAAGACCGGCGAAGCCGACATCATGGAAGCCGACATGCTGGATTTTGCCTGGGAGCCGAAGGAGGGGTCCCGCCTGTCATGCCAGATCAAGGTAACCGACACGCTTGACGGTCTGATCGTCCACGTGCCCGAAAAGCAGGCATAACAATAAGCTACAGGCATTTATTAATTTAATATGCGAGCAAGTCGCGCGCTCAGGCCTTTTTCTTCCTGACCTGCGAGCCTTCCTTGGCGAGTTTTTCGAAACGCTTCTTCTCGTCTTCGTCGAACTTCTGCTGCGCCGCCTCGTGTTCGGCCATCAGCGCGTTGAAGGTGGCAACGATCTTGGACCTGAGCGTGTTGCAATCGGCCTGCGGCCTGGTCTCGCGAATGCGCTTTTCAGCCTCCTCGGCATAGGTGTCGGCAATCTTCACATGCACCGCCTCGTGCAGCTTGGCATAGGTCTCGATGTTGTTGAACGCGCCGCGCATTTCACCGGTCAGCTTCTGCTGTGAGGAGAGCTTCGGCAGGGTGACATTGGCCTGGACGCGCACCCGCGCCTTGACGACCCGGCAGACCTCGCCGATCTGGCCGAACTGGATGTCGGGCACCATGCGCACGCTCGTCGCGGCGATCGCCTTGCCGACGCCCGGCACATGGGGACCGTGCAGCGCGATCTGCCGGTCGAGCTCGCTGAAGCTCGAGCCGGTCACATTGTAGTAGCCGACGCTGACATTGGTGCGCGGGCTAACCGAGTTGCAGGCGGCAAGTGCCAGGGCCATCGATCCGATCGTGAAGAGCCTGGCGCCGTCGCGCCTTACGCCCAGGAGCCCGCTTGCCCGCAATTTCAATGGCCGCATCCTCTGCCGTCTCTCCCTGCCGGACAGCCCGTCCGGCATCTTTCCCGGCGCCGCCGGCTGTCTCGTTGAACCTTGCCGTCAGCCACGGGGCGGGCCCCGCATCGAATCATGGCTTGGCGAAGAACACCTGTCTGACATCGATGTTCTCCGACCGGAAGCCCGCTTCACAATAATGCAGGTAGAATTCCCATACGCGCCTGAACCGGTCGTCAAACCCCAGATCGCGTATCCTCTCCCAGGCGTCCCGGAAATTCTCCCGCCATTCGGCGAGCGTTCGGGCATAGTCCTGGGGAAAGATGCGCGGTGCCTCCTCCCTCAATTCCTGATCGGCGCCAAGCTGCGAAAGGATCGAGGGCGAGGGCAGCATGCCGCCCGGAAAGACGTAACGCTGGATGAAGTCCGGCCGGGAGCGGTATTTGTCGAAGCTCTTGTCGGCGATGGTAATGATCTGAAGCCCCGCCTTTCCGCCGCTTTTCAGGCAGTCGCGCACCTTGCCGAAATAGACCGGCCAGTACTTTTCTCCCACCGCCTCGAACATCTCGATCGAAACGATCTTGTCATAGGCTTTCGTTTCGTCGCGATAGTCCTGCAGCTTCAGCTCGACCCGGTCGCTGAGGCCGGCCCTGAAGATACGCTCGCTGGCGAAATCGAACTGCTCCTTGCTGATCGTCAGCCCGGTGATCCTGGCGCCGGTATGCTTTGCCGCGAACTCGGCGAATCCGCCCCAGCCGCAGCCGATTTCCAGCACCGTGTCGCCATCCGAAATGCCGGTGCGCTCGGCCAGCGAGCGGTACTTCGCCTCCTGGGCCGCCTCGAGCGAGTTGACGCCCTGTTCGTAGATGCCCGAGGAATAGGTCATGCTCTTGTCGAGCCACAGCGCATAGAACGCATTGCCGAGATCGTAATGCGCGGCGATGTTCTTGCGCGATTGCCGCTTGGTATTGGTGTTCATCCAGTGCCGGAAGCGTTCGATGATCAACTGGATGAAGGAGGGCGAGGTCAGTTCGTTGCCGAGGTCGTAATTGACCGAAAACAGTTCGAGAAAGGCGGTTACATCGCTCGAATCCCATTCCCGGTCGACATAGCTTTCGGCCATGCCGATCGAGCCGTTGAGCAGGGCGCGGCGCGGCGGGTTCCAGTTGTGCAGGGTGATGTCGGCATCGGGTCCCGGCCTGCCGCTGTCGAAGCGGTAGGACTTGCCGTCGGGCAGCGTCATGGTCAGCGCGCCGACCTCCATATGCGTTAGGGCCTTGAGGATCGCCGAGGCGTGAAAGGGCAGGCTCGCGGTAACCTGGCGAATGTTGTCGAGTGTTACGCCCAGTGGCTGGCCGCCTGCGTTCCCGCCGGCAAGCGACGGCATGGTCGTTCCGTCTCCCATCATGTCTCGCGCCTCTCATTCATTCCGGCCCCGGCAGGCGCTTTCCAGTTCCTCGGTTGGAAACCCGCCGCCCGCCGGGCACATGCTTCAAAAATTGTGCGCCCAATTGTGGCGCTTGCAGGGCCACGGGTCGAGGTCCTTGAGCCGCGACGGCAATGCCGCAGAATGAACGCACACAGTCCGTCTGCATGTTAAGCCCAGGGTTTGAAAAACCGCAAGCGCCCGCATCCCGCTGCCGGCGGCGAAAACGGCGATCCTTTTCATCCGTCGGCTGTTCCCGTAGCATCCCCGATGGCCTTGAAGGCGGCAAGCGCCCGCGCCCGTGCCCTGGCGTGATCGACGATCGGCCGGGGGTAGTTCTGCCCAAGCGCGACACCTGCACCGGCGAGAACCTCTTTCGGCGCCTCCCAGGGCCTGTGCAGGTGGCGATCGGGCAGTTCGGCCAGCTCCGGCAGGTGGCGGCGTATATAGGCGCCATGGGGATCGAATTTCTCGCCCTGCAGGATCGGATTGAAAATGCGGAAATAGGGTGCCGCATCGGCGCCCGAACCGGCAACCCATTGCCAGCTTGCCGGATTGCTGGCCGGGTCGCCATCGACGAGCGTGTCCCAGAACCATGTTTCGCCCTCCCGCCAGTCGATCCTCAAATGCTTGATCAGGAAGGAGGCTGCGATCATCCGCACCCGGTTGTGCATATAGCCGGTCCGCCACAATTCGCGCATGCCGGCATCGACGATCGGATAGCCGGTCCGGCCCCTCCGCCAGCATTCGAGGTCGGCGGCGGCATCGTCGCGCCAGGCAAAGCGGTCGAATTTTTCCTGGAAGTTCCGGCTTGCAAGATCGGGATGGTGAAACAGCAGATGGTGGCAAAACTCGCGCCAGCCGAGCTCCTGCAGGAATTTGCCGGCATCGCCTTCGCCCGCCATGCCGGCAGTCAGCGCGTGCCGCGCCGCATGCCAGACCTGATATGGCGAGATCGCCCCGAACCGCAGATAGGGCGACAGGCGGGAAACATGGTCTTTCGCCGGCAGGTCGCGGCCCTCGGCATAGCCCTGCAGGCCGCCAT
This sequence comes from Nitratireductor sp., assembly GCA_020441665.1. Lineage (GTDB taxonomy): Bacteria > Pseudomonadota > Alphaproteobacteria > Rhizobiales > Rhizobiaceae > Salaquimonas. The sequence continues at coordinate 36,984 of JAGRLT010000092.1, forward strand.
CGAGAAAACGGCTCAGCATCCGCGCCGCGCCGTCTTCGCCGACGGGCCAGAGCGCGTCCCAGCCTCTCGCCCAGTCGGGCCGGGCCGGCAGCAGGCCGAGATCGGCGAGCGCGACCGTATCCTTGAGCGCCTCGCCCGCAGTAAGCCTTTTCGGCGCGGGCAGGGGCAGCCTCGGCCCGCCGGTATTGCAGAACGCCCGCCAGAACGGCGTATAGACCCGGTAGGGCCCACCGCTTTGGGTCAGCAGCCTTGCCGGCTCATGCAGGAGGTTGCCGTTGAAGCTCCCGGCCTCGATGCCGGCCGCGCGCAGGGCCGTCTTGAGCTTCCTGTCGAGTTCGCGCTCGGCAGCCTCCGTTCGCCGCAGCCAGTAGACCGCCCTTGCGCCCGTCGCTCCGGCGACCCTTTTCAAGACCGCCTCGCTCGCGCCGGTCAGGATGTCGAGCCGGCCGCCGATGGCGTCGAGCTTTGCCGCCAGCGCCGAAAGGCAATGATGCAGGAACCATTTCTGCGCCGCGCCCTTCGCCCGGATGCCTTCGGTCTTCTCGTCATGGACATAGAGCGCGATTATCGGCGCGCCCTGTTCGGCCGCATGGTGCAGCGCCGGATGATCGGCGATGCGCAGATCGTCGCGAAACCAGACCACTACCGGCCGGTCTGCCGATTTCCCGCTTCTGGTTTCCTTCATTCTATCGTCTTTCGGCATGCCATGTCCGTTACGGGCGGGGGACAGGGAAAGTTTCACCGGCGGGGCGCCGAAACCCGGCAGAATTTTCGGGCCAGGCAAGGGCTCGCGTACCGGGGCGATCATGCCTGCCTTGCGATGAAACCATGCAGGGCGGTCGGCGCAAGGGAAAGGCAATGGCCGAGCGCCGCCCGCCGCTTGCCGCCCCTGGCGGCGGCAAGATCGGCAAAGGCTGCCTGCAAGGCTGCAAACTCATTTGTGCGGGCGAGATCGGCACTGCCGATCAGGGCATAGACCTCCTGGGGTTCCGACTTGCCCTTGAGCGCCAGTCTGCCGGCGGGCAGCAGCGCCAGATCCGGGCATTGCCGCGCCGTATCGGCCGAGACCAGGATGGGCCATTCGGCGTCCTTCGACGCGCTTTCAAGCCGTGCGGCAAGGTTGACCGCATCCCCCACCACCGAATAGTCGAAGCGGGAAGCAGACCCCATATTGCCGACGCAGCCCTGGCCGGTATTGATGCCGATGCCGATCCTGACCGGCGGCAGGCCGCGTCCGGCAAAGCCGAACGCATCCCGCCCGTTGAGTTCCTCGACCCGGGCCAGCATTTCGAGCGCCGCCAGACAGGCCTTGCGCGGATGGTCGGCCACATCGAGCGGCGCGTTCCAGAACGCCATGATCGAATCGCCGATATATTTGTCGATCGCCCCCTCATGGGCCTGAATGATGCCGGAAAGCGGCGACAGCAGGCGGTTGAGAAAGGCCACCAGTTCCTCCGGCGTCAGTTTCTCGGAGATCGGTGTGAAATCGCGCATGTCCATGAACATCAGCGTCATGTCGCGGATCTCGCCGCCGAGCCGCAGCGCGTCGGGATTTTCCGTCAGCCGCGTCAGCAGATCGGGTGCCAGATAGTGCTGGAAGGCGGTGCGCACGAAGCGCCGCTCGCGCTCGGCGAAGGCATAGAGCAGCACCGTGGTCAGGATATAGGTGACGATCGCCAGCAGCAGGGGAAACAGCGGATCGATCAGCAATCCGTAGCGCGAAAAGGCGGTCCAGCTCGCGGCCAGGATGAGGCCGGCACAGACCAGGCCGAAGAGCGCCGAGGTGAGCGCGCCGATGAACGGCAGCACGGCGATGATCGTGATCGACAGGAGCGCGGCAAGGGCGGTTTCGGCGCCGGGCGCCCAGTCCGGCCGGCTCAGGAACCGGCCCTGCATGATCTGGTCGATGATCTGGGCGTGGATGGCGACGCCCGGCACCGCTTCGCGCAGCACCGTGGTGCGGATATCGCGCAGACCCGCGGCGGAGACGCCGACCAGGACGATCTTTCCTTCGATGACGCCCGCCAGTTCCTCAAGCGGGCGCGTGAGGACATCGCCAGCCGGCAGATAGGTGGTAAACCGGTTCGGCGCGAAATGGACATTGAGCGCGCCGTCTTCGGTCGTCGGGATGACGAAGGCGCCGAGCCTGGCTTCGGTGATCGCGACCTCATTGCCGCTCGCCCCCTCGATGCTACCGCCCTCGCGCCCGGCGAAGGTGGTGGAGATCAGGAAGGAAGCGGGTGCGCCCGTCGCGCTCTGCACCGCAAGGCGCAGCGCCTCGAGCGCCAGGGAGGGATAGACATCGGTACCGGCTGCCGTAAACAGCGGAACCCGGCGCACCACATCGTCGGTCTGTGCCGTCCCGAGGCTGATATGGCCATGGCCGCTGGCGGCCTCGACCAGTTCCGACAGGCTTTCGATCGCGCCGCTCAGGGGTTCGAGAAGCTGCGACAGGTCCTCGCCGAGCCAGCTTATGCCGGCAATCTTTCGCGCATGGCGGTCATTGCTGCCGCGCCCGTCGAAGAAAGCGAGCACCACCGGCGACGCGGCGAAGGAAGCCGCCAGAACGGCGTCGTTGTCCGGCAGCTTTTCGAGCATTTCGACCATGCCCTGCCGGTTCGCCATCGAGCCGGGCAGGCGCTCGGCGATCAGCGCCGGCGAGGTGCGGTCGGGCTCCGAAAAGACCATGTCATAGGCGATTGAAAGCGCCCCGGCCGCCGCCAGCCGGTCATTCAGTTCGGCCATTTGGTCGCGTGGCCACGGCCATTGCCCGAAGCGGCCGATCGCCGCTTCATCGATATCGACCACCACGACGGCACTGTCCGCGGTCTGCCGCGGCTTGAGTTGCTGATAGAAGTCGAAGACCAGGTTTCGGACCGGCTGCAATATTTCCGGACGCAGAATGGAGAAGGCAAGCGAAGCCGCCAGCACGCAGGCCGATATCGCCAGCACATAGGGCGTCTTCTTGCGGAAAAGCTTCGTTACCATGGGCGAACCGGTTTGAACTGCGATCTCATCGGGGGCCGGGCGGGCATCCGGGCGGCTGGAGGTTGAACGGATTGGGCATGGAGTGTGACATTTGTCACAGCTTCTTTACGCTGCTTCTGTTTACCGATAGCGTGAGTATGAGGAAAGGGGCGCAAGAAGAACGATCACCCGCCCCCGACAGGCGGGCTCGAAAGCGTCTACGGAGTTTCGACCATGTCCGCCCGAGCAATGTCCATTCATCTCATGTCTGCCCGAGAGGCAGGCAACCGCAGGCCGGCCAGGCGGTCCCGCATTGCCGCCGCCGCCGCGCTCGTCACCATCGTGCTGGGTGTTTCGCCAAATACCGCCAGCGCAGCCGAGGAAGTCGGCAAGTCGCTTCGCATCCGCAACATCGTCAATGCCTCGCTCGACAATCGCCGGCTTGCCGCCCGCGATCCGGTCTTTGCCAGCGAGCAGGTCAGCGCTGGGGCGAATTCCCATGGCGAACTCCTGCTGAACGACAATTCCCGCGTTCTGGTGGGCGAGAACTCGATCATTTCGCTCGATGATTTCGTCGTCTCGGGCAACCGGTTCAACCATGCCACAATCCGTGTCGCCAAGGGCGCCTTCCGCTTCATTACCGGCAATTCGGCCAAAGGCACCTTCCACATCGAGACGCCGGTCTCCACCATCGGCGTGCGCGGCACGTTTTTCGACGTCTTCGTGGCTGCGGGTATTACCAGCGTCGTGCTGTTCCGCGGTGCGGTGGAAGTCTGTTCCGCCGCGATCTGCCAGACCATCGATCAGCCCTGCGACACGATCCTGGTGCAGAACGGCAACGTCCAGAAGCTGCCTTTCCTCAGATCGGGCAGTCGTGCGCAGGAAAATCAGCTTTTCCCGCTGACCAGCGCGCAAAGCCATTATTCCTGGCGCTATCGCGCGCCGATCCGGACCTGCCAGGCCCGGGCAGCACGCCAGCAGGGCAATCCGTTCCCGCATGATGGTGGAAAACCGGATCGGGAGCCGCAACACGACAAGGAACCTACCGACCCTGACCCGGGCAATTATCGCCCGTAGCGGCGCCTGTCCGAGGCACGGCCGGTGGACTTACCGCCGGCCGCAGTCCAGCGCGATTTCCATTCCGTCCCTGGCAATGAACGCGCCGCCGTCCTCGGCGGCAAGCCAGTCGGCGATCGCATCGAGCGCCTTGTCGCTTCGATCGGGCATGTGGTGCAGGCCATAAACGCTGTCGGCGCCGCAGGCCTGTTTCAGCCTCAGCGCTTCCTCCCAGGTTGAATGGCCGAAACTGGCGAATTGCGCAAATTCGCTGTCGCGATAGCTGCAATCATAGGCAAAGGCATCGACACCGTTGAGAAACTTCAACAGCGCGGTGTCACGCTGGCCCGGTGCATGGGTGGTATCGGTGATCAGCGCGAAGCTTCGGCCCTCGAAGTCGATGCGGTAGCCGAGCGCGCCGCCGGGATGATGCAGCTTGATCGTCCTGACCACGATGCCGTCGCCGAGCTCCACCACCGCCTCGTCGCCGAGATCGCGATAGCGGATATGCGCCCGGAATTTCTCCTGCCGGATCGGAAAATAGGGCTCTTTCATCAGCCCGTCGACGATGTCGCGGGTGGTTTCGATACCCTTCAGCGGGCCCGCCCAGATGCGAATCCGGAAGCTCTTTTCATAAAAGGGCTGGAAAAACGGAATGCCTTCGACGTGGTCGTAATGGGCGTGGGTCAGGAACAGGTCGAGCGAGCGGGTCTCGCTCTTCTGCAACTCGCTTCCCAGCGGCACGATGCCGGAACCCGCATCGAGAACGACAATGCGATCGCCGCAGCGCACCGCGCAGCAGATCGTTTTGCGTCCATATCGGCGAAACGCGTTGCCGGTGACCATGCGGGTACCGCGCGTGCCCCAGAACTTCACGGTCATTGCCGCCGTTTCCCGTTTTTCGGGTTGCGTCATAAGGCGTTGAATTCCAATCGTTTTTTCTGCGCTCCTCGGAGAGGAAGCCTCTCCGGATACCGCTCAGGGTAGCCATGCGGGGCACCTCGCACAACCGCGCAGGCGGATCAACTGACAGTTTTAGCGATCCCGTTACACAATGCGAGGGGAAGGCCGCGCTGTGGCCGTTGACACAGACCGGACGGGGCGGGCGGCGCACGAAACCCGGTTGGATCGCCAACGGCATCGACCGGCTTTTCTTTCCGCCCTGTCTTGCGTACTAAAGCACGCCGCCATCAGCGGTCAGGGAAAAGGCTGGCCGGCAGGCCGAAACACGGGGGAACCATGGCCTTCGATCCGTTCCGGCATTTCGAGTGGGAGCTGGCCCATGGCCGCTCGGTGACGCTCGGGCCCCGTGCCGTCATCATGGGCGTGTTGAACGTGACGCCCGATTCGTTTTCAGACGGCGGCAGGTATCTCGACACCGAAGCGGCGATCCGCCAGGCAAAACGCCTGCATCGCGCCGGCGCCGCGATCATCGATATCGGCGGCGAATCCTCCCGCCCCGGCTTCGAGGAAATCCCGGCAAGCGAGGAGCAGGCGCGCATCCTGCCGGTTTTCGAGGCGCTGCGCGACACCGGCATGATCCTGTCGGTCGATACCTGGCGGGCCGAAACGGCCCGGGCGGCGATCGCTGCCGGTGCCCATATCGTCAACGACATCTGGGGCTTCCAGCGCGACCCGGAACTGGCCGGCGTGGCAGCGCGCAGCGGGGCCGGCTGTGTGCTGATGCATACGGGCAGGGGCCGCGAGAAGGCCGGCGATGTGATCGCCGACCAGATCGCCTATCTTTCCGCAAGCCTGGAGGTCGCCGGCCGGGCAGGCATCGCGCGCCAGCAGATCGTACTCGATCCGGGCTACGGCTTTGCCAAGGACCCGGCGGAAAACATCGCCATCCTGGCCCGCACACGGGAACTCTTCGCCCTCGGCTGCCACATCCTGACCGGGACTTCGCGCAAGCGCTTCATCGGCCATGTCACCGGCCGCCGCGCTGCGTCCCGCGATGTCGGCACGGCGGCGACAAGCGTTGTCGCCCGCATGCAAGGCAGTGCTGTCTTTCGCGTCCATGATGTGCCAAAAAACCGGGACGCCCTGGCAATCGCCGACGCTGTTCTCGAAGCCCGGGGCAAAACCCTGCCCGATAGGTAACCGGAAAGCGGCATGACGCAATACACGATAACGCTCAGAAACTGCGCCTTCTTCGCCCGCCACGGCGTCTACAGCGAAGAGGAGGTGCTGGGCCAGCGCTTCTTCGTCGATGCGGTGCTGACCGTGGAGGGCGGCGAGGCGGTGGAAAAGGACGATCTCACCGGCACCGTCGATTACGGCAAGGCCTTCAAGGCGATCGAGAAAGTCGTCATGGGGCAGCGGCGCTATCTGATCGAGGCGCTGGCATTGCAGGTCGCCAGGACGCTGTGCAAGCGCTTCAAGACCATCCGGCGCGCCGAGATCACCATCCGCAAGCCCAATGCGCCGGTTGAGGGCGTGCTCGACAACATCGAGGTAACGGTTGTCTATCCCCAGTGAGGGCCCCAGTGAGGGTCCCAGTAAGGGCCCCAACGCTGGCCCCAATGGCGACGGCGGCGGCTGGCACAGGGCTTGGATCGGCTTGGGCGGCAATGTCGGCGATGTGCGGGCCAATATGGCGGCGGCGGTTGCCGCGATCGATGCCCTCGACACGGCGCGGGTCGCCGCCGTCTCGCCGCTCTATCGCACCGCGCCCTGGGGCGACACCGATCAGCCGGACTTTCTCAATGCCTGTCTGCGCATCGAAACCTGCCTGCCGCCGCTCGATCTGCTCGACCGTCTCAAGGCGATCGAGAAGGAACTGAAACGGCGCAAGACGCGCCGCTGGGGGCCGCGCACCATCGATCTCGACATTCTGGTCTATCAGGGCGAGGCGGTCGCGCATGAGCGCCTTGCCATACCCCATCCGCGCATGCTCGACCGCGTATTCGTGCTGCGGCCGCTCGCCGATATCGATCCGGCGCTTGAAATCGCCGGCCGCACGGTTGCCGATTGGCTGTCCCGGCTCGAAAGCGATGACGGCATCGGCAAGGAAGCGGGTCCCGACTGGGCCGGCGTCAAACCGGGTGGACAGTGAAGGGTTCAGCCGCGTTTGGCGACCTTCGGCTGGCCGAGCGCGCTGACCCGGTCGAGCCGCATGCCGATGACCGGGATCAGCCGGCCGTCGACCCGCACGGAAATCGTCATCTGGATGTGGTTCTGGTTGTCCTTGCTCGCAACCAGCACGCCGCGCAGATCCTTGCGCTTGATGTCCACCACCAGCTTGTTGCGGGTATAGCGCCCGCCGATAATGTCCATGCCTTCGCCCGCCTCGCCGTCGAGGAAGCGGCCGCTATAGCTGCCGCCGGCCTTTTCGATCAGCGCGTTCATCGGCTGGGAAAACACGCCGACGCGGCAATAGCCGTCGATCTTCATGCCGGGCTTGGCGCCCGGATCGACGCCGTCGAAGACACAGGTGAACTTGGTGCCCTTGTACTTGCCGGCAACGATCTCGCCGGGGCCGGCCCATTTGCCCTCGATGGAGGAGAAAAACTCGCTCTCGCTGGCAAAGGCCGGCATCGCGGCGACAAGGCAGGTCAAGAACAGGGTTCCAATCAGGAAGCGCAGCATCGGGCGGACTTTCGCTCAGGGCCAGTCTCAGGGCCAGTCGGGGATTCGGCAATATCGCGTCGAACCGGAATCTTACCGAAAATGGTTAACCAATTCCTCTTCACAGGCGTTCACATAACATTTCAGGGCATGAATGCCGGATGAACGGGGCAGTATCCTCGCCGCTGACGAGTGTACCGCTCCGTTGCCCGCATGGCAAACGGTGGATGCGCGACGGCAGGGCCCGCTATTTTGCTTCCGCTTCGCCCTGCAAGCGGGTCAGCTCGCCGATGAAATCGGCGATTCTCGGCCGCCTGCCGTCGGAAAACGGTACCGGCCGGCAGACATCCATCGCCGCGATGCCGACTCGCGCCGTCAACAGCCCGTTGACCACGCCTTCCCCGAGCCGGGCCGAAAGCCGCGCGGCGAGCCCGTGGCCGATCAGTTGCTGGATCAGGCCGTCGCCTGCCGCGATCGCGCCCGTGGCACCCAGGTGAAACACCACATGGCGGATGAGCCGGAGCGAGCCGAGCAGTCCCGGCTTGCCGCCATAATGTTCGCCGATGCGGCGGATGAGGCGGATGTTCTCGAACAAGACGAAACCGAGATCGACCAGCGCCCGCGGGCTGACCGCGGTGACCACCGATACCCGCTTCGCCGATCCCGCCACCATGGCGCGCGCCGCGCGGTCGAGCGGCAGGAGCAGGTCGCGTTCGACCAGCTCGATGGCATCCTTGCCGTCCATGATGTCGTCGCCATGCTCCGCGAGCAACGCCCGGCCGCGCGCGGTTTCCGGCCGGCCGGCAAACAGCGCGCCGACCTCGCGGCTGACGGTCCGCGCCCTGCCGAGATCGTTGTCCATGCGCGCCCGTTCGGCCGATTGGCGCAGATGGTCGATCGTCGACAGGCGCCAGAGACCCGACAATTCCCGGGCGAGGACGCCGACAACACCGAGCACCAGCAGGCCGGCAAGCGCCAGTCCCGCATAGCCGAGCCAGTCATTGCGGCTGAACAGGTCGCGGATGAAGGCATCGATCATCAGCGTCGCGGCGAGACCGAGGATCAGCGACAGCGCCGACAGTGCCAGTCTGCCCCAGCCGAAGCGCCGTTTCGGACGCGCGGTCGCTTGCGCTGGCTCGAATGCCTCAAGCGCCTGGATGTCCCCGTTCGCCGCCTCGGCTTCGGCCAGTGCCGCATAAGCCGGATCGACCGCCTCGTCCGGCAGCGGGGTGAGGATGGTTTTGCGGCCATCGGCATCGACCGCGCGGGGCTTGCGCGGCGGTCGTGTTTCGTCCTTGTGGGCTTGCGGTTTCTTCGCCGCTGCCTTCGTGCCGGTGACGGCAAAGGCACGGGGCTTGCGTTGCGGAGCGGTTTCTGCGGTCATCCTTCTGCCTTACGCCAATTGGTCGCCGATGAGGAACTGGAGCGCCCGGTCGAGCCGGATATGCGGCAGCGAAAGGGTCAGGCCCTCCGCCGTGCGCTCGAGCTGCGGCGGCCGGAAGCGCACGAATCTGAGATCGAGCTGGCCGGCCTTGCCGGCGCCAAAAAGCGCTTTCGGATCGTCCGGCAGGTCGCCCGGAAAGATCGCGGTCTCGGTTTTGCCGTCGAATTTCCGGCCATCGATGGTTTCGCCCGCGATCGGCGTGCCGGTGATGACCTCGAAGCGGTCGCCGCCGTCCTCGACGAACGCCTCCCGCGTCGCGCGCACGGCGGCAAGTGCTGCCACGTCCACCTTCGCGCCGGAATATTCGGCCCGTTCAATGGCCCGCTCCACCAGCGCCCGCATCAGCGCTTCCAGCCGGCCGTGATTGACGTGGTGCAGGTGATCGGCCTTGGTGGCGGCGAACAAAATCCGGTCGATCCGCCGCACGACGAGCGCGGAAAGCCAGTTCGACGATCCGGTGCGGAAGCATTTGAGAATATCGGCAAGCGCGGTTTCGAGATCGGCGAGCGCCTCCGGCCCGGCATTGATCGCCGCCAGCGGGTCGACCAGCACGATCTGCCGGTCGAGCCGGGCGAAATGCTCGCGAAAGAACGGCCGCACCACCACATCCTTGTAGGCTTCGAAACGCCGCGCCATCAGCGCGTAGAGCGAATCCTGCCCGCCGCCCTTGTCGCCCGGCGGCAGCGGCGAGAAGGTCAGGGCAGGGGAATCCCTCAGGTCCCCCGGCATCAGGAAACGGCCGGGCGGCAGCGTCGAAAGCGCGTGCTCGTCCTCGCGGCAGGCCTTGAGATAGGCGGTAAACGCCCCGGCAAGGGCGATCGCCCGTGTCTCGTCGGCCGGCGCCGAACCGTCCGTCGCGGCGGCAAGCTGGCGCCAGTCCGCCGACAGCGCGGCGCGATTCTTGAGCTGCGCCATGTCGAAGGCCTGGCGGCTCCATTCGCCATAGCCCATGGCGAGCAGCGGCAGATCGAGCAGCCATTCGCCGGGATAGTCGACGATATCGACATTGAGCGTTCCCGCGCCGAACCGCCGGCTCCAGGCGGACGCGCTTTCATAGCGGATCGTCAGCCGCAATTCGGAAATCGCCCGGGTCGATTCCGGCCAGCCGCGCTCCTCGACCAGCGTCCGGATATGCTGCTCATAGGCAAAGCGCGGCAGGTCCATGGACGGTTGCGGCTGAAGCCCGGCGGCGGCGATCCGCCCGCTCGACCAGGCCTCGAACAGCGGCAGCCGGCCGCCCCGGGTGAGATTGTGGACGAGCGCGGTGATGAATACCGTCTTGCCCGCCCTCGACAGGCCGGTGACGCCGAGCCGCAGCGTCGGTGAAAACAGCTTGGCCGCGCTGTCCTGCAGATTGTCCAGCGCGATCCAGGCTTCATCGCTAAGGGTGGTTATCCCGGCCAAGTCGCATTCCCGCCCGTGGTTTTCGTCGAGCCCAACATATGGGAAGAAGTGCGGCGGTTTGAAAGGGACCGCAATTCGGTGACAGTTTACTTATCTCCCAGCGCCGAAGTCACGGAATGGAGATAAGTAAACTGTCACCGAACTGGAAATTCCTTCGGCATCAGGAACTTCACCAGCCTGCCGCTGCCGGGCCTGACCTTCGACCAGTCGGCGATGTCGAAATCGATCACCGCCAATGCGCCGGTCGGATATTTGTAGGAGATCGCGTTCATCGACGGGTCGGCCTGTCCGCCGCTGCCCCTGGCAATCGCATTGCGGTCGATCAACTGGTTGGCCAGCGCCGCGCAGGACGGGTTGTGGCCGACGATCATCAGGCTCTCGGCCTGCGGGTGCCGTTCGATCGCTTCGAGATAGTCGTCCGAGGTGCCGGAATAAAGCGCGTTGTGAAACGTCACGGCGGGCGGCCTGGAAAATGCCCGTTCGATCCGCCTCAGCGTGTCGCGGGTGCGTTCGGCGTCGGAACAGTAGACGTGGTCGGGCGCCAGGCCGAGATCGCCGATCCACCGCGAGACGATGGCCGCATCCTCGATCCCGCGCGCTTCCAGCCGGCGGTCGAAATCGCGCTGACCGGGCAGCGCCCATCCGGTCTTCAGGTGACGCAGGATCATCAGGCGGAGCATGCAGGCTCCGTCGCTGTGCTGCCGTCCGTCATGGTCGAAATCCCTCCCGCATCAAAGGCGCCCAGCCTGTTTCATGGCCTATTTCACGGCCAGTTTCATGGCCCATTCCACAATCGCTTCGCTCACCCGGTCGGTGGTGTTCGGGCTCAGCGCGTCGCCAGCGATAACATGATTGTTGGGATCGGTGGAATCGGTGATTTGCAAAATTTCATGCGCTCCGCCCCAGCGCGCCGCGATATCGGCGGTGCGCCGCGCATCGACGACGCTGTCTTCGGGCGAATAGACGAACAGGGCAGGGATGGGGATGCCGGCCGGGTCGATCCCCTCGACGATCTTCAGCAAGGCCGCCATGGGAAACACCGCCCGGCTCGGATAGCGGTGGGTCCAGCCATGGGCGTGCTGCTCGTTGCGCGGTTCGAAGGACCGCTCCTGTCCCAGCGCCATGGGCAACAGGCTTTCCGCCCAGGGCAGGTTGAGCAGCCAGGTCGGCGCGCCGTGGATGGCGAAATTGGGCGAGATCAGGACCATGCCGTCAATCCTGCCGGCAAGGTCGGGCCGATGCGCCGCCCAGACCGAAAGCGTGCCGCCGGTCGAGGCTGCGACGAGGATGACGCGCTCGCCGATCGTCTCGCCGATTTCGATCGCCTCCGCCATGTCGTCGAACCAGTCGGTGAGTTTCGCGCTCGCCATCGCTTCGCCCGTGCGGCCATGGCCGGCCAGCCGGGTGACGAACAGATTGGCGCCCAGCGCTCTTGCGGCATTCTCGGAAACCGGCGCGGTCTCGACCCGGCTCGCCGAAAAGCCGTGAACATAGACGAGGGCGATCGGGGTTTTCGATTTCGAGATCGGGTCGGCCCAGAGGATTTCCTTTTGCAGCCCGTCGCGTATGTCCGGCCAGGCCGCTTCCGACCGTGCCAGATAGGCATCCGGATCATCGCCGATCGCCGCCGGATCGAAGCTGACGCGCTCGCTGCGATCCGGTCTCGGCCCGACGAGAAACAATAGGGCGAGGCCCGCAAGCAGCACGCCGATGACCCTGAGCGCTTTCTTCATTTTCCTGCCCGCCCGTCGCCGCAAAGCCCGACCATGCCCGCGGAAAAGGTGCCAGGCAAGGGGAAGGAGCGGAAGATCAGATCCGCTGCGCGTCCACATTGGCTCGGTTGACCACCACGCGCATGGCAAAGCTCGAAAGCATGCGCGAAACGCCGGGCAGCGTCGAAAGCCAGTGTTTGTGGATCTGCTCGAAGTGGTCCATGTCGCGGGCATTGACGCGGATGACGTAGTCGCTCTGCCCCGACATCAGAAAGCAGGCAACGATATAGGGGCAGCGCTCGACGGCCGATTCGAACTTGCGCAATTGTTCTTCCGACTGTCCCTGCAGGGTGATCTGGATGATCGCGGTGATGGTCTGGCCGAGCGCGCGGTTGGAGATGACCGCCTGATAGCTCTCGATCACCCCCTCGCTCTCCAGGATCTGCACCCGCCTGAGGCAGGCCGATTGCGACAGGCCGATCCGCTGCGCCAGGTCCACATTGGAGATGCGGGCATTCTCCTGCAGCGCGCTAAGGATCGAACGATCAATTTTATCGAGTGTAAATTTTGACATTTCCTGCGAAATCTCTGATCAGTTTCCGAAGATAATTCGAAAATGATACCGTTCCACGGGTATCTTCGCAAGGAAATGCACAGCGATTTGAGGCAGGTTCCGGCCATTCGAAATCGGCCGGCTTCGCGCCGCCCGTGCCGTCGGCCGGGCCAGCGTTCCAGGCCAACTTTACCCGGGCCAATTTTACAGGGAGCAGGTCTCATGCATGTCGGTGTGCCAAAGGAAATCAAGAACAACGAATTCCGCGTCGGCCTGACGCCGGGCTCGGTCCGCGAATACGTCCTGCGCGGCCACAAGGTTTCCGTCGAGACCAATGCCGGCGCCGGCATCAATGCCAGCGATGCCGAATACAAGGCGGCGGGCGCCACGATCGTCAAGACCGCTGCCGAACTGTTCGCCAAATGCGACATGATCGTGAAGGTCAAGGAGCCCCAGCCGGTCGAATACGCCCAGCTTCGCCAGGGCCAGATCCTGTATACCTATCTGCACCTCGCGCCCGATCCGCAGCAGACCAAGGGCCTCCTCAAGTCGGGCTGCACCGCCGTTGCCTATGAAACCGTCACCGACGACCGCGGCACCCTGCCGCTGCTCGCCCCGATGTCGGAAGTCGCCGGCCGGCTGTCGATCCAGGCTGCCGCCACCTCGCTGCAGCGTCCCAATGGCGGCATGGGCAAGCTGATGGGCGGCGTGCCGGGCGTCGCGCCCGCCAATGTCGTCGTCATCGGCGGCGGCGTCGTCGGCACCCATGCGGCCAAGATGGCCGTCGGCCTCGGCGCCCATGTCACCATGCTCGACCGCTCGCTCAACCGTCTGCGCGAGCTCGACGACCTGTTCGGCGGCCGCGTGGTCACCCGCTATTCCACCGCCGAGGCGATCGAGGAATGCGTCAACCAGGCCGATGTGGTGATCGGTGCGGTCCTGATCCCCGGCGCTGCCGCGCCCAAGCTCGTCACCCGCAAGATGCTGAAGAACATGCGCAAGGGCTCCGTGCTCGTCGATGTCGCCATCGACCAGGGAGGCTGCTTCGAGACCTCCAAGGCAACTACCCACGCGAACCCGACCTATGAGATCGACGGCGTCATCCATTATTGCGTCGCCAACATGCCGGGCGCCGTGCCGATGACCTCGTCCTACGCGCTCAACAACGCCACCCTGCAATACGGCCTTATGCTGGCCGACAAGGGGCTCGATGCGATCCGTGCCTCCAAGCACCTGCAGAACGGTCTCAACGTTCATCGCGGCATGATCACCAACGATGCGGTTGCCCAGTCGCTGAAGAAGAAGATGGTCGCCCCGCTGGCTGCTCTCGACATGCCTTCCAGGGCTGCCTGATTCGGATCGCCTGACATCGACGGATCCTCCCGCCGGGCGGTGCAGCCATCACGCAGACAGGACCCGCAGCGGTTTCCCCGCTGCGGGCTTTTTATGAACTGCCGCGCTCGATGCGGCACTGATAGCAGTTGAAGCGCGACGAACGCATGTGCAGATAGGCGACGTCGGCGCGCCCGAGCATGGCGGCCGCCCTTTCTTCCAGCATGTCCGGCGCGACCACTTCCGCCACATCGTAGGTGATCCAGTCCCGGCCATCATAGCCGCGCAGGATATAGGCGTGGTTGCTGGCGTGGAACATGGCGGGCATGGCGGCGTCTTCCTCCGCCCGCTCGCAGGGATCGGCATGGAGAAAGATCGGCCCGGTCTCGGCATAGGGCTGGGCCTCGCTGAACGGGCTGTAGGACAGTGTCAGATAGGCCTCGCCCGCCCTGACCGGTTTCAGGCAATGGCGGCAGGGTACGCCCTTGCCGTCCGACAGCCGGCGTACCGGCGTGTTGCCATAGGCGTCGGTGCTACCGGTCTGCAACCGGCGGACGGTTGGCGTATCGATGGCGACGAATTTGATGGTCATGCTGATCTCCCTTCGGACCGGGTTCGTTCGGGAGAGCATTGTCTGAGGCGGGTGGCCCGCGCCACCCGATTCCTGCGCATCTTCCTTCTGTGCCGATCAGGCATCCCATTCGGTAACGGTTTCCTCGCTCACCGCGACGGGGGAAAACCCCATCTTCTGGTAGAGGCCGAGCGCGGCGGGATGGTCGAGCGAATTGGTATGAACGGTGACCTTGCGCGGGTTGAGGTCCCAGGCATGCTGGATCGCCGCGTTGAGAAACCACTTGCCGAGCCCGAGCCCCTGATAGTCCGGCATGATGCCGAAATAGGCGAGTTCGACCGCCTCCGGCAGGCTGGACATGTCGAGTTCATAAAACCCCGACGGGCAGCCATCGGCATAGAGCACGGCGAGCGCCGTCGTTTCCGCATCGAGAATGGCTTCCAGGTCGTCGTCGCTCATCACCCGGCGCAGATACCAGTGATGCTCGCGGCCAACCTGTTCATAGAGATAGCGGTAGAAATGCACCGCCATGTTCTCGGCATGCAGCAGCGCCGAGCGCGGTCGCGACGGCACCGGCAGCGAGCGGTGCGGCCGGGCGTTCATTTCCAGATGGGTGACACGGGCGGTCAGCACCCGCGGAGTTTTCTTGGCCATACCCTTTACTATCGGTCGGTGGTTGACATCGGAGCCTTTCACGCCCAGCGGGCAATCGGCGCGTCCTTGCGTGCGCCCCATTCCGCCCAGGAGCCGTCATAGAGCGCATGGTTTTCATAGCCGCACAGATCGAGCGCCAGCGAGAGAATGGCCGCGGTCACGCCCGAGCCGCAACTGGTGGTCAGGTGCTTCGCCTTGTGGGCGGCGACCGCATGCAGTTTTTCCCGCAGCGCATCGGCATCGAGCAGCCGGCCGTCCTTGACGAGGTCGCCTGCCGGCAGGGATCGGCTGCCGGGAACATGGCCGCTGGCCAGGCCGGCGCGCGGCTCGGCGGCTTCGCCGGAAAAGCGCGCAAAGGGCCTCGCATCGAGCACCAGGGATTCGCCGCGGCGGATATTGGCCAGCATCTGGTCGAAATCGCGCACCCGGTCGACCGCCAGCTTCGCCGCAAAGGTAGCGGGCGAGGGCGGTCTCGGCGCGCCTTCCTCGACCGGGTAGCCCGCCGCCTTCCAGCCGTCGAACCCGCCTTCGAGAATGCGGACGTTCGACGCGCCCATCACCCGGAAGGTCCAGGCGACGCGGGCGGCCGAAAAAAGCCCCGGCCCGTCATAGACGACGATTGCATCGTTCTCGCCGATCCCGAGCGCACCCATCGCCGCGCCGAAGGCTTGCGGCGAAGGCAGCATATGTGGCAGATCGCTCGACGTGTCGGCGACGGCATCGACGTCGAAGGGAACGGCGCCGGCAATCCTGGCGGCGGCAAACTCGGCCGCCGCGTCGCGCCCCATGGCCGCCAGATACCAGGATCCGTCGACGAGCCTGAGCCCGGCAGTGCCGAGCCTTTCGGCCAGGGCTTCCGGTTCGATGAAGAAATCGCTGCGTTCGGCCATGATCCTATCCGCTCTCCTTGTCCGCCATCGCTTCGTGCCAGACTTCGATCGATTTGTCAGGATAGCGATCGAAATGGCTGTGCCGCGACCCCTTGTCGGGCTCGACCCAGGACGCCTTGAATTCCGTCATGATGTGCACCACTTCCGGCGGCACCGGCAGCGGCGTGTCGATCGCAGAGGCGAAGGGATGGATGAGATCGGGCCATTTGGCGTGATAGACCCAGAGCCCGGAGCCGCATCGGGCGCAGAACCGGCGTTCGAGCGCGCTGACGCCGTTTTCCATCACCGCGCGATAGACGGTGACGTGTTCGGCGCCTTCGACTTCGAGACTGTCCGCCCAGCCCATGATGTTGATCGCATAGCCGCCGCCGCCATTGGTCTTGCGGCAGATCGAGCAGTAGCAGCGCTGATAGGGAAAGGGCGTGTTGCTGTCGACGGAAAACCGCACCGCCCGGCAATGGCAGGAACCTTCAAGCTTCATACTGGCACTCCCGTATTCGCGGATGCTGGCGGCTATTGCTGTGGCATGGGGCCGAAGCGCAGGCGGAAGCGGCGGTTCTCCTTGCCCTTCTTCTCGATCTTAGCCACATGGATTTCGCCCACTTCCTGCGTCTCGCTCACATGGGTGCCGCCGCAGGGCTGGCTGTCGACCGATGAATTCTCGCCGATGCAAACGAGGCGGATATCGCCGAGCCCGCGCGGCGGGCGGACATTCTTCGAGCGCACGATATCGGGATTGGCGTCAAGCTCCGCCTCGGTGATCCACTGGCTGAAAATCGGATGGTTTTCATCGACCAGCGCCATCATCCTTTGCGTGATATCCGCCTTGTCGACACCGGCCTGCGGTATGTCGAAATCGACCCGCGACTCCTCCTCGCCGACATTGGCCGAGGTGATCGGATAGGGGCAGACGACCGACAGCAGGTGGCAGGCGGTGTGCATGCGCATCAGCTTGTAGCGCCGCTCCCAGTCGATATGGCCGGTAACGGTCTCGCCGATCGCCGGCAGCGGCTCGCCCTCGGCCGGCACCAGAACGATCTCGTTCTTGTCGGCGCCTGTCACCGTCGCGGCAATGGCGATGCGCGCGCCGTCGGCGCGTTCGAGAAAGCCCGTATCGCCCGGCTGACCGCCGCTCGTCGCATAGAAATGGGTGCAGTCGAGAACAATGCCGCCGCGTTCTCCATGAGACGCTCCATGGGGCGGATGGACCGCCACCACCTTGCCCTCGCAGGCGGTCAGATAGGCGTCGTCCAGAAAGGCCTTGCGGGTGCGGGTCGTCATGATGCGATGGCTGTGTCAGCTTGCCGCCGGAACGTCTTCGTAGGGGATGTCGGTGCGCGGCCTGCGTTCGAGCCAGCCCGGCACCGGCAGATCCCGGGAGCGCAGGAAATCCGGATTGAAAAGTTTCGACTGATAGCGTGAGCCATGGTCGCAGAGTACGGTCACGATCGTGTGGCCCGGCCCCATTTCCCTTGCCAGCCGCATCGCTCCGGCAATGTTGACGCCGGTCGATCCACCCATGCAGAGCCCCTCATGTTCGAGCAGGTCGAAGACGATCGGCACCGCCTCCGCATCGGTCACCTGATAGGCGAAATCCGGCGTGAAGCCTTCGAGATTGGCGGTGATCCGGCCCTGGCCGATGCCTTCGGTGATCGAATCGCCTTCCGATTTGTGCTCGCCATTCGTGTAGTATTCGTACAGCGTGGCGCCCATCGGATCGGCGATGGCCGTCTTGATGTCCTTGTTGAAGCCCTTGAGGCCGAGGCTGACGCCGGCAAGCGTGCCGCCCGTGCCGACCGCGGAGACGAAGCCGTCGACCTTGCCGTCGGTCTGCTCCCATATCTCCTTCGCCGTGGTGCGGATATGGCCGTCGCGATTGGCGACATTGTCGAACTGGTTGGCCCAGATCGCGCCGTGATCGCTTTCGCGCGCGATCTGTTCGGCGAGACGACCCGAAACCTTCACATAGTTGTTGGGGTTGCGGTAGGGAACGGCGGGAACCTCGACGAGCTCCGCGCCCATCAGCCGGAGCGCATCCTTCTTTTCCTGGCTCTGGGATTTCGGAATGACGATCACCGTCTTGAAGCCCAGTGCATTGGCGACGACGGTAAGGCCGATGCCGGTATTGCCGGCGGTGCCCTCGACGATGATGCCGCCCTTCTCGATCCGCTTGTTCTGGATCGCATCCTCGATGATGAAGAGCGCCGCGCGGTCCTTCACCGACTGGCCCGGATTGGCGAACTCGGCCTTGCCCAGAATGGTGCAGCCCGTCGCTTCCGAGGCATGGCGCAATTTGATCAGCGGCGTATTGCCGATGGCGTCGAGAGTGGAAGTGCGGAACATTTGGGAAGTCCTGACAGAGAAGGCTGATTTTCATTCGGCGCGGGCAGCAAGGGTGCCCGTTCGACGCAACCTATGGGCCATCAGCGGCGGCGGCAAGGCATGCCGCGCGAAATGCGGGAAATTTGTTCTGCCTTGCCCTTCCGGCGCAAAGCCATTCCACGATCGGACCCGGCGGAAAAAGCCTGTTCCGGGCCGCAGGCGCACCCTGGAATTCCACGCCACCAAGCGAGCGAAGAGCAGCCCGCGAAGCGGAGTGACACGGCGCAGCCGTCTGGAGCGAGAAAACTTGAATATGCGAAGAGCAGCCCGCGAAGCGGAGTGAGCGCGGCGCAGCCGCCTGCGAACGAGAAAAAGAAGAGGATGGCTCCCCGGGCCGGATTCGAACCAGCGACCAATTGATTAACAGTCAACTGCTCTACCACTGAGCTACCGGGGAACAGGTCACGTTGACACGTCGCGTTGACCGGCAAGCCTATACAAAGGGCGAGCGGCTTTGTGAAGCCGCCCCGCGAAATTTTCTGGCAAAATTTTCTGGCAAAATTTTCCAGCTTTCCGACATGATCTGCCGGTTGCGGCTTTTGCCGCCGGAATTCGTTTGGGATAGCGCTGCTTCCCCCAAAGCAGGCCGTCAGGACGCCCGCTTCATGGTATCGAGCAACGCCTGATTGATTCGTGCCTGCCATCCGGGGCCAGTGGCTTTGTAATGCTCGACAACATCGGCGTCCAACCGGATCGAGACAGGAACCTTCCTGGGAGCCTTCTGTGGACCTCTTGTTTTCGGAAATGCCTTTGCAACCGCATCCGGCAATTCGGATGCAGGCTTGGCTTTTCGAAAATCCTCCCTGGTCCACTGCCGTTCGGCCCAACCATCATTCTTTCGGGACATAGCGGTCAATCTCCTTTTCATGTGCCCTGCGAAGCATGATCACCCGGACAACTCCATCGCGAAACGTGAACGCCATGGCATGGTATGCGCCATCAAGCAGGCCCCATGCGCGATAGCGGGTTTCGCCGTAATCATGCCGGTCATCGGCTTGATAATGTAGGATTTCGAAGTCGACGGCGCGACCAAGCGAGATGCGATGCTTCGCTGTATTCGCCGCGTCCTTGTCGGGGTCGAATTCGATATCCATGAATTGTATATACAATTACCCTGACATGACATCAATCAGATTGTATATACAATTTTCAAAAAATCCCAATCGGAAATGCGGCCCGCCGATTGCGGGAGACCTCGCACAATTGTCCGTTCTGCGCGTGGTGATACGCCGGTCCGCAAATGCGACCCTCTGTCTGGGGCGCTTCGCTAGACAGCGTTTCAGGCCGCGCAGGGGAAATTGTTTCAGACCGGGCCTTGTCAGAACTGCCGCAATCCCGTAGTGAGCGCGGCCTGAGGGGCCTCGTGGCGGAATGGTTACGCAGAGGACTGCAAATCCTTGTATCCCGGTTCGATTCCGGGCGAGGCCTCCAGAATTTTCCCGGCCGGGAGCCCATGGCAAGCCCGCTGCCGTATCAGTCCCGCCGCGCCTTTTCATGGCAGTGCAAGCAAAGGCCTGAACCATGCTCGATTTCGATACCGCCCGCCGTACCATGGTCGATTGTCAGATCAGGACCAATGACGTCACCAATCCCGAACTGCTCGACGCGCTGTTCGAAGTGCCGCGTGAGCGCTTCGTGCCGCAGGCAAGGGTGGAACTTGCCTATATCGACGAGGATATCGAGGTCGCGCCCGGCCGCTACGTCATGGAGCCGGCGCCGCTCGCCAAGCTGCTTCAGGCGGCGAACGTCGATCCGGGCGATGTGGTTCTCGATATCGGCTGCGCCACCGGCTACACGACGGCGATACTGTCGCGGCTGGCCTCGATGGTGATTGCCGTCGAATCCGATGCGGCGCTGGCTGCCCGCGCCGCCGAAACCCTCAACGAACTCGACTACGACAACACGGTCGTCATCAAGGGCGATGCGGCGCGGGGCTATCCGGGCGAAGGCCCTTACGATCTGATTTTCATCGGCGGTGCCGTCGATGCCGTGCCGGCGGGCCTGCTCGACCAGTTGCGCGACGGCGGCAAGCTGGTGGCCGTGGAAGGGCGTGGCAATGCGGCGGTTGCGCGCCAGTATACCCGCCAGGGCGACGACATCAGCACGCGCACCCTGTTCAATTGCGCGGTCCGGCCCGTGCCGGGATTCGAAAAGAAGGCCGAATTCGTCTTCTGACCGGCGCGATGTCTGGCTTGGCCCGCACCCGTCCCTGGCGCCGACGGATTTCGCCACAAAGGTGTGGCTTCGATGTCACTATCGTCGCGCGTCTTGATCCGTATCCGCCGTCTGCCGAGCATTTAATTTGACCGTGGCGGCTGAGCTATTAGTGTTTCCCAACGACAGAATTCGGCAAAATCCGGCTATTGCCGGGCGGTTCGATTCTGCATCTTGCCGGCGAGACGGGATTGCGTGGTCAGCGCCCCGGCAAACCGGCCAGGACAGTTTCTGCGAAGCGCTTTTGGCATCGGTTTGAGCGCCGCGGAACTGCGGTCTCAGCAAACGGGGTTTGGGTAGTTCGAGTATGAAGTCTTACCGACGCTTGCTTCTGGGCGGCATTTTCGCTGCGGCCGGATTGGCTGCCGCACTACCCGCATGCGCCCAATCCCTGCCAGAGGCCCTGGCGCTGGCCTATGCCAACAACCCGGCGATCAACGCCCAGCGCGCCGGCACCCGCTCGGTGGACGAGACGGTCGCCCTCGCCAAGTCCGGCTATCGCCCGACCGTTGCCGGCACCGGTTATATCAGCAAGAGCTGGACCCGTTCGCCGCTGGGCAGTGCGACGACCGTTCTCTACCCTGGCGGCTTCGGTGTCGAGATATCCCAGAGCCTGTATGACGGGCTGCGCACCCAGAACAATGTCCGCGCCGCGAAATCCGCCGTTATGGCGAGCCGCGAGACGCTGCGCAATGTCGAGCAGAACGTGCTGTTCGATGCCGCCGCTGCCTATATGGACGTGCTGCGCGATCGCGCCATTGCCGGCTACCGCCGCAAGTCGCTCGAATTTCTCAACGAACAGGTGCGCTCCGAATCGAGCCGCTTCGACGTTGGCGAGAGCACCCGCACCGATGTCGCCCAGGCGCGTGGCAGACGGGCCGGCGCCCAGGCGCAATTGTCGGCCGCCGACGCGCAGCTGAAATCCAGCATCGCGATCTTCCGCCAGGTGATCGGCCAGGATCCGAAGAACCTGAAAACACCCGGTACGGTGGTCAAACACCTGCCGTCGAATTCCACCGTCGCCGTGCAGATTGCCCAGGCAAACCACCCGGCGATCAAGGCGACGGAGCATCTGGTCGACCAGGCGCTGTTCAACGTCAAGAGCGCCGAGGGCGAATTGCTGCCGACCGTCAGCCTCAACGGATCGGTCAACCGCGACTACGATACGGGCGTCAACACCGACCGCGACAGCGCCCGCATCACCGCCAATCTGCGCGTGCCGATCTATCAGGGCGGCCGGGTCTCGGCGACGGTTCGCCAGAACAAGGAAATCCTCGGCCAGCGCCGCATCGAGGTCGACCAGTCGGTCGACAATGTGCGCGCCGCGGTCGTCTCCGCCTATTCGCAGCTGGAAGCCGCCCAGTCGGCGGCGGTCGCCACCCGCACCCAGCTCGACGCCGCCAACCTGGCATTGCAGGGCGCCATCGAGGAGCGCAAGGTCGGCCAGCGCACCACGCTTGAAGTCCTCAATACCCAGCAGGACGTCATCGATGCGCAGATCGCGCTTGCCCAGACCGAGCGCGACCTCGTCGTCGCCTCCTATGCGGCGCTGTCGGCCATCGGCAAGCTTGACCCCGATACGCTGGGCCTCGGCGTCAGGCGCTATGAGCCCGAGGATCACTATCTGGCGGTCAAGGACAAGTGGTACGGCCTGCGCACGCCGGACGGCCAATAGGCGGCAGCGCACGGCGGACACCGGCGGGCAGGGGAGGTTTCCGGCCTCCCGTCTTGGGGGCGGAGCGCGGATCGCCAGCCTGTGCCCGGCAAATCAGGGGCGGCAAATCAGGCGAGAATCATTTCGACGCCGCGATCTCGACGAGTTTCGCGATGGTGTTGAAATTGCGGGCGGTGCCGCTCTCTCCAGCGGGAATCCTGAGCTTCGACTGGCCCATGCCTTCGCCGTAATGGACAAAAATCTCCCGCCGGCCGAGACGGACCTCCTCATCCTTCCGGTGCCTTATCTTTTCCAGCGTGTCGCCGGGCGGAGGCCCGTCGAGGAAAATGGCATAGGTCCGGTTGGGCCGCGCCTCGGGAAAGGGATTGGCGGCGAGAACCTCCGCCATTTCCCGTGCCGTGCGTACGAACACGCTCACGGTCTTGCCGGTATACGCCCTGAGACGCTTCTCCAATGCTGCCTTTATCTGCGCTTCGGATCGCTCGGACGAGAAGACCACATTGCCGCTGGCTATATAGGTCTGAACCGCCTTGAGACCTTCCGCCTCGCACATCGCCTTGAGCTCCGACATCGGGGTTTACCCGTTCCGCCGACATTGACAGCGCGCAGCAATGCAATCTGTGCGGGCATGGGACCTGCTTCCTTTCCTCGGCTTGCTTTGACGGCTCGCAATCTTCAGATCCGGCTCGCATGCAGGCGTTCAGATGCAGGCATTCCACCAGACAAGGCCATTAGGAGATAGCCCGAAACTTGGCTATCATTGGACGATTCGCAGTGGCAGGGTGAAAAATGCGGGCTGGTCTGGCGCATCGCGCTGCTTTCTGGAGTCGTACGGGGAATTTTCGGAGGCAGACATATGGGGGAAGCGGCACCCAGGGATACGTCGATGGAAGAAATCCTGGCTTCCATCCGGCGCATCATAGGCAATGACGACGCGGAGGCCCGCGCGCGGGCGGCAGCGTCTGAAAAACCGGTGACGGCCCCGGCCGCCGATGCCCCGGCAATGCCGCAAACGGAGCGGCGCTCCGATTCCAGGCCGTTCTCCACCCCGGTGAGCCAGCGGCCCGCCGAGCCGATGGCGCCAGGCGGCGCGGCCGCGGCAGGAAGCCTAGCAGCCCTTGCCCGGTCGATGCGGGCGGGCGAGGCTCTGGAACCGGCTCCGCCGCAACCTTCTCCCGGCGCGGAGGATGCATTCCGCAATCCCGGCCTCTCTCCCTCCAGCCTGTCACCCAGGGGGCATTCCGCCGGTGTCGAGCCGCAGACAGCGGCCAGGCCGGCGGCCGGATCGCTCGCCGAGGCCCTGTCGGACGGCGAACCGGCTGGGCCGACCCCTCCATCAGCGCCGGCGCCTGAGGCAAGGATCGAGGCGGCGGCGCCCGCGCCGCAAGATGCTGTGCCCGAACTGGTCGAACCTGAACTGGCCGAACCCGAACCGGTAGCGCCGGAGATTGCCCCGTTGGAGGCGGTCGAACCTGCCGCGACGGAGGAAATCGCGCATTCGGCGGCAGTCACCGAGGACGACGAGATCGCCTTCCGCGAGGCGCTGGTTTCGCCGGAAGTGCAGGAAAAGGTTGCGGGCTCACTGGAGCGGCTGCGCACCGCGCTCTCCGACCATCAGGCAGCCCAGGCCGAGGCGATCATGCGGCCGATGATCCGCGAATGGCTCGACGCCAATCTGCCCGATCTCGTCGAGCACATCGTCAGCAGGGAGATCGGCCGCATCGTCGCCGCCGAAAGCTGAGCGCCGGAAAGGCAGGACAGGCGGATGCTTTCGCCCGCCGGAGCACTGGACGGTATTGCGGCATGGCCAATCCGCCGCTAATCCGCCCTCAGGCTTGTTGACAGCATGAAAGCCTTTCGCTTTACACGGGCGAACGAATTGCGCCGCGGTTTCCCGGTTCTGCGACCGGGCGCGGCCCCAGCAGGATTCTCGACCGACCATGCTCGACAAGACCTATGACGCGGCAAGCGTTGAGCCCCGCATTGCCAGACAATGGGATGACGCCAACGCCTTTGCCGCCGGTGCCGGCGCGAAAGAGGGCGCCGAGCCCTATTGCATCGTCATTCCGCCGCCCAACGTCACCGGCTCGCTGCATATGGGCCACGCGCTCAACAACACGCTGCAGGACATTCTGGTCCGCTTCGAGCGCATGCGCGGCAGGGACGTGCTGTGGCAGCCGGGCATGGACCATGCCGGCATCGCGACGCAGATGGTCGTCGAGCGCAAGCTCGCCGAAGAGGGCAATATCGACCGCCGCGCCATGGGCCGCGATGCCTTCATCGACAAGGTATGGGAATGGAAGAATGAATCGGGCGGTATGATCTTCAACCAGTTGAAGCGCCTCGGCGCTTCCTGCGACTGGTCGCGCGAGCGCTTCACCATGGATGAGGGCCTGTCGAAGGCGGTGCTCGAAGTCTTCGTCCGGCTCTATGACGAAGGCCTGATCTATCGTGGCAAGCGGCTGGTCAACTGGGATCCGAAATTCGAAACCGCCATCTCCGATCTCGAGGTCGAGAACATCGAGGTCGATGGCCATATGTGGCACTTCAAATACCCGCTCGAGGGCGGCGCCACCTACGAATATGTCGAGAAGGATGCGGACGGCAACGTCACGCTCCGCGAGACCCGCGACTACATCTCGATCGCCACCACAAGGCCGGAAACCATGCTGGGCGATGGTGCCGTCGCCGTTCATCCTTCCGACGAGCGCTATAAGCCGATCGTCGGCAAGCTCTGCGAAATCCCGGTCGGGCCGAAAGCGCATCGCCGGCTGATCCCGATCATCACCGACGAATATCCCGATCCGGAGTTCGGTTCGGGTGCGGTGAAGATCACCGGCGCGCATGATTTCAACGACTATCAGGTCGCCAGGCGCAACCATAGCCCGCTCTCCCGGCTGATGGATACCAAGGCCGCCATGCGCGCCGATGGCGAGCCCTATGCCGAGGAAGCCGCCAGGGCGATGGCGATCGTCAGATCGGGCGAACTGCCCGGCGAAAACACCGTCGATGCGATCAACCTGGTGCCCGATGAATATCGCGGCCTCGACCGCTATGCGGCGCGCGAGAAGATCATCGCCGACATCCATGCGGAAGGGCTTGCCGTCACCGTCCGCGATGCGGAAGGCAATGAAATCCCGCTGGTCGAGAACAACAAGATCAAGCAGCCCTTCGGCGACCGTTCCAATGTGGTCATCGAACCGATGCTGACCGATCAGTGGTTCGCCGACGCCAAGACACTGGCGGAGCCGGCGATTGCCTCGGTCAGGGAAGGCCGTACGGAGTTCGTGCCGAAGAACTGGGAAAACACCTATTTCAACTGGATGGAGAACATCGAGCCCTGGTGCATTTCACGCCAGCTCTGGTGGGGTCACCAGATTCCGGCCTGGTACGGGCCGGACGGCCAGATCTTCGTCGCCGAGACGGAGGAAGAGGCGCTCGACGACGCGGTCAATCACTACCTCGCCCATGAAGGCCCCTGGAAGGCCTGGGTCGAGGAGAAGATGAACGATTTCAAGCCGGGCGAAATTCTCACCCGCGATCCCGACGTCCTCGACACCTGGTTCTCTTCTGCGCTGTGGCCGTTCTCGACGCTGGGCTGGCCGGACGAGACGCCGCAGCTTGCAAAGTATTATCAGACCGACGTGCTGGTCACTGGTTTCGATATCATCTTCTTCTGGGTCGCCCGGATGATGATGATGGGCCTGCATTTCATGAAGGATGAGTGGGGCAGGTCGGTCGAACCCTTCCACACCGTCTATGTCCACGCTTTGGTGCGCGACAAGCACGGCGCGAAAATGTCGAAGTCCAAGGGCAATGTCATCGACCCGCTGGAACTGATCGACGAATACGGCGCCGACAGCCTGCGCTTCACCCTCGCCATCATGGCGGCCCAGGGCCGGGACGTGAAGCTCGACCCCGCCCGCATTGCCGGCTATCGCAATTTCGGCACCAAATTGTGGAACGCCACGCGCTTTGCCGAGATGAACGGCGCGGTCCATGGTGCCGGTTTCGACCCGGCCGATGCCAAGCTGACGGTCAATCGCTGGATCCTCGCCGAACTCTCGAAAGCCGTATCCGAGGTCACCGCCAATATCGAGAAATACCGCTTCAACGACGCGGCGGGCGCTGCCTACAAATTCGTCTGGAACACGCTCTGCGACTGGTATCTCGAACTCCTGAAACCGGTCTTTACCGGTTCCGACGCGGCGGCGAAGGCGGAAGCACAGGCCTGTGTCGGCCATGTCCTCGACGAGACCTGCAAGCTGCTCCATCCCTTCATGCCCTTCATGACCGAGGAGCTTTGGCAGGGCACGGCCCAAGGCACAGCGAGGCGCGACACGCTGCTCTGTCACGCTGGCTGGCCGGAAGCGGGCGCCGCCGACGAGGCCGCTGCCGCCGAGATCAACTGGCTGGTTTCGCTGATCTCCGAAATCCGCTCCGTGCGCGCCGAGATGGGTGTGAAGCCGGGTGAAATCATGCCGCTCGTCGTCATCGATGCGGCAGCAACGACCCGCGAGCACGTCGCCCGCCACGAGCCGGCGCTCAGCCGGCTTGCCCGCGTCGAGCCGGTATCCTTTGCCGCAGCCGCGCCCCGCGGTTCGGCTCAGATCGTGCTGGGCGAGGCGACCTATTGCCTGCCGCTGGCCGGTATCGTCGATCTTTCGGCGGAGGCCACGCGGCTTGAAAAGGAGGTCGGCAAGCTCGAAGGCGAGATCAGGCGGCTCGAGGGCAAGCTCGGCAATGCGAAATTCGTCGCCAATGCACCGGCCGAAGTCGTCGCCGATGAGCGCGAGAAACTCGCCGCTTACGGCGAGCAGCTGGCCAAGACACGCCTGGCTTTCGATCGCGTGAAACAGGCGCTTTAGGCTGTATCGACCTTCAGGTTTCGGGCGCGGCGCGAGACGGATTTTGTCTCTGGCAAGGCGAAAGGACCGCCATGGTGCCGCCCACCATAAGGGGTTTTCAACGCAGCCAGGGGCAAAATCCGCCGCGTCCCGCAGGGATAGGGCGAAAATCGCCCATTTCGGCGTCGCAGAGCCTTGAAAGGCGACCGGCCTTCCCGTGGCTCCGCTCCTGAAACCGGCCGATTTTCATCCCTACCGCGCACCAATCCTGAAGGTCGATACAGCCTAGCGGCTTTTCCCGTTTCTGAGCCGTGCCACGGCGGCCTTTCCGGCCACCGCTGGTAAGGTTTTGTGGCCGATCTGCAACATCCGGGAATTGATGTGTCTGCGTGATGACGTAAACGTCAAAATTCGCTTGCGCTCGTCGCCGATCGCGTGTCGATTGGGTCTCGGAGACAAGCTGCGGATTCTATGTGAAATCCGGTTTTTGGGGACCAAGATATGAACCTTTCGAAGAAGTCGATCGTAACGGCTGCAATACTGGCGCTATCGGCAAGTACAGCCGTTGCCGGTGGTCTTGACCGTACGACCTATTCGCCGAATATCCTGTTCGAACAGGGCAACTATATTGAGGGGTCCTGGGCGCGCGTTGATCCAGATTTGTCAGGAGATGTCTTTTTTCCTGGCGTTATGATGATTCCGGCCGTCAACGGGGTGAGTGACATCGCCCCAGCCTACACCCTGACTGGGTTTGCTGCGAAGTTCGACATAAACGATCGGATTGCCGTAGCGTTCCAGACCTTTCAGAACGTCGGTTACGATATCGACTACAAGGGGCCTCCGAATTTCTATTTTCCGCTCGAAGCTCACATCGACGGCCGGGCCTATGTTGGGACGGCGAAGTTCAATGTGACCGATCGGTTCTCGGTCTTTGGTGGCGTGAAATATGTCGTTGCTGGCGGTGATGCCGTGGCTCTTTATGGATTTCCTGGGGAAACCTGGGAATTTGAAGATGGGCATGGCATGGGATATATCGCGGGCGTTGCGTATCAGATCCCCGATATTGCTCTCCGCGTATCGCTTACCTATGAATCAGCATTTGATTTTGATCTGGATACCACCCGTACGTTTGTGGGGTCGATAAACGGCACGACGACCGCGAGGATACCGGAAGCGTGGGAACTCTATTTCCAGACCGGCATAGCACCTGGTACCCTCCTGTTTGGCAGCGTTCGGCACACCAGCTGGAGCGATGCACAACTGGTTCTTTTCGATAACAACGTCCCTGCTTTCGGCGGAGGGTCCAACGCGATCACCGACTTCTCCGATATCATGACCTACAATATCGGTATCGGGAAACAGTTGACTGAGTCCCTCTCTGGCTCGCTGAGTGTCACATTCGAACCCAGTGACGGAAAACCCAGCACCCTTCAGCCGACTGGCGACAAGCTGACTTTGGGCGCCGGGGTCAAAGTAAAACTGACTGAGAATGTCGAATGGTCGTTGGGCGCCAGCTATACTTGGCTGGGTGACAATCGTACCAATCTGCCTGCCCCGCTTGTAAATGCAAAGTTTGATGGCTCCAATGCCATCGCCTGGGGTACAAAAATCGGCTTGCGCTTCTAGAGCTATACCCATTCATGACAAAAAGGCCGCCTCGTGCGGCCTTTTTTTGTTGTGCAGCATTAAACCTCCACCTCCGGTGGAGGACTGGACAAGTTTTACATCTTCGGAAAGAGACCTCCTCGCTTGAACCATTGCAGTGGTTTCACTCAAGCGAGGAGGTTTTGATGGATA
>JAGRLT010000093.1 GCA_020441665.1 Nitratireductor sp.
GACTTCGAAGCGTATTTCAAATTCAAAAACCACACTAGAATCATAAATTTGCTAGTCACCCTATTGAATCCAAAGTTCGTTATGAGAGTGCTGGCAAATGAGACGAACTTTGGATTCGGGTGACTAGGCTGTGGTGACGAAAACAACACCGCCGAAAGCCTGCTATCATGCCTGAGACTGGAACCATCCGCGCCGGGATCGGCGGCTGGACCTTCGACCCCTGGAACGCCTCCTTCTATCCCGAGAAGCTCGCCAGAAAGAAGCAGCTGGAATATGCGAGCCGCGCCCTGCCGACGATCGAGATCAACGGCACCTACTATCGCGACCAGAAACCGGCCACCTTCGCCGGCTGGGCGGCGCAGGTGCCCGAGGGTTTCGTCTTCTCGGTCAAGGCCAACCGCTTCACCACGGTGAAGAAGGTGTTGGGCGAATCGGGCGAGTCGGTTTCGCGCTTCATCGCCTCCGGCATCACCGAACTGGGCCCGCATCTCGGGCCGATCCTCTGGCAGTTCGCGCCGACCAAGAAATTCGACGCGCAGGACTTCGCCGCCTGGCTGTCGCTGCTGCCCGACAGCCATGCCGGCGTGAAGCTGCGCCACGCGCTCGAGGTGCGGCACGAAAGCTTCGTTACGCCGGAATTTGTGGCGCTGGCGAGAAAGCATGGCGCGGCCATCGTCTATGCCCATCACCAGACCTATCCCGAGATCGCCGATGCGACGGCGGATTTCGTCTATGCCCGCCTGCAGCGCGGCAACGACGCCAACGAAACCTGCTACGCATCAGCGGACATGGATCGCTGGGCCGCGCGGGCAAGGCAATGGGCCGAGGGCGACGCCCCGGACGGCCTGCCTTATGCCGCGGAAAACGCCCCGTCCAACAGGATGCCGCGCGACGTCTTCGTCTACTTCATCCATGAGGGCAAGGTGCGCGCGCCCCATGGCGCGATGGAACTGATGCGGCGGGTGGGATAGAGGCGGTGCTGGTCGTCAATGTTAATCAACTGCAGTCGTACCAATGTTCATAGCGCCATCACAATTGGCCGGAATGACACCGATTATTTTTTCAGGATTTTGGACAATAGTTTAACGACCGCTTCTGTGGTCAGGCGCGCCATATCCGCATTGCTCGTACTTGCCCGAATGCGCAAAAGACGTGGCACGGAAAGTATCTTTCCCACCCACCGTAGCCAGTTCAGGGTGTGCTTGACTGTAACCGCCTCTATGGTTTCTCCGCTGTCTATTTTGTACAAACGACCTGTAACGGTGATACTGGGTCTCCATGCAAGCGGAAAAACGAATACGCCAGCGTCAAACACCAAAGCGTCTCCAAAATTATATTCCGGAACAGTGACATCCAAGGCAAGGTCGGTCGCGACCTTTGGCTCTCTTGAGAGTCTATGTGGCAAATCCAGCAATTGTCTTAGCGTCTCTTCCACCACGCTGCCGCGTTGAGATTCAAGCCGAAATGCCAAGTCCGAAATGCTCTTCTTCAGCCCGGGCCTCTGTGCAACAAAAATTTCACCGGCGTAGATAGTACCCCCTGTGCCTTTTGTTTCTTGAAAGCATAGATCGAAATCACCCGTCTTTTCCTTAATTTAGGAACTACTGAGTGAATTACAACTCAATGAGCTCGCCGCGTCCCGGAAAGCTATCCGACTTTATTACCCGTCCGCTAGCGGCGACGAAGCCAATTAGACACGAATGTGGTTCCGTACATTGATGGTTCCGATCGCGATCGTAAGGTTGACCACCTCAGCTTCACTGAACCCTGACTGTATCGCTCTTCGCTGATCAGGTCTGAACGCACCCTATCGCGTCGGCACCGGCTTTTCGCCGCGATAGTCGTAGAAGCCCCGCCCGGCCTTGCGGCCAAGCCAGCCGGCCTCGACATATTTGACCAGCAGCGGACAGGGCCGGTATTTCGAATCCGCGAGGCCGTCATGCAGCACCTGCATGATCGACAGGCAGGTATCGAGGCCGATGAAATCGGCCAGTTCCAGCGGGCCCATCGGGTGGTTGGCGCCAAGCTTCATCGAGGTGTCGATGGAGACCACCGAGCCGACGCCTTCGTAGAGCGTATAGATCGCCTCATTGATCATCGGCAGCAGGATGCGGTTGACGATGAAGGCGGGAAAGTCTTCCGCGACGGCAATCGTCTTGCCGATGGAGGCGACATAGTGGCGCGCCGCCTCGAAGGTTTCATCGTCGGTAGCGATGCCGCGCACCACCTCGACGAGTTGCATCACCGGCACCGGGTTCATGAAGTGAATGCCGATGAAGCGCTCCGGAGCCCTGGTCGCGGAGGCCAGCCGGGTGATCGAGATCGAGGACGTGTTGGTCGCGATGATCGCCTCGGGATTGAGCGCCTCGCAGAGATTGGCGAAGATCTGCCGCTTGATCGCCTCGTTTTCGGTTGCCGCCTCGATGACGAGGTCGCAGCTCGCCAGCGCCTTCATCGAAGGCGCCGCATTGAGCCGGTCCTGGGCCTGGTGCATCGCCTCCTCGGCAATCTTTCCGGCACCCGCCTGACGCGCCAGATTGCCGGTAATCGTCGCGATGCCCGATTCGATCTGTTCTTCGGAAAGATCGTGCAGGAAGACGTCATAGCCCGCCAGCGCGGAAACATGGGCGATGCCCGCCCCCATCTGGCCGGCGCCGACAATCCCGACGGAACGTATCCTGCTGGTCATTTTGCCTCCATATACCTTGACCACTTCGATACTACCGGCGCGGAATGCCCGCAACGAAAAAGCCGGAACGGGAAACCCCGCTCCGGCTGATTGTACCCATCAGGATGACAGAAATTGCCGCTTACAGCGCTTTCTGCAATTCCGGCAATGCGTCGAAGAGATCGGCGACGAGGCCGTAATCGGCGACCTGGAAGATCGGCGCTTCCTCATCCTTGTTGATGGCGACGATGACCTTGGAGTCCTTCATGCCCGCAAGGTGCTGGATCGCCCCGGAAATGCCGCAGGCGATGTAGAGATCGGGCGCGACCACCTTGCCGGTCTGGCCGACCTGCCAGTCATTCGGCGCATAGCCCGCATCGACGGCGGCGCGCGAGGCGCCGACGGCAGCCCCCAGCCTGTCGGCGACCGGCAGGATGACTTCCTGGAACTTCTCCTTCGAGCCGAGCGCGCGGCCGCCGGAAATGATGATCTTGGCCGAGGTCAGCTCCGGGCGGTCGCTCTCGACGATCTTGTCGCCGAGGAACTTCGAAAGGCCCGGATCGCCGGCGGCCGAAACGGCTTCGACCGGGGCGCTGCCGCCGGCTTCGGCGGCGGCAAAGCCGGCCGTGCGGATCGTCAGCACCTTCTTGCCGTCGGTCGCCTGCACGGTCTGGATCGCATTGCCGGCATAGATCGGACGCTTGAACGTATCGGCCGAGACGATCTCGATCACCTCGGAGACCTGCATCACGTCGAGCAGCGCAGCGACGCGCGGCATGACGTTCTTGCCATTGGTGGTGGCAGCCGCCATCACCACATCATAGCCGCCTGCCAGCGACACGATGAGGGCGGCGGCGGGCTCGGCCAGCATGTGCTCGTAGGCGGCATCGTCGGCGAGCAGCACCTTGGCGACGCCCGAAAGCCCGGCAGCCTCGTCGGCAACGCCCTTGCAGCCCTTGCCGGCGACCAGCACATGCACATCGCCCCCGATCTGGCCGGCGGCCGTCAGCGCCTTGGCGGTCTGGTCAGACAGCGACTGGTTGTCGTGATCGGCGAGAAGAAGAATGGTCATGATGGTCTCTCCCTGTCCTTACAGCACGCCGGCTTCGTTCTTCAATTTGTCGACCAGTTCGGAAACCGAGCCGACCTTGACGCCGGCCTTGCGGCCCTCCGGCTCCTCGGTCCTGACGACCTTGAGGCGCGGCGCGGTATCGACGCCGTAATCGGCCGGCGTCTTCTCGTCGAGCGGCTTCTTCTTCGCCTTCATGATGTTGGGCAGCGAAGCATAGCGCGGCTCGTTGAGGCGCAGATCGGTCGTCAGGATGGTCGGCATGGAAACTTCGACCGTCTGCAATCCGCCATCGACCTCGCGGGTAACCTCCGCCTTGTCGCCCTTGATCTCGACGGAATTGGCGAAGGTCGCCTGGCTCCAGCCGAGCAGGGCCGAAAGCATCTGGCCGGTCTGGTTGGCGTCGTCGTCGATCGCCTGCTTGCCGACAATGACCAGGCCCGGCTGTTCGGCTTCGACGATGCCCTTGAGGATCTTGGCGACCGCCAGTGGCTCGACCAGATCGTCGGTCTTGACCAGAATGCCGCGGTCGGCACCCATGGCGAGCGCCGTGCGGATCGTTTCCTGAGCCTGCTGCGGGCCAACCGAAACGGCGATGATCTCTTCCGCCTTGCCGGCTTCCTTCAGACGGATCGCCTCTTCAACGGCAATCTCGTCAAACGGGTTCATCGACATCTTGACGTTGGCAAGTTCAACCCCGCTGCCGTCAGCCTTCACGCGGATCTTCACGTTGTAGTCAACTACCCGCTTCACCGGTACCACTATCTTCATTCCAATTCCTCTGCCTATGGCGCCTGCTGCTGGTGTTCAGCCCAAGCGACGAGCCTCTGGAGTTGCCAGGAGAAGTGTTGCCGGGGAACTGTTTCCGGCCTCCCCGCTGGCAAATCACCCGTGGCTGTTAAGCCCAATCCGACCCTTCCCGTCGAACGCCTCCTGGAAAAGCCCGAAACCGGGACTGTTTCCAACGCCCGCTCCCCTAACGAACTTCGCTTCAAACTGCAATTGCCATATGCATCCTTGCGGCAAATTACCCGTCACTCCGCCCGGCCACCAGGCCCCACCGGCCGGCTCCCGCTCACCGCCCGGCATCGCGCCCCCAGCGCGTCGGTCCCCTCTTGCCCGGCGCATCGATGCTTGCGGCAACCTCCTCCGCCGGCGGATCGCCTGCGGCGGCCGGCATCGCGCCATCGCCCGCATCGGCTTTTTGACGGTCGAAGAGTTCGACCCCCTTGCGGTGCAGGAATACGATCAGCACGCCGCCGGCGATCATGCCGCCGATATGCGCCATCCAGGACACCTGGCTCTCGGTATCGGTGAGAAACTGGAAAACCTGGAAGGCGGCCCAGCCGCCGAGCACGTAAAGGGCGGGAATGCGCAGCGGAATGCGGCCGAGCGCCAGCACCCAGATGCGCACCTTGGGATGCAGCAGGAGATAGGCCGCGACGATACCGGCCGCCGCTCCCGACGCGCCGATCAGCGGCACAGAGGACTGGGGGTCTGGAAGCGCATGGGCGAAGGCCGCCGCCGCCGCGCAGGCAAGGTAGAAGAAGATGAAGCGCAGATGGCCCATCGCATCTTCCACATTGTCGCCGAACACCCATATGAACAGCATGTTGCCGGCCAGATGCATGAAATCGCCATGGAAGAAGGCATAGGTGATGTAGGAGGCAGCCGGCGGTATCCGGTCGAGCTCCACCGGCAGAACCTCGATCCCGTTGACCACCGAGGGAATGAAGCCATAGGCATAGAAACTCGCCTGCTGGACCTGGGGATCGCTGGCCGCCTGCGAACCGGTGATCAGCCAGACCAGCACGTTGAGCGCGATGATCGCCAGCGTCACATATTGCAGGCGGATGTATTTCAGAGTGTTGGCATCGTGCAGCGGTATGAACATGGACCGGCCTTCGGTTGACGCGCCGTTGCGGCGGTGCCGGCACAGCCTAGCGCCCGATCCGCGCCCTGCCTATAGCCAACTGCGTTCAAACGCTTCCTTCTGGGCCTGAAAGTCTCTAGCGGTTCTCCCCCGGCACCCAGAGCACGTCGCTGCCGCCGCCATCGTTCATCACCCTTGCGGCGACGAAGAGAAAATCCGACACCCGGTTGATGTAGCGGATCGCCTCGCGATTGACCTTCTCGTCCGGCTTTTCGGCGAGTTCGACGATCATCCGTTCGGCCCGGCGGCTCACCGTGCGCGCCAGATGCAGATAGGCCGCCGCCGGCGACCCGCCCGGCAGGACGAAGGAGCGCAGCGGCGAGAGGCCGCTGTTGAACCGGTCTATGTCCCCTTCGATCCGCGTCACCTGGCCGGCGGTGATCCTGAGCGGCTCGTAATCCGGCTTTTCGCCCGTATCGGGCACCGCCAGATCGGCGCCGAGATCGAACAGATCGTTCTGGATGCGCTCGAGTGCAGCGCTCAGCTCGGCATTTTCGCCCGCATGCAGCCGTGCCAGGCCGATACAGGCATTGGCCTCGTCCACCGTGCCATAGGCAGCGACACGCAGATCGAACTTCGCCCGCCGCGCGCCGCTGCCAAGCGCCGTCGTGCCGTCGTCACCCGTCCGGGTATAGATCTTGTTGAGAACGACCATCAGCCCCTCCTCCAGAAACGCTTCAGCGGCCCAGGAAATACAGCGCCGCCACGATTGCCAGTATGGCGACGAATTGCGCGATCACCCGCCAGCGCATCAGCATTTGCGAACGGTTGGCCGCCCCGCCGCGCGCCATGTTGAAAAGTCCCATCACCAGGATCACTGCGACGATCAGGACCAGAACCAGGATGACATAGGGAAGGAGGACGGTCATGGAGATTACTCGGTCGCTGGTGGAGTCCGGCGGCTCTTGCCGAAGTGCGGATATGAGCCGGAATGGGTGGCATTCGGGAGCCGGAGCGGAACATACATCCAGTATTTGAGTACCGGAAGCGCAGAAATCCACCCCTTGCTGGCCAAAGATGGCATTCAGCCCGACCGTATCAATATCCGGTCGAGGACCGTCTGGGGAAGCAGCCGTTTTGCCACGGCCATGAAATGGGTCGGCACGGTGACGCGATAATGCGCTTTCGGCCGGTCGGAAGTGAGCGCGTGGCGCAGTTTCACATAGACCGCTTCGGGCGGCAGGCGGAACCGGTTGACCCCGCTCGCGCCGTTGAGCCGCCGCAGTTGACGCTGATAGGCCGCGGCATGCACCGAACCTTCGATATCGATGTTCTCGATGAAATGCCGGAGGCCGTTCTGGGTGAATTTCGAGGCGATCGGCCCCGGCTCGATCAGGCTGACATGGATGCCGCTGCCGTGAAGTTCGAGCCGCAGCGTCGAGGCAAGCCCTTCCAGCGCGAATTTCGAGGCATTGTAGGCGCCGCGCCAGGGATAGGGCACGAAGCCCAGGATCGACGAGCAATGGACGATCCGGCCCCCTCCCGCCTGGCGCATATGCGGCAGGACGCGGCGGGTCAGTTCGTGCCAGCCGAAGAAATTGGCCTCGAACTGGCGCCGCAGCACATCGGTCGCAAGGTCCTCGACGGCGCCCGCCTGGCCATAGGCACCATTGTTGAACAGGGCGTCGATCCGGCCATTGCCCGCATCAAGCGTCGCGGCCACGGCGTGCTCCAGCGAAGGGCTCTCGGCATAGTCGAGATAGACGCTTCGAAGGCCAAGGTCGCCCAGCATGGCGATGTCCTCGTCGCGGCGCGCGGTCGCAACGACGTTCCAGCCGTCTTCGGCCAGCCTCCGGGCGCAATGCAACCCGATGCCGGAACTGCACCCGGTGATAAGGATGGTCCTTCCCGCCCCCGACATATCCCGCACCTTCCTCCGCATTTTGATCTTGTCCCGCCCCGCAAGGCAGCTACAGTCATCGCCATGGGGAGCTACTTTCTCGGATGGTTCGACGTCTTAAGGGACGCCTATGCCAAGTTCAATCGCGATGACGGCTGGGCGATCGCGAGCCATGTGGCGCTGTCGAGCCTGTTCGCGCTGTTTCCCTTCCTGATTTTCGCCACCTCGATCGCGGCCTTTTTCGAGCTTGGCGGCTTCGCCGACGACGTGGTGCATCTCATCTTCGACTACTGGCCGGCCGGCGCCAGCGCGGCGATCGCCACGGAAGTGCGCTCGATCCTCACCGAGACCCGCGGCGACTTCCTCACCCTGGGCGGCCTGCTGACGCTCTACTTCGCCTCGAACGGCGTCGAGGCGCTGCGCGTCGCGCTCAACCGTTCCTACCGCCAGGAGGACAGGCGCCCCTTCTGGCTGTTGCGGCTGCAGAGTTTCGGTTTCGTCATCCTGTCGATCCTCGTGCTGATCATCATCACCCTGCTTTTCGTGCTCTTGCCGCTCGCCTGGCAGCTTGTCCACCGTTACCTGCCGGATTTCGTCTCCTGGGGCGACGCCGTCTGGCTCTGGCGCTTTGTGGTCGCCGTCACCGTCCTGGTCAGCGCGCTGACCACGAGCCATCTGTTTCTTCCCGCCGGCAGGCGCACCGTCCGCTCCGTGCTGCCCGGCGTCTTCTTCACCCTGCTCTGCTGGATGGCGGCATCGCTCGCCTTCGGCTGGTATCTGGAGCAGTTCGCCAACTACGTGTCGACCTATGCCGGGCTTGCCGGCGCCATGATCGGGCTGATCTTTCTCTACCTGCTCGGCCTGATCTTCATCTTCGGCGCCGAGATCAATGCCGCCATCGGCCGCGTCGGCCGTCCGGGCAGACGCGGCGATAGGCAAAATTAGACAAATCCGATTCACCGGCGATAAACGCTTGCCGCCTACACTGCCGCGACGAGGGCAGGTGTATGTCACGCCGGGGGGCGTTCGGAGATGTCACATGCTTTGGGAAATGACGGTCAACCAATGGCTGACATCCTTTGCGGTGGTCTGCTGCCTGAGCTATCTGGGCGGCTGGGTCGCGGATAGGATTCTCGGCTATGCCGGATTTACGGCCATCGGCAACTGGCTGCTGATGCTGGCCGGCACCTATACCGGACTGCTCGCCTACAACATGCTCGGCTACCGCTTCTTCTGGAACACCCAGTCGACCATGATCCTGGCGGTCGGCTCGGCCTTCGCCATGCTGTTCATCATGCTGTCGGCAAAGGCGGTCCTGCGCTTTCGCTAGAGTCTTTCAGGCCGGTTCACAGCCCCACCATTTTCCGAATATCGCCCGGCGTCGCACCGGCCATGCGCAGTTCGGCAAGGCTGGTATCGGACCGGCTCTTCGACAGCTTGCGCCCGTCGCTGTCCAGGATCAGGTCATGATGCAGATAGGTCGGCTGCGGCAGGCCGAGCAGTTCCTGCAGCAGGCGCTGGGCGGAAGTGGCCAGGAACAGGTCGCGCCCGCGCACCACATGGCTGATCCCCTGCGCCGCATCATCCACAGCGCAGG
Organism: Nitratireductor sp.; assembly: GCA_020441665.1. Taxonomy (GTDB): domain Bacteria; phylum Pseudomonadota; class Alphaproteobacteria; order Rhizobiales; family Rhizobiaceae; genus Salaquimonas. The sequence continues at coordinate 9,108 of JAGRLT010000093.1, forward strand.
CAAGATGATAGGCCGCCGAGCGGTCGCGGCCGGTCAGCATGAAATCGCCCCACTGCCCGGGATCGGCGGCTATCTCCCCGGTTTCGCCTTCCGGCCCCCCGCCTTCTTCCTGCCAGGTCAGCGGCAGGGCATCCTGCCGGCTCAGCCGGTCGAGCGCCGCCTCCATGTCGAGCCGCAGGGTATGGGGCGCGCGGGCATCGAGCCGGCTTTGCCGTTCGGCTTCCGCAAGATCGCGGTCTTCCGGCGGATAATGCGGCACGCCATCGGGGTCGACCGGCCATGACCGGCCGCGGGCGGTCGCCGTTTCCACCGCCTGCCGCGCCGCGCCGCGGCTGAAAAATCCGGGATAGACCAGCCCCATTGCGCCCAGCCGGTCGAGTGCCTGTTGATAGTCGGCGCCATGCTCCGACTGCCGGCGCGGCTCCTCGTCCCACTCGATACCGAGCCAGGCGAGATCCTCCAGCATGCGCCGTTCGAGCATCGGCAGACAACGCACCGTGTCGGTGTTCTCGACGCGCAGCAGCAGCCTGCCGCCCGTCTCGCGGGCAAGGCGCTGATTGAGCAGTGCCGAAAAGGCATGGCCGAGATGCAGCCTGCCATTGGGCGAAGGGGCAAAGCGAAAGACCGGTTGCGTCATGGACTTCCTTCTTCCACACTCCCCCGACGCTTGGAAGAAGATTCAGTCAGCAGGGAGAGCGACGAAGGCGGATGACACGGATCAGGACCAGCCGCGACATCGCCACGGGCAAGCGCCATCTGCGCAAGGCCTGCAGCAGCATGGCCGCCATGCTGGAAGTCTGTCCCGCCATCCCGCTGCGGCTGACGCAGCCGGGCTTCGCGGGCCTTGCCTCGATCATCGTCTCGCAGCAGGTTTCCAAGGCAAGCGCCGATGCGATTTTTGGCCGGTTGCGCGCGGCGGTCGACCCGCTCGATGCGGCGGGCTATCTGTCGGCCGGCGAGACGGCATGGATTGCCGCCGGCCTGTCGCGCCCCAAGCAGCGCACCCTGACGGCGATCAGCGAGGCGGTGCTTTCGGGCGCGCTCGATCTCGATGCCCTGTGCGAATTGCCGCCGGAAACGGCAATCGAACGGATGACCGCGATCAAGGGCATCGGTCCCTGGACGGCGGAGGTCTATCTGATGTTCTGCGCTGGCCATCGCGACGTCTTTCCGGCCGGCGATCTGGCCCTTCAGGAGGCGATCCGCCTCGCCGACGGCCTGGAAACCCGACCCACCGAGAAGGAAAGTCGCCTGCGCGCCGAGGCCTGGGCGCCCTGGCGCTCGGTCGCCGCGCGCATTCTGTGGGCCTATTACGCCGTCGAGAAACGCCGCGAGGCGGTGCCTGTCGCCTGACCGGCGCTTACGCCCGCTCGTCCTTGGGGCTGCCCATGACGATATAGCTGGTGATCGAATTGACCTGCGGCAGCGTGCCGAGCACATCGGTGTGAAACACCTTGTAGGCGGCAAGATCGCGGGTCTCGACTCTGAGCAGATACTCGAACACGCCGGTCACGTTGTGGCATTCGCGCACCTGCGGCGCCTGCGCCATCGCCACCTCGAATGCCGCCTGCGCCGCCTTGGTGTGCTGGTTGAGCCCGACCGTCACATAGGCCAGGAAGCCGTAGCCGAGCGTCTCGCGGTCGAGCATGGCGCGGTAGCCGCGGATCACGCCGCTTTGCTCCAGTTCGCCGAGCCGCCGCGAGGTCGCTGAGGGCGACAGGCCGACGCGTTCGGCGAGAACCAGGTTCGAAACCCGCCCGTCCCGCGCCAGCTCGCGCAATATCTTCCGGTCAATTTCATCTATCTTCGTCATTTGTTGCAAAGATTGGCGAAAATTGTACAAAATTGCAAGGATACGCCAGGAAAATTCCTATAATCTTGCCCCCATGGATACGACCCTTTTCGCCGCCCTGCTGACCTTCGCCTTCGTCGCCTCGGTCACCCCCGGCCCCAACAATCTGATGCTGCTCGCCTCGGGCGCCAATTTCGGCATGCGCCGCACCCTGCCGCACATGGCCGGTGTCTCGCTCGGCCATTCCTTCATGGTGATTATCGTCGGCCTCGGCCTGGCGGGGATCTTCGCCGCCTATCCCGACCTCAGGCTGGCGCTCGGTCTCGTCGCCTTCGCCTACATGCTCTGGCTTGCCTGGAAGATCGCCCATGCCGCCGCGCCCGAAGAAGGAACGGCCGCCGGCAAGCCGCTCAGCTTTTTCCAGGCGGCCGCCTTCCAGTGGGTCAATCCGAAGGGCTGGATCATGGCGATCACGGCGCAAACGGCCTACGCCCATGACGAGACCGCCTGGGCCGCCATTCTGGTCGGGCTGGGCTTCCTGGTCGTCAACATGCCGGCGATCACGCTCTGGGCCTGGCTCGGCCAGGAGATGCGCCGCTTCCTCACCAGCCCGACGCGCCTCACCGTCTTCAACTGGACGATGGCCGCCCTGCTCCTGCTCTCGCTACTGCCGGTCCTGGCGATCTGACCGGCCCTGCGCGGTGTGTCGCCGCCGCACCCCTTCCCCGGCAAATGCCGCGCCAGCCCGCACAAGACGCTAAAAAGCCTTCACAAATCTGTTTCACAAGCTAATCATAAAGCGACCGACGGAGCGAATCATCCGAGCAAAGCACTTTGAAAGGAGCTTTCCTTGACGATCGCGGTTTCGCCGAATGCCCATCCGGCGCTGGTACTGAATGCGGACTATCGCCCGCTCAGCTACTACCCCTTGTCGCTTTGGTCCTGGCAGGACGCGATCAAGGCGGTTTTCCTCGACCGTGTGAACATCGTAGCCGAATATGACGCCGCCGTGCACAGCCCGTCCTTCGCGATGAAGCTGCCAAGCGTCGTCTGCCTGAAATCCTATGTCCGGCCGAACCGCTTTCCGGCCTTCACCCGGTTCAATGTCTTCCTGCGCGACCGGTTCCAGTGCCAGTATTGCGGCTCGCCCAGCGAACTGACCTTCGACCACGTCGTTCCCCGCTCCAAGGGCGGCAAGACGGTATGGGAAAATGTCTGCGCCGCCTGTTCGCCCTGCAATCTGCGAAAGGGCAACAAGCTGCCCGCGCAGGCCCGCATGTGGCCGGTGCAGAAACCCTTCATGCCGACGGTCGAGGATCTGCACCGCAATGGCCGCAAATTCCCGCCCAACTATCTGCATGAAAGCTGGATGGACTTTCTCTACTGGGATTCGGAACTCGAGCCGTAGGGCGCGCCGTTTTACCTGGCCTTGCCGAAAGCCCCTTTGAACGCGATTGCGGTCAGGATCAACGCCGCAACCACATTCCATCCGGCAAAGGACAGGCCGAGAAACCGGCCCGCCGCCTCGTCGCAGGAAGGCGGTTTGACCCGCGTCAGGTCGCCGAGCAGATTGCCGGCATCGGTAACCGTGCCGCCGCCGCCGCAATCGCCGGGGCTCGGCAGGAAGCCCCATTCGATGGCCGCGTGCTCGACCCCCAGAATACCGGTATAGACCATCAGCAATCCACCCACCGCCAACAGGCCGCGGGTAACGAAGCCCGGCCAGTTGAGCAGCGCCGACACGGCGCCGAGCGCCACCAGCGGGATCGCCGCATAATAGGGCTGGCGCTGGCCGAGGCACAATTTGCACGGCGTGTAGCCGCCGATATGCTCGAAGCCGAGCGCCGTTCCAATCACCGCCACCATGCCGGCCAGCAGCAATACGGACAGCCATTTCTGCATCTTTCCGCTTTCGCGATCGAACATTTCAAACTCGCTAAAAAATCAATCGGACCGCCAGGAAGCCGCCGACCAGCAGGACGACACCCAGCGTGAACATCAGCCCGAGACGCCTTTCGATGAAGTCGCGGATCGGCTCGCCGACCTTGTAGAGCAGGTAGGAGACAAGGAAGAATCGCAAGCCCCGGCCGACAATGCTTACCACCGTAAAGGTGACGATATCGAGGCCGGTGGCGCCGGAAAAGATCGTCAGAACCTTGTAGGGAAAGGGTGTGACGGCGGCAAACAGCACACCCCAGCCGCCCCAGGTGTTGTACCACGCCCTTATGCTCTCGAACGCATCCTCCTTGCCGTAAAAGGCGAGGATCGGCCGGCCGACGCTGTCGAAGAGCTGCGCGCCGATCCAGTAGCCGAGATAGGCGCCGAGGATCGATGCGACGGTGCACAGCGCGGCATAATAGGCCCAGCGCGCACGCCGCGCCAGCACCATGGGGATCAGCATCACGTCGGGCGGGATGGGAAAGACCGAACTCTCGACAAAGGCAACGCCGAACAGGCCGGCGCTCGCATGGCGATGCGCGGCAAGTCCCAAAATCCGGTCGTAGAGCACACGGATCCAGCGGTTGAACATGACGAGCAAGGAAGCGTCCCCCGGCGATCGATGAGCCTCATCGGCAACCGCCGATGGCGCGAAATTCCGGCTCTCTCTATGGCATGGATCGGGTCCAGACAAGCGCCGCGCCGGCCGTTCCGGCAGCATCACATTCCGGCGCAAGCGTTTTTGCGCCAACCGGCAAATCCCGGTTGACCGTCAAAGGCCCTTCGCAGTAGATGCTTGCCACCTACCGGGCAATGCCCATCGGCAGGGCGAAAGCCCCCGGGCCTTCGCTCTCCGTGCCCCTCTGGCGGAACTGGTAGACGCGCCGGATTCAAAATCCGGTTCCTTCGGGAGTGCCGGTTCGATTCCGGCGGGGGGCACCAATTCGAAGATATTTTTCATTTAAAATCAATATCTTAGTGGAATTTTGGGTAAGGCAACCCACCTTTCAAGCCACTCTTTCAGGCGTAGTTGGAAGACCGCGGGTTCTCCAAGCGGCAAGCCAAGAACATCTCCTACGGCGCTGCGTTCTCGATGGCCCCGGCCATTCTGGAACGCCAATCGTCGCCTGATCTTTCCCACCTGTCGAGCGTACGGGGATCTATTCGCAGCGTAACGGCGGCCTTGGGGTTTTTCTTCCTGGGCCGGCCGCGTGAGCGCTTGATAGCCTCATGAAGGTCTGGAAGGACTTCCTTCAAAGGCTTGCCTTCTCGAATCTCGTCAGGACGCTCAATCTCAGGGTCGGGGCCTACCAACTTGCCGGTGGCGGTTTCAACCCACCATCCATCCGCATCCTGATGGAAGCCCCCCTTGGCAATCAGGGCCTTCATTTCGCGGTTATAGACTTCCCAGCGACGCATCATTTCGTCGTCGTCGTCAGGTCCAAGGTCTTTGGTAATGAAAGCGGGCCACTTGCTGGTCATAAGAGGTTCCTTTCTCGTTTGCCCGCCCGGCGCATGGAGATAACGGACAGCGCTTCCGAGCCGAGCGGGCGAAACACAACTGCGATGATCGCAACGCCTGCCAACTCGCCAACTATCCTGTTTGGCGGCTTCGACGCGGGCTGCTTCGAAAAAATCAAGGGTCAGGTCAGCGAAGTCCAAGCCGTGTTTGGCAAGGTTGGAAGCGCGTTTGCGTTCATCCCAGGTGACCGTATGATTATCCGTACACTAAAAATAAAAGACGGGCAATAATATTCGTACACGAAAAATAGAAATAATGGATAGCTTCCTGCGTTTCGCAAACCGGGCATCCCATGTGTCTCTCCACTACCGACCCGCTACCCATTCCCCCCAGGCTTCCATGACGGTGCGGCGCTGGTCCAGATAGTCGGTACGCCGGTAGGCCCGTTCCACCGAGCCGCGGGCGGTATGTCCAAGCACGGTTTCGGCCAGGCGCCCAGTTGGAGGCCTTGATGCAACATGCTCGAGATTGATCCGCTGTGACGCACCGATCCATTTAAATGAAAAGGATTGCAAAAATATAATTTGCGACAATAATAGAAAATCAAATAAACATAATATAAAAAGGAAAAAGAAAATGGAATACGTTCTTTACATGATAATGGCGATTGGCGGGGCGGAAAATACGCCCGAATATCAAGCATTTTCCGCAGCTCAGCCGGTCGCTGTTGGAAAATTCAAGAGCCTGGATAATTGTACGTCGGCCGCCAGCAGCAGCGCAAAAATCGTAGCGAGCACACCTGGCACGGTCGCGGCAGCGCACTTCATATGCGTGCAAACTCAATAAATATCGTCCAAACGCAATCTACCACGCGTGAGGCACTCAACCGCCCCGCACACGGGCGAATTTCAGCGGCTTGACGGCCTTGCCGTTGAACCCGTTGCGGCCCGGGCCGAAGGCCTGAAGATTGAAGTTCTGCACCACGATCGAGCCGCCGACCTGGCGGATCACGTTGCGGCCATAGGCAGGCGCCTGCACATCGTCCAGCGCCAGAATGGTCGTATCACCGGCCAGCGCCCATTTTCCGATCGTGCTGGCATTGCCCTGCGGCGCCGAATACTGATCAAGCGAGACCTGCCGCGGCGCCAGCGCGGCAAGATCGGGTTCCGCCATCGGCGCATCGGATGCGCCATCGAGCGACGTGACGAGGCTGGCAAGCTGGTCGCTGCCCGCGCCAGCGGGGGCGGCAAGATCGCGCGGCGCGGGCTGCGGTATCGGCAGGCTCGCCAGCAGGCGCTGCTCCCTCGCCTTCGCGGCCTCTATCCTTGCAGCCTCTACTTTGGCGGCTTCCACCTTGGCGGCCTCCGCCTCGGCAAGCTGGCGGGCCTCTTCGGCCGCCGCTTCCTCGGCGGCGCGGGCTTCGGCCAATTGCGCCGCTTCCTTCTTCGCTGCTTCTTGTTTCGCCGCCAGTTCCGTGGCCGCCTTCCGCTCGGCTTCGATCCTGGCCTGTTCACGGGCCCTTGCCTCGGCCGCAACACGGTTGGCCTCGGCCGTCTGTGCCGGGGTAGCGCCAGCGGCGGGTTCGCCTGTCCCGGGCAGGCCGGCAATTACCTCGGCCTTGGGCCGCACCATGCGGCGCAGATCCTCGATCTCCTCGGGCGTCAGCGCCGCGACGACGCCGTCGCGAATACCCGGCCGCTCCTTGGGCGGCAGCATGGCAAGCGCGCTGCTCTCCTGCCGTGGCAGGTCCGGCCCAGCGGGAGCGTCCGCCGGCGCCCGGCCAGGTTCATCGCCTGGCCCAGCCGCCGCAAGCTCGGCAAGTGCGGCCGCTGCCGCAGCATCGCTCTTGCCCCCGGCCGGAGCCGAGGAATATTCCGGCCGTCCCACGGGTATCGGCACGGCAAGGCTGGCAAGCGCGCCATCGCCCTCACCGGCAGTCGTGGCCGCCGTCTCGGCGACCGCCTCGATCTGCGCAGCCGCGGCCTCAACCTGCTGTGCCGGCGTTTCGGTCAGCGCGGCGATCAGCGATCCGCCCGCATCCGTCGTGCCCTGGCGCGGCGCCACAAGCGGCACCGGCACCCGGCGCGGCAGTTCCGCATATTGCGGCTCCTCCTGCGCTGCCGCCGCCACGGCCACCGCCTCTACCGGCTCCGGAGCGGCGTTCTTGGTCGCGACGGCGCGCGGCGCGGGCGATGCGCCGGTATCGGCATCGTCATCCTCGTCTCCCTTGGTGAGCTTCGCCAGCCGCTGGAAGAAAGTGAGCTCGTTCTTGTCCGGCGCGGTTTGCGGCACCAGCTTGCCCTTGGCCGTGCGCCGCTTGTATTCGGCCACCGCCTGCTCGTAGTGTGCCAGCGGCTTGCCGTCCGCCGGAATGTGCATCGTCTTGCCGTCGGGGAAGACCCGCGCCAGTTCCGCCCGGCTCATCCGCGGCCAGTGGCGCACGCTGCCGGTATCCATATGCACAAAGGGCGAACCGGAAGTCGGATAGAAGCCGACGCCGCCGACCTGCAGTTTGAGGCCGATTTCGCGCAGGGTGGCAAGCTTCACCCCGGGGATGAAGAAATCCATCGCCTTGCCATGGGTGTGCTGGCTGTTCTTGGCGACGCCACGGCCGCGCTTGCGCAGCATCTCGTTGGAAGCCGGCGCGCGATAGCCGGAAACGACGTGGATGTAATTGGTCGATCCGGACTTGCGATAGACTTCCCAGATAAGGTCGAACAGGTTCGGATCCATCTTGGTCGGCTCGTTGCGCCGCCAGTCGCGCAGGAACCAGTTGATCTTCTTCAGGCCCGCAGGGTCGAACTTGCCATTGCGCTTGAAGACGATCTCCGCCTTTTCGCCGGTATGCAGATAATAGAGCTTCAGCGATTTGGTCTGGGCCTGGGCATTGCCGCCGGCAAGAAAGGTGAGGCAGGCGAGGATGACGGCGAACAGGGCGAGCGGCCCGCGTCGCGTCGAAATACGGCCACGCACGCGGCCACGGCCCCGTGCGGTCATCTTCCAGCGCATGCGTTCGGGTAACGACCCCACTTGCGGTCCTTGAATTGCCGGTGTTTCAGACGCTCGATCGCATCCTATAACAATCTAAACAAAGATGGTTAACAAGCCATGATCGGAATCACGCAGAACCTTCCCCTGTGGAAATCCTACCGGGCAAACTGTCAAAAAATGTGGCAGAATGGGGCGTTGCGCGCGCTTTGAGACCCCGCGCAGCGTCAGGGTAAACAGGGTGTAAACCGACGCCTGCGCCCGATCCGGCGCCGGCTGCAGGTTCGTGCAGGTTTTGCCTGGAGAGACCCTGCCCCGGCTGTCTTGCGATGATACGGACTATCCGTCCGTCGTCTCGATCCCCAGTTCGCGCAATTTGCGGTAGAGCGTCGAGCGGCCGATGCCCAGGCGCCGCGCCACTTCGGACATCCGGCCCTTGTAGATTTCGAGCGCGAAGCGGATCGCATCGGCTTCAAGTTCCGTGATCTGCCGCGACTGTCCGTCCGAACCGATCAGCGAGATCATGCCGTAATTGCTGGTCGGCGAGACGGTCGGCCGGTGCATGTCGCCGCGCGCTGAAACCGGCAGGCCGGAACGGCGCTCCCAGGTGGCGGGGGGGGCGGCCGGTTCCGGCAGGCCGCCGATCTGCAGATCGAGATCGTCGGGCGTCGCAAGGCCCGGCGCATCGGCCGAAATTTTCATGCCGATGGCGGCCACCCCGCCGCCCGCCGCAGCCCTGTCCACTTCCTGATCGGGAAGCCGGAAGCCTGGCAGTTGCGCCTCGATCTGAGGGAATTCGGCCAGTGTCAGTTCTTCGCCCTCGCACAGGATCATCGCGCGGAAGATCGCGTTTTCGAGTTCGCGGATATTGCCCGGCCAGTCGTGGCTGGTCAGCGCCGCGAGCACTTCGGGGCGGATCGCGGTCACATGGTTGCGGCCCTGCTCGCGACCGATCTTCTTGACGAAATGATAGATCAGCGGCTCGATGTCCTCGCGCCGCTCGCGCAGCGGCGGCAGGGTTACCGGAAATACGCTGAGCCGGTAATAGAGGTCCTCGCGAAACGCCCCCTCGCTGACCAGTTGCATCAGATTGCGGTTGGTCGCCGAGATCAGCCGCACATCGACCTTGACCGGCCGGCGCGCGCCGATCGGGTCGACCTCGCCCTCCTGGATCGCGCGCAGCAATTTGACCTGGAGTTCGAGCGGCAATTCGCCGATCTCGTCGAGAAACAGCGTGCCGCCATTGGCCTCCTCGAACTTGCCGACATGTTTTTCGCTGGCGCCGGTAAAGGCACCCTTTTCATGGCCGAACAACAGGCTTTCGACGAGATTTTCCGGCAGCGCGCCGCAATTGACCGTGACCAGCTTGCGGCCGGCGCGCGGCGAGGCCTCGTGCACGGCCCGCGCGACCATCTCCTTGCCGACGCCCGATTCGCCCTCGATGAGCACCGGGATGTTCGAGCCCGCGGCCTTGCGCATGACCGCCAGAACCGGCTCCATCACCCGGCTCCGCGACACCATGTCCTTGAAGGCATTTCCGGAAGATGTCCTGACCTGGCGCGGCGCCCGGGTCGTGGCGACACCCTTGAAGCGCACCGCCCGCTCGACCGTGCGGATCAGCTTGTCCGGCGTGAACGGCTTGACGACGAAGTCGAAGGCGCCAAGCCGCATCGCATTGACGACGACATCGATGCCGCCCTGGGCGGTCTGAACGATCACCGGCGGATGGCCCGGATTGCCATCGAGCTTTTCCAGTACCTCCATGCCGCCCATGCCCGGCATGACGAGGTCGAGAATGACGGCGAGGATCGAATTTTCCGCCTGCAGGATTTCGAGCGCCTCCTCGCCACTGGAAGCGCAGACCGGCTCATAGCCGCTTTTCGACAGCGCGGCCTCCAGCAGCCGGCGCTGGACCGGTTCGTCATCTACGACGAGGATCGTCTTGCTCATGTGGGTTCATCCAATCGAGGTCAGTCGGTCGTTAGGGTCTTCAGGTCTTCGGGTGTCCGCCGTGCTTTGCTACCAAAGCGTACACGACTGTCTCATTTGGATACGTTCTACCAGCCGCCGATAAAGAGGGCTTTAAGCCGTCTGGTTAACCGGCCCGCACCGGTTTCGCTAAAGTTTTAGGCAACGCCGATTTGCCCGCCGCCGCGCTTGTCTGCCCCGCCGCCGGAGGCTAGATCAATACTATGACACTCCACCGTCCCGATTCCCGGCTCCAGCAGACCGCGGCTCTTTCGCCGGCCATTGGCCATGCAAGCCGGAGCAGCGAAGACCTGGGCGACCTGCCCGAATGGAAGCTCGAGGATCTCTACCCTTCCATGGAATGCGCCGAACTTGCCGCCGACATGGCGCGATCGGCTGCCGATGCCGCCGGCTTCCAGCGGCAATATGCCGGAACGCTCGAGGCGCTGGCGAAGGAGGATCCCGCCGGTCTCGGCCAGGCGATCCGCGCCTATGAGGCGATCGAGGAGCGCATGGGGCGGATCATGTCCTATGCCGTTCTCGTCTATACCGGCGAGACGACCGATCCGAAAAAGGCGAAATTCTTCGGCGATGCGCAGGAGAAGATCACCGCCGCCAGCACCCATCTTCTCTTCTTCACCCTCGAGATGAACCGCATCGAGGATGCCATCCTCAATGCCGCCATAGAAAGCGATGCGGTGCTGGCCCGCTACCGGCCATGGATCGAGGACCTGCGCAAGGACCGGCCCTATCAGCTCGAGGACCGCGTCGAGCAGTTGTTCCACGAAAAATCGGTCACCGGGCGGGGCGCCTGGAACCGGCTGTTCGACGAGACCATGGCTTCGCTGCGCTTCGAGATCGACGGCGAGATGCTGACCACCGAGCCGGCGCTCAACCTGCTGCAGCACCGCGACCGCGAAAAGCGCCGGACCGCCGCGCTCGAGATCGGCCGGGTGCTTGAAAACAACAACCGCACCCTGACGCTGATCACCAACACGCTGGCCAAGGACAAGGAGATTTCCGACCGCTGGCGCGGCTTTCAGGACGTCGCCGATTCGCGCCATCTCGCCAACCGGGTCGAGCGCGACGTGGTCGATGCCCTGGTCAGGGCCGTCGAAGACGCCTTTCCGGCGATTTCGCACCGCTACTACGCCATGAAGGCGAAATGGCTCGGCCTTGCCAAGCTTGAGCATTGGGATCGCAACGCCCCCCTGCCGACGGCCGCGGAAACCGTCTATGACTGGCAGAGCGCCAGGCGCATCGTGCTCGATGCCTATGGCGGCTTTTCCCCCGAAATGGCCGACATCGCCGGCCGGTTCTTCGACGAGGGCTGGATCGACGCGCCGGTCAGGCCCGGCAAGTCACCCGGCGCCTTCGCCCATCCCACGGTGCCTTCCGCCCATCCCTATGTGATGCTCAACTATCTCGGCAAGCCGCGCGACGTGATGACGCTCGCCCATGAACTGGGTCACGGCGTCCATCAGGTGCTCGCCGCTGATCAGGGACTGCTGATGTCCCAGACGCCGCTGACCCTTGCCGAGACGGCCAGCGTGTTCGGCGAGATGCTGACCTTCCGCGCCCTGCTCGCCCAGGTCGACAACCCCGCCGAGCGCAAGGCGATGCTCGCCCGCAAGGTCGAGGACATGATCAACACGGTCGTGCGCCAGATCGCCTTCTATCTGTTCGAGCGCAAGGTCCACACCGCACGCGCCGAGGGCGAACTCACCAGCGAGCAATTGGGGGAATTGTGGCTCGAGGTGCAGCATCAGAGCCTGGGCCCCGTTTTCCATTTCGACGACGGCTATCGCAGCTATTGGAGCTATATTCCCCATTTCATCCATTCACCCTTCTACGTCTATGCCTATGCCTTTGGCGATTGTCTGGTGAACTCGCTCTATGCGGTCTATCAGGAGGCCGAGGGTGGATTCCAGCAACGCTATTTCGAGATGCTGAAGGCCGGCGGCACCAGGCATCACGGCGACCTGTTGAAGCCCTTCGGCCTCGATGCCGCGCAGCCCGACTTCTGGCAGCGTGGCCTTGCCATGATCACCGGCCTGATCGATGAACTCGAAGCGCTCGACAAGACGGCCGGGGGCGGTTAGACCGGACACCGGCAGATACGGGGCCAGCAGATACGGGAAATGACCATGGGACAGGGAACCGTGAAATCGCAACATCCGGCCGCCAGAAAGGCGATCGCCGCAGCGCTGGCAGCCTGCGCCCTGCTGGCCGCCGGCTGCGCGCAAAAGGCCAAGAACGATCCGCTGGCGGGCGGCGGCGGGCTGACCGGCCGCTGGGTTTCCTCCGACAATGTCTTCACGGCGGAATTCCGCGACGGCGCGTTTTCCTCCGTCGCCAACGATACCGGCGAAACGCTTTCGACCGGCAACTACATCGTCGTCTCCACCACCGAGATCAAGCTCGACTGGTACGGCACGCTCAGCCGCCAGCAGAATTCGGCGACCTGCCAGCGCCCGGCCGTCGATCAGCTCAACTGCGCCGACGGCGCCGGCCGTCGCTTCAGCCTGCGCAAGATCGGCTGATCGCGGCGTCAGGCCGGTTTTCCGTGCCTTGCATGTGGAAAAACGATGGCGCATCCGGCCCGCTCCTACGGGACGCATATGAAGTATTGCGATTCTCCCGACCTTTGTGTAGTCAACCCTTGAATACGGCCTCCTGGGCCTGTTTTGCATTGTCTGGGGATGAACATGGCAAAAGCTGCAGAAAAATCGGTAACCAAGGCGTCCGAGCCGGTAAACGCAATGGACTATCAGGAACACCAGAATACCTATGGCCTGTTCCTGTGGCTGACCCGCTGGACCGTCATTGCCTGCCTGGGCCTGCTCGTCGCCATGATGTTCGGTTTCTTCGGCGGCGGCGGCCTCATCGGCGGCATCGCAGCCTACATCGTCCTGATGGCGATCGCGTTCTTCCTTCTCTGATCAAGCGATCCGCAACGGGTCGGCCGCTGCCGGTAATTGGCTTCGGCGGTCCGGATGCTTTAACCGGCGCGCTCCAACGCCTCCAAAAACCCCGTCACATGCTCCGGCGTGGTCGCGAAACTGGTGATCAGGCGGTAGAGCTTTTCACCCGGCTGCAGCGCCCCGGCGTGTGAGGCCGGCAGCGCCCACTCGAAGAATTTCGCCCCCGCCGCTTCGAGTGCCGTGGCGGTGGCCGTATTCAGTACCACGAAGGTCTCGTTGCATTGCGGCTCGATGAACAGCCGTGCCCGGCCGGAGCGGCGCAGGCCCTCGACAAGCTTTTCCGTCATCAGATTGGCATGGCGCGCAAGGCTCAGCCAGTGGCCGTCCTCGAGATAGGCGGAAAACTGCGCCGCGATAAACCGGCTCTTGGAAAACAACTGGCCGGCCCGCTTGTGGTGGAAGGCGAGTTCGCCCGACAATTCCGGCTTGAAGCAGACGATCGCCTCCGCCGCCCAGCAGCCATTCTTGGTGCCGCCGAAGGACAGCAGATCGACGCCGGCCTTCCAGGTCATTTCAGCCGGCGTCATGCCGCTTGCCACCAGCGCATTGGCAAACCGCGCCCCGTCCATGTGCACCAGCAGGCCTTCGGCGCGCGCAATCGCAACAATCGCCGCCAGTTCATCGCGGCGGTAGAACGTCCCAAGCTCCGTCGCCTGGCTTATGGAGACCGCCGCAGGCCGCCCGTGATGGACGAAACCGGCGGGATAACGGGCAATCGCGGCGACGAGCGCCTGCGGGTCCATCTTGCCGTTCTGGCCCGGCACGGCGCAGAGCCTGCCGCCTGAAAAGAATTCCGGCCCGCCGCATTCATCGACCAGAATATGCGCTTCCTCATGGCCGAAGGCGACGCCGCCGGGCTTGCCGGCCAGCGCCAGCGCGATCGAGTTCGCCGCGGTGCCGGTCGCCACGAACCAGACGCTGACCTCGGTCTCGAACAGTTCGCTCAACTGCCGGCGCACCGCCTCATCGGCTTCGCCCGCATTGTATCCGGATTTGAACCCCGATTGGGATAGGATGGCCCGGTTGATCCTGTCATCGGCGCCGGCCCAGTTGTCGCTGGCAAAAAACATGCTGCCTTCCCGCTGCTTGGTTCAAAGCCGCTTGGTGGCACGGTTTGGCCGCCTGCTCAACCGGTCATTTGTGCCCGCCGACCGGAGGGTGTCCCGGAGGATGTCCCAGAGAGTGTCCTCGCACCGAGGACGGCAGCACCCGGCTCCGGCCAATAAGGCCGGACATCGATGCGACCGCGCTCACGGCAATTTGCCGCAACGGCGTTCACCCCAAGTTCCCCTTGCGATTTTCCGCCATTTCTGGCAGTTGAAACGACAAATAGGACAGCAATGCTGTCCTATCATGGACGGTCTGCCGCACCCTTCCGGGGCCGGCTCGCTTTGACGGTTGCTTTATGGTGGCAGCCATCTTTGCTAAGGTGGGCCCGGTCGTGTGTCGGGAATACCGGGCGCGGGGTCCGAGCTAAGGATTTCGGGCGCGCTACGGACCGACAAATGCGGGGCGGGCCCCTGCAAGGGACCGCTCCGGCGAACGATGGAGCGATACGGCCTGAAGACGGGTACGGGAGGTCACGGGATGACACAGGATTGGCATGCTCATTCTGAGGCCGGCTTCGACGCACAGGCCGGCCTGCCGGCGGCACGCGGCCTCTATCAGCCGGGCAAGGAGCACGATGCCTGTGGCGTCGGCTTCATCGCCGACCTTTCCAACAAGCCCTCGCACCAGACCATCAAGGACGGACTGTTCATCCTTGAAAACCTCACCCATCGCGGCGCCGTCGGCGCCGACCCGCTGATGGGCGATGGCGCCGGCCTGCTGGTGCAGATCCCCCACGCCTTCTTCAGCAGGGAAATGGCAAGGCAGGACATCACCCTGCCAGAACCGGGCAGCTATGCCGTCGGCCATTTCTTCATGCCGCAGGACGAGGGCATCCGGGCCGAATCGATCAAGATCATCCGCGAATGCGCCGCCGCCGAGGGCATCGAGCTTATCGGCATACGCGACGTGCCGGTCGACAATTCCTCGCTTTCCAAGGCGCCCGAGATCATGGCGTCCGAACCGGTTCACAAGCAGGTGTTTTTCGCCCGGCCGGAAACGATCGCCGATCAGAATGTCTTCGAGCGCCGCATCTTCCTGCTGCGCAAGGTGATCTCGAACCGCGTCCATCGCGAGACCGAGGGCCGCGACAACGGCTTCTATCCCGTATCGATGTCGTCGCGCACCATCGTCTACAAGGGCATGTTCCTCGCCTATCAGGTCGGCAAGTACTACCTCGACCTGCAGGACGAAGACTTCCAGTCGGCGGTGGCGCTGGTCCATCAGCGGTTCTCCACCAACACCTTTCCCTCCTGGAAGCTGGCCCATCCCTATCGCATGGTCGCCCATAACGGCGAAATCAACACCCTGCGCGGCAATGTCAACTGGATGGCGGCGCGCCAGGCATCGGTCGATTCCGAACTCTTCGGCAACGACATCGCCAAGCTGTGGCCGATCTCCTATGAGGGCCAGTCGGATACCGCCTGCTTCGACAACGCGCTCGAATTCCTCTTCCAGGGCGGCTATTCGCTCGTCCATTCGATGATGATGCTGATCCCCGAGGCCTGGGCCGGCAACCGGCTGATGAGCGACGACCGCAAGGCGTTCTACGAATACCACGCCGCGCTCATGGAGCCGTGGGACGGCCCCGCCGCCGTCGCCTTCACCGACGGCCGCCAGATCGGCGCCACCCTCGACCGCAACGGCCTGCGGCCGGCGCGCTATATCGTTACCGACGACAACCGCGTCATCATGGCGTCGGAAGCCGGCGTCCTGCCGGTGCCGGAGGAAAAGATCGTCAGGAAGTGGCGCCTCCAGCCGGGCCGCATGCTGCTGATCGATCTTGAGGAAGGCCGCATCATCTCCGACGACGAGATCAAGAGGCGGGTCTCCGCCAAGCATCCCTATGGCGACTGGCTGCAGAACACCCAGCTCATCCTTGAAGACCTGAAGCCGGTCGAGCCGCGCGCCCTGCGCGGCGACGTCTCCCTGCTCGACCGCCAGCAGGCCTTCGGCTACACGCTCGAGGATACCAAGCTGCTGATGGCGCCAATGGCGACCACCGGCCAGGAAGCGGTGGGCTCGATGGGCACCGACACGCCGATCTCGGCGATGTCGGACAAGTCGAAGATGCTCTACACCTATTTCAAGCAGAACTTCGCCCAGGTCACCAACCCGCCGATCGATCCGATCCGCGAGGAACTGGTGATGAGCCTCGTTTCCTTTATCGGGCCGCGGCCGAACATCTTCGATCTGGTCGGCACTTCGCGCCGCAAGCGCATGGAAGTGCGCCAGCCGATCCTGACCAATGCCGATCTCGAAAAGATCCGCTCCATCGGCCATACCGAAGACCGCTTCGACACCAAGACCCTCGACATCACCTTTGCGGTGACCGAGGGCGCGGGCGGCATGGAAGGCGCCGTGGTGCGGCTTTGCGAGCGGGCGGAGGCGGCCGTCGCCGGCGGCTACAACATCATCATCCTGTCGGACCGCCAGATCGGCCCGGACCGCATCGCCATCCCCGCGCTGCTGGCGACCGCCGCCGTGCACCATCATCTCATCCGCAAGGGATTGCGCACTTCCGTCGGCCTCGTCGTCGAATCGGGCGAGCCGCGCGAAGTGCATCATTTCTGCTGTCTGGCCGGCTACGGCGCCGAGGCCATCAACCCCTATTGCGCCTTCGAAACCCTTGCCGACATGCACGCCAAGGGCCTGTTCCCGCCGGAGGTCGACCGATACGAGGTCGTCGAGCGTTACATCAAGGCGGTCGACAAGGGGATTTTGAAGGTCATGTCCAAAATGGGCATCTCGACCTATCAGTCCTATTGCGGCGCCCAGATCTTCGACGCCGTCGGTCTGGCTGGCAAGTTCGTCGACCGCTATTTCACCGGCACCGCCACGACCATCGAAGGCGTCGGCCTCGAACAGATCGCCGAGGAGACCGTGCGCCGTCACGCCGCCGCCTTCTCCGCCGATCCTGTGCTCGCCCATACCCTCGACATCGGCGGCGAATATGCCTTCCGCAAGCGCGGCGAGCGCCATGCCTGGACGCCCGACAACGTCGCCACCCTGCAGCATGCGGTGCGCGGCGGCTCCTATGCGCGCTACAAGGATTTTGCCGAGGATGTGAACCGCAGTTCCGAGGAATTGTCGACCATTCGCGGCCTGTTCACCATCAGGGCGGCGGAAGCAAGCGGCCGCGAGCCGGTCGCCCTCGACGCGGTCGAGCCGGCGGCCGACATCGTCAGGCGGTTTTCGACCGGTGCGATGAGCTTCGGCTCGATCTCGCGCGAGGCCCATACCACGCTCGCCAGGGCGATGAACCAGATTGGCGGCAAGTCGAATACCGGCGAGGGCGGCGAGGAGCCCGACCGGTTCTATCCCCTGCCCGACGGTTCGAAGAACCCCGAACGCTCGGCGATCAAGCAGGTCGCCTCCGGCCGCTTCGGCGTCACAGCGGAATACCTCGTCAATGCCGACATGATCCAGATCAAGGTCGCCCAGGGTGCCAAGCCCGGCGA
>JAGRLT010000094.1 GCA_020441665.1 Nitratireductor sp.
GACTTCGAAGCGTATTTCAAATTCAAAAACCACACTAGAATCATAAATTTGCTAGTCACCCTATTGAATCCAAAGTTCGTTATGAGAGTGCTGGCAAATGAGACGAACTTTGGATTCGGGTGACTAGAAAGGTGTTGGAGTGATGCGAAAGGCGCTCGTTCTGGATTTCGGCGGGGTCATAACCCGCACCCTTTTCGAAACCCACGACCTGTCGGAAAAGGCGCTCGGCCTGCCGCCGGGAACCCTGACCTGGCGCGGCCCCTTCGACCCGCGAGGCGATGATGCGTGGCGCTCGATGCAGGCCGGGGCGATGACCGAGCGCGACTACTGGGCGCTCAGAATGCGCGAGACCGGTGCGCTGATCGGCGAAAGCTGGAGCGAGTTTCCGCAATTCGTCGGCCGCGTGCGCGGGGCGGATCCGGGTCCGGTCATCCGGCCGGAAGCGCTGGAGACCTTCGACAGGGTGAAGGCCGCGGGGTTGAAGCTGGCCATCCTGTCGAACGAGCTCGACCTTTTCTATGGCGCCGGGTTTCGCGACAAGCTGGCCTTCCTGCGGGACTTTTCGCTGATCGTCGACGCGACCTATACCGGCATTCTGAAACCCGATCCGCGCGCCTATGCCGCGATCATCGATGGCCTGGGCATCGCGGCAGATGACTGCGTGTTCGTCGACGATCAGCTCAAGAACGTCAACGGCGCGCGGGAAGCGGGCATGGCGGCCGTTCATTTCGATGTCACGCGTCCGGCGGAAAGCTATGCGGAAGCCTGCGAGAAGCTGGGCCTGAACGCCTCTAACGCCTCTGCTTGAGCGCCTGGCCCTGCTGCGCAAGCCTGCGCATGGTGGCGGCGAACGCGGTTACATCGAGCGCGGTGGCGACAAACGTCGCGCCGAGAGCGAGGACATGTTCGGCCACCGCCATGTCGCCGGTCAGGTAACCGGCCGGCAGTCCCGCCTCCACGATCTTTCGCAGCGCGCCATCGGCGGCCGCCTGCACTTCGGGATGCGTCGACTGGCCGATATGGCCGAGATCGGCCGCAAGGTCCGAGGCACCGACGAAAACCGCGTCGATCCCCTCGACCAGCAGGATTTCATCGAGCGCGCTCAGGCCGGCGCGGTTCTCGATCTGCACGATCAGGCAGATCTCGTCGTCAGCGGTGGCCAGATAATCCGGGATGCCGGCAAAATGGGAAGCGCGCGCCAGCGCCGACCCCACGCCGCGAATGCCCCTGGGCGGATAGGTGACGGCGGCAACGAGCGCGCGTGCCTGGTCTGCGCTCTCCACCATCGGCACCAGCAGGGTCTGCGCCCCGGCATCCAGAAACTGCTTGATCATCCAGGCTTCGCCGGCCGGCGGGCGAACGATCGCATGCGGGCCGAGCCCGTCGACGACCTGAAGCTGGGCGGTGATCGAGCGGAGATCGTTCGGACAATGCTCGCCGTCGATCAGAAGCCAGTCGAACCCGGCCCGGGCCGTTATCTCCACCGCGTAGGGGTCGGCCAGGCCGACCCAGCATCCGATCTGCGTTGTGCCCTCCTTCAGGGCTGCCTTGAACGTGTTCTTCGGTGCGGGCATCGGCAACTCCTCAGGCGAAACGGATATCGACCGAGCCAAACGGGCCGAAATCCGCGTGAATGGTGCTGGCCGGCGGGCATTCGACCGGACGGATGAAACTGCCCGACAGGATCACCTGGCCCGGCTCGATGCTCTGCCCGTATTGAGCCATGCGGCGCGCCAGCCAGACGACGCTCTCGACGGGATCGTTCAACACGCCGGCGCCAAGACCGGTCTCCTCGATCTCGCCGTCGCGGAACGTCATCGCCCCGACCCAGCGCAGGTCGAAATCGCCGGCATCGTGGCGTTCGGCGCCGAGAACGATACCCGCATTGGCCGCATTGTCGCTGATCGTGTCGTAGACCGTGCGGGTTCTGCCGGTTGCAGAATCGGAACGCACGATGCGCGTATCGAGGATTTCAAGCGCCGGCGCCACATAGGCGGTCGCATCCAGTACGTCCTGCCGACCGATCGCGCCGCCAGCAAGCGGCGACTTCATGACAAAGGCGATTTCGGCCTCGACCCGCGGCTGGATAAAACGCCCGGCGGGCACGGTGGCGCCGTTCACGAATAGCATGTCGTCAAACAGGATGCCGCTGTCGGGAATGTCGATGTTGAGCGCATATTGCATCGCCTTCGAGGTCAGCCCGATCTTCCAGCCGATGATCTTGCGGCCCTCCGCCAGCTTTTGCGCGCTGATCGCCTTCTGGATCGCATAGGCGTCATCCATCCCGATGTCGGGATGGCGCTGCGAAAGAAGCCCGATCTGCCGTCCGGTCCGTTCAGCGTCCAGAAGCGCCGCCGCGGCGCGCGTGTGATCCTTAGGGCTCACGCCTCGTCCTCCACGCCGTTGCGCAACACACCGATGCCCTCGACCTCGATCTCGACCACATCGCCCGGCTTGAGATAGCGCGGCGGGTCGAAGCGGGCGCCTGCCCCGGCGGGTGTCCCGGTCACGATGATGTCGCCGGGCCGAAGCGTCATGAAGGTGGAGATATAGGCTATCTCCTCGCGGATCGGAAACATCATGCGCGACAGGACGTCGTCCTGGCGCACTTCGCCGTTCACCCGGGTGACGATGCGCGCGGTGTCGAGCTGGGCTGCATCCCGAAAGGGAACCAGCCAGGGACCCATCGCCCCCGAACGGTCCCAGTTCTTGCCCTGGGTGACGTTGAATTTGGCGTGCCGCACCCAGTCGCGGATCGTGCCCTCGTTGCAGAGCGTCAGCGCGGCGATGTGATCGTAGGCGTCTGCCGCGGGGATGCGCCGGCCGGCCTTGCCGATCACGATGGCGACCTCGCCTTCATAATCCAGCGTGTGGTTCTCCGGCGGGCGGATCAGCGGCCGTTCGTGGCCGGTGAACCCGCTGGCGAAGCGCGGAAAGAGCGACATGTATCTCGGCTGCTCCGAACCGTCCTTGTACTCGGCATTGCGGTCGGGAAAATTCACCCCGACGCACAGGATGCGCGGCGCATCGGGAAGCGGAATGTCGTAGACGAAGTCGGCATGGGTTACCGGCAGGACGCCGGCGGCTTCCGCCAGCCGGTCGAGGCCGCCGGCGCGGATCACGTCGATCAATGCCGGCCATTGCGGAAAACCGGGAGACAGCGCAATCGCCCCACCCTCGGTGATCGCGCCGTAGAAGGCCTGTCCATCGGCGATGTAGCTGGCAAATTTCATGGAAGTTCCATCCAGATCGTTTCGACTGCATTTGCGACCGGCATCGCGTGCTCGCCCGACACAGCCTAAGGCGCGATGATCGGCGAGGCGGCCAGTTCGGCTTCCCGCACCTCAACGCCGACGAAGGGTGTGCCGTGCTCGAACCAGCTTTTTGGCGCCGGAGCGCCCCAAAGCGTCTGGCGCTGCGGGTCCTTGAGGTCCCATTTTATCGGCTCGAGGTCCGGATCGACCGTCTGGTAGTCCGAGCAGTAGATTTCGACACGGTGTCCGTCGGGATCGAGGACGTAGAGAAAGAATGCGTTGGAGATGCCGTGCCGTCCCGGGCCGCGCTCGATGCTGGCGACATAGCCCGTCGTCGCCATCAGGTCGCACAGATCGATGATGTTGAGCGGTGTCGGCACCCAGAAGGCGACATGGTGCAGGCGCGGCCCCTTGCCATTGGTGAAGGCCATGTCGTGAACGCCGCCCTTGCGATGCATCCAGGCCGCCCAGAGCTTCTTCGACACCTCGTCCTCGGTGTATTCGGTTACCCGGAAACCGAAATCGCTGTAGAAGGCGACGGACTGGTCGACATCGGTCGAGAAACAGTTGAAATGGTCGATGCGCAGCGGCTTGACGCCGCGATAGAGCGCGTATTGCTGGTGGATCGGCGCCAGCCGGTCCATCTTGTGATAAAATTCGAGCGGAATTCCCATATTGTCCGAGGTCAGCAGCGTGCGGCCCTGATAGGGACGCTCGACCCAGGAGACCGGACGTCCCTTCGCTCTGAAATAGGCTTCCGCCTTGTCGAGATCGGCTTCGTCGAAGGTCTTGAAACCGAGCACTTCGACGCTGCCCGGCTGATCGGATTTCTGCAGCACGACGCAGTGATGCCCGCGCTCTTCCATGGCGCGCAGATAGATATGGCTGTCGCTCTCATCACTGACCTGAAGGCCCAGCGTATCGGCGTAGAACTTCCGAGACGCCGCCAGATCCGACACGTTCAGACAGACATGGCTGAGGCGGATCGTATTGAAGTCCGGGTACAGATTGGGTGCCGGTACGGGCATGGCGTCCTCCTGACAAACGAGAATGGTGAAATTCGATGGGCCAGTCCGCGATGACATCCGCTTCGGCAAGCGGGCCATCCGGCCTGCTTCCGCCGCCTATTGCGTGCCCAGTTGCATGATCTTGTGCCGTCCCGTGGCAAAGGCGATGTTCTTCTGTTCCATGTAGAATTCGAACGACCAGTCCCCGCCGTCGCGGCCGATGCCCGAGGCCTTGACCCCGCCAAAGGGCGTGGGCAGGTGCCGGACATTTTCCGAGTTGACCCAGATCATGCCGGCCTCGAGCCGGTCGGTGAAACGGATCGCCCGCGTCAGGTCGTTGGTCCAGACATAGCCGGTCAGGCCGTAGGGCGTATCGTTGGCGATCGCGAGCGCCTCCTCCTCGCTCGAGAACGGGATCGATGTCAGGACCGGGCCGAAAATCTCCTCGCGGGCGATGCGCATGGCGTTGTTGGCGCCGGTGAAGAGTGTCGGGCGCACGAAATAGCCCTCGTCGCCGACGGTCATGCCGCCGGCCGCGATAGTGGCGCCTTCCTCGCGCGCGATGTCGTAGTAGCCGGTGACCTTGTTGAAGTGCTCCTCGCTGACCAGCGGGCCGATCTCGGTTGCCGGATCGAGCGGATGGCCAACCCTGATGTTGTCGACCCGCTCGACGAGTTTCGCCTCGAACGCCTCGCGGATGGTATCCTGGACCAGAAGCCGCGAGGAGGAGGTGCAGCGCTCACCATTGATCGAATAGATCATGAAGATCACGGCATCGAGCGCCTGTTCGAGATCGGCGTCGTCGAACACGATCACCGGATTCTTGCCGCCCAGTTCCAGATGCATGCGCTTCAGCGTATCGGCGCCCTGCCTGGTGATGATCGATCCGGTACGGCTTTCGCCGACAAAGGCGATCGCCTTGATCAGCGGGTGCTCGGTCAGCGCCTTGCCGGCCTCCTCGCCGAAGCCGTTGACCGTGTTGAGAACGCCCGGCGGCAGCCCCGCCGCCTCGGCGATCTCCACCAGCAGGCGGGCCGTCAGGGGAGACGCCTCGGCAGGCTTGTGGACGACCGTGCAGCCGGCGGCAAGCGCCGGGGCGATCTTCCATGTCGACAGCATGAAGGGCGTGTTCCACGGCGTGATCACGCCGACCGGGCCCAGCGGCACACGGGTCGTCACGTTCATCAAGGTCGGCGATCTGAGGTGCTGGCCATCGCGCGCGGCAACGACCTGATCGGCGAAATAGCGGAAATTCTCCGCCCCGCGCAGTGCCGCCTTCGACATGAAGCGCCATGTCTGGCCGGTATCCCAGCATTCGCACAGCGCGATTTCTTCCGCCCTGTCCTCGATCGCCTCGGCGACCCGGATCAGTATCTTCCTGCGTTCGGTCGCGGCCATGTCGCGCCAGGCGGCAAAGGCTTCATGGGCCGCCTTCGCCGCCGCGTCGATATCCTCCGCCGAGCCGCGGGCGACGTCGCAGATAACGCTCTTGTCGACCGGAGAGATCGAGGCGAAGGTGCCACCCTGCCCTGCCCGATCCTCGCCGCCGATGCGGTTCAGAATGCCGGTCTTGCGAAAACGGGCCAGAAACCCGTCGAGTTTGGCCAAGTTGGCTTCAAGCGCGCTCATCCATCGGTCTCCAAATGGTCTCGGATCGTGCCGTATTTCGGTGAAAGCTGCGGATCGATGTCCCGCATTTCGAGCGACAGGGCGAGCGAATGTCGCGCCATGACCGGATCCAGATAGGAACGAGCCGCTTCGAATATCCTCTGCGCCGCCGCCGCCTTCACCTCGTGAGGCCGGCCAGCGCGCAGCCGCACGGAAATGTCGATGAAGCCATGCCGGGCAGCGCCGTCGGCTATCGCGCAGTGATCGGCCCGGAGGGCGCGCACGCGGATTCCCGGCATCGGAAACGCCTCGATCCGAGCCGCCTCGGCGCGGATCGTCTCGCACAGGCCGCCCATGTCGACCCAATCCTCGACATTGCCCGAATAGTCGATCTGGAAATGCGGCACGCTAATTTCCTTGCTTTGTTAATAGCTATGATGTTAAGCATTATTTCGAGTTTGCTGTAAAGGATTTTTTTGCGGGAGGTGGCGGTCATGGCGAAGGTGGCGAAGCCCGGATCGCGCAAGGGCCGGCTGCCGCCGACGGCGCGATCGCTGCCGATCGTGCTGATCCGGGCACGCGAGAACGTGATGGCGCCGATCCGCAAGATGCTGGCGGATAGCGGGATCACCGAACAGCAATGGCGCGTCCTGCGGGTGCTGGCCGAGGCGGGGCCGATGGATTCCTCCAAGGTCGCCGAAAGAGCCAGCCTGCTGCTTCCCAGCCTCACCCGCATCGCATTGACCATGCGCGAGAAGGGCCTGATCACCCAGGTTCAGGACCCCGTCGACCGCCGCCGCCAGAAACTGGCGATCGCCCCGGCCGGCCGGGAACTCATCGACCGGAACATCGAGCAGGCGCTGGAGATCGTCGCCGGCTTCAAGGCGAAGCTCGGCGAGGCGGACTATGAGCGCCTGCTGGACCTGCTCGACCGACTGGCCTAGACAAAATCGATGCTCAGGATCGGCGCGCGGCAGCCGCCTACCACCAGACGCCGCCATGGCGGATGCGGATGCGCGGGCGGCCGTCGGGATCGGCCAGGCTGGTATCGCTGGCCGGCTTGTCGCCGCTCCACCCATCTTCAGCGGAAGGCACGCCGCCCGCTCCCATCAGCGCCGCATAGTCCTGATATTTCGAGTGTTCCGAGCGGCCCCATTTGCGGCGAACCCTGGGAACCGGCGAGGAACGCTGCGGCAGTTGACGGCGCAACGCCTCGGGAATGATCGCTTCCGGCGCCTTTTCGCCGCGGGCGATTTCGCCGATCGTCTCGGGCGGCTGCTTGAGCGCCATCAGCCGTGCGATGCGGTCCCCGGTGCGCGGATGGGTGCGCAGCAGCGACGGGTTGGGCACCCGACCGCCGGGCAGAACCATGCCCTCCCAATGGCGCTTCTGGGCGTTTTCCAGCTTGACCAGCGCGCTTGCCAGGCCATTGGGATCGCCGGTCAGCAGCACCGCGCCGAGATCGGCATCGTATTCGCGGGTGCGCGACAGCGCCAGTTGCAGCATGCCGCCCACCGTGGGGGCAAACAGCATGATGAGAACGACGGTCCAGGGCACCGCCGCGCCGCCGCCGAACAGGATCGCCGGCAGGTTGGCGAGAACGGCAAACAGGCCGAAACTCGACAGCAGGGAGGTGAACCGGCTCACCATGTCGGCAATCGCCATAACCCGGACATCCTCATTGGTGATGTGGGTGATCTCATGCGCCATGACGCCGGCGAGTTCGCGCTGCGACATGGCGCGGATCAGCCGGTCGGTCATGGCGATCGCCGCATTGTGCTTTCGGCCGACGGCGAAGGCGTTCATCAGATTGGAGGGCATGACATAGAGATCGGGCCGCCGCTCCAGGCCGGAGCGCTCGACGAGCTGGTCGAGAATGGCGTGGCCGGCCGGAAACCGTTCCCGGCTCACCGCCTGGGCCTTGTACATGCGCAGCACCATTTGCGGGCTGACCCGGCTCGCCATGAACAGGCTGATGCCGCCGAAGATCGCGGCATAGACGATGCCGTTGGCGCCGAAGAAGACCCAGGCGCAGATGGCGAGCAGCGCCAGCGACCCGCCGACCAGCAGCCAGGTGTGGACCGCGTTCAGAAAGGCATGCTGGCGCTGCCTGAAGAAACTCAAGGGCGCTGTGTTCATGGCGTGTTCCAATCTCACCCTGAAATAGGTCGGCAGGGCCGCGGTTGCAATGCGGGAACAGGATGCAAGCCGCCCGCGGGGGCCGCCCTGTCAGCGGCGCCAGGCCATCGGAATCAGGGCAGGATCAGCGTACCCGCGCCGGCCTCGGTGAAGAGTTCGAGCAGCACCGCATGGGGCGTCTTGCCGTTGAGGATCACGACGCCCTCGACGCCCTTGTCGATGGCGTTGATGCAGGTCTCGACCTTGGGAATCATGCCGCCGGCAATCGTGCCGTCGGCGATCATCGCCCGGCATTCGGCCGCCGTCAGTTCCTTCTGGAATTCCTTGTCCCTGTTCATGACGCCCGGGACATCGGTCAGGAACAGCAGCCGCTTGGCGCCGAGCGCGCCGGCAATGGCGCCGGCGAACGTGTCGGCGTTGATGTTGTAGGTATGGCCGTCCTTGCCGGGCGCGACGGGCGCGATGACCGGTATCATTTCCGAGCGCGCCAGCAGGTCGAGCAGGGTGCGGTCGACCTCGACGATCTCGCCGACAAAGCCGAGATCGAGCACTTTTTCGATGTTGGAATCGGGATCGACCATGGTCTTCTTGGCCTTTTCGGCAAAGACCATGTTGCCGTCCTTGCCGCACAGGCCGATCGCCCATTCGCCCTCGGCATTGATCAGCGCGACGATTTCCTTGTTGATCGAGCCGGCCAGCACCATCTCGACGATTTCCATCGTCTTTTCATCGGTGACCCGCAATCCGCCTTCGAAGCGCGACTGGATGCTCATCCTGTCGAGCATCTGGCCGATCTGCGGGCCGCCGCCATGCACGACGATCGGGTTGATGCCGGACTGTTTCAGCAACGCGATGTCGCGGGCGAAGGCGCGGCCGAGTTCCGGATTGCCCATGGCATGGCCGCCATATTTCACCACGACCGTGCGGTTTTCGTATTTCTGCATGTAAGGCAGCGCCTTGGAGAGAAGGCGGGCCTGTTTTTCGGGTTCACTGAGCTGGTCGAACGCTTCGTTCATGCGGCTTCCTGTGGGCGAATACGGTATCGGGCCGGTTGCGGGTATCGCTAACTGAAACGGGATCGGCCGGCTGGCGGTCTCAGTCGCTTGTCACTGTTTAACGGTTGTGTTTGAAATAGCAATCGAATGCGCCGAGCACCCGACATGGAAGCCCGAAGGCCTCCACCCATCGCGTATCGGATCGGCGCCGGGATCGAGGGCCGAGGGTGACACACAGCCATTCCGACGCGGATATCGAGGCAATGCTTGCCAATACCGGCCTCAAGAGCCGGGCGGCCTTCGACCAGCTCTATCTTGCCACCGCGCCGAAACTGTTTGGCGTGCTCATCCGTATTCTGAAAGACCCGATCAGGGCAGAGGATGCTTTGCAGGACGTGTTCGTCAAGATCTGGCAGAAGGCGGGCAGCTACCGGGCCGGCGAGCAGCCCGCCATGGGCTGGCTGATCACGGTGGCGCGCCATCATGCGATCGACGTGATCCGCGCCGACAGGCGCGTCCATGACGATCTCGACGATCATCACGGCCTGGCGGCGGGCGGGCCCGATCCCGAGCAGGCGGCGATCGCCGCCGGCGAACGGGGCCGTCTCCAGCACTGCCTCGAGGAACTCGACCCGCAGAAGGCGGAGGCCGTCGTCGCCGCCTATGTGGAAGGATACAGCTATCAGGAATTGGCGGAACGCTTCGGCATTCCGCTCAATACCATGCGTACCTGGCTGCGGCGCAGCCTGGCAAGTCTGAGGAAGTGTCTGGACGATGGCTAGAACCGCCAAACCCGGAAAGCAGGACATCGACCGGATGGCCGCCGAATATGCCATCGGCGTGCTGGAACCCGCCGACCGGCTGCGGTTCGAGGCGCTGATGGCGCAAGACCCGCAGGCCAGGGCCGCGCTGGTGCAATGGCAGAACCGCTTGAGCGGGCTCGACGACGCCTATGTCCCGGTCGCCCCGCCTGCCGTGGTGAAGAAGCGGCTCGACGAGCGGCTCTTTGCCGCCACGTCAACACCGGCTTCCGATGCGGCCGGAGGGTGGAACGCGCTTGCCCTCTGGCGTGCCTTCGGCTCGCTGGCCACGGTTGCAGCCGTGGTGCTGGCGATCTTTGCCGGCCATCTTTCCGGCGAGATGAAGCGCGGCGGCGATGCCCTGACGGCGGCCCGGCAGGAAGCGGATCAGGCGAGGAACGACCTTGCCGCCTATCGGACCGACCTCGAGACCTATGAGAACGAGCTCGCCCAGCGCGCCGATCGCCTGGCCGGTCTTGAAGCGGAACTGGCCTCGATGCGCGACCAGCTCGGCACGGCGAATGGCGATCTTGCCGGCCTGCGCCAGGTGCTGGCGAGCCGTGAGGCCGAGCTTGCCGATGCGCGCGCCGAACTGACCGCCGCGCTCGAGCGGGCAGGACCGGTTCTGGTCGTCTCGCTGCAATCGCGGGATAGCGATTACCGCTTCCTGGCGGTACATGAACAGGGTTCCGGCGAGGTGCGGCTGACACGGGTTGCCGGCGATCTCGCCGCCGACCGGGATTTCGAGCTCTGGCTGGTCGAACCGCAGAAGGAGGCGGTTTCTCTGGGCGTCATTCCGGCCGGCAAGACGGCGGTGGCGCTTTCGCCCGATCATGTGCGCGTGCTCGAAGGCGGCGGCCTGCTCGCCGTCAGCATCGAACAAAAGGGCGGCTCGCCGACCGGCGTCGCGCAGGGGCCGGTGGTCGCCGTCGGCGTGCCTGAGACGCTGTAACTGCCAACGCTGTAGCCGCTATGGCCGCTTTTCCGGCAGCGGCTTGTCGTCGCCATCATCGAGGATGCGGTGGGCGGCGCCGTCGAGGTCGTCATATTGCCCGGCCCTGAGGCTCCAGAGAAAGGCGAAGAGGCCGGCAAGCCCCATCAGCAGGGCGACGGGGATCAGGATCAGCAGCACGCTCATGCGGTGCGCTCGCGCCATGAGGGCACAGCCGGTTTCGCCGCGGTATCCGCTTTCCCGGCCTTAAAGCGGGCAAGACGCAGGCTGTTCGTCACCACCACGATCGAGGACAGCGACATGGCGATCGCGGCAAACAGCGGCGTGACGTAGCCGGCAAAGGCCAGCGGAACGGCGATGGCGTTGTAGAGGATCGCCAGGGCGAAATTCTGCCGCACTAGCCGCATCGCCCTGAGCGAAACGGCGCGGGCGAAGGCGATCGCCTCGAGGCTGTCGCGGGTGAAGACGAAATCGGCCGCCGCCCGGCCGATATCGGAGGCCGAGGCCGGCGCGATGGAGGCGTGCCCCGCCGCCAGGCAGGGCGCGTCGTTGAGCCCGTCTCCGACCATCAGCGGGCGCAGGCCGGCCTGCTTCAGATTCTCCACGCGCTCGATCTTGTCCTGCGGCGTCTGGCCGGCGCGCCAGGCATCGATACCCAGCGCCCGGGCGATGGCGGCGACCGGTGCGGGCCTGTCGCCGGACAGGATCTCGACGGGGATGCCGCTCTGGCGAAGTTCGGCGATCATCGGCGCGGCGCCCTGGCGGATCTGTTCGCGGATCGTGCAATGGATAACCGCCCCGCCCTGCTCGGCAAAGGCGATGCCGCTGCCGTCGAGGAGCTGCCCCCTGCCCGAGGCGATTTCCGCGACCCAGGCCTCGGCGCCAAGGCGAACGGTGCCGCCTTCGATCCGCGCCTCGATCCCGCGTCCCGCGACCTCGCGCACCGCTTCGAGCGGCAGGACGGCGCCGGCGCCGAGATGGCGCGCCAGCGCCCGCGATGCCGGGTGTGAGGAAAGCGCCGCCAGCGAACGGGCGATGTCGGCCTGACGGATACTCACAAACGGCGCGCTCACGATCTGCGGCACCGCATGGGTCAGCGTACCGGTCTTGTCGAAGACCGCATGGTCGATCTCCGCCATGCGTTCGAGCGCGCTGCCATCCTTGACCAGAATGCCTTCCTCGAACAGCCGGGCGGCGGCGACCACGTGAACCACCGGCACGGCGAGGCCGAGGGCACAGGGGCAGGTGATGATCAGCACCGAAATCGCCACATAGAGCGCGGCATGCCAGTCGCTGCCGATCGCCAGCCAACCGACAAAGGCGATCAGGGCGAGCAGATGCACGACCGGCGCGTAGAGCCGGGCCATCCGGTCGGCAATGCGGACATACTGGCTGCGGCCGCGTTCGGCGGCGCCGAGCATTTCCGACACTTCGGCAAGGAAGGATTTCGCCGCCGGCTTCTGCGCCTCGACGACGAGCGGCCCGGTCAGGTTGAAGGTTCCCGCCTGCAGCGCGGCACCCTCGGTGAGCGTCACCGGTTCGTTTTCGCCGGTGACCAGCGACAGGTCGAGATCGCTCACGCCCTCACGGATCACCCCGTCGACGGGAATGCGCTCGCCGGGCAGGATGCGCAGCCGCATCCCCGGCTCGATCTCGTCGACCGGCAGATAGGCGACCGAGCCATCCGCGCCGAGGACCTGGGCGCCCCGGGCGGCAAGGCGCGAAAGCCCGATGACGCCGTTGCGCGCCCGCTCGCGCATGCGCTGATCGAGATAGCGCCCGATCAGCAGGAAGAAGAGCAGCGAGACCGCCGCATCGAAATAGGCTTCGGCGCCATGGTTGAAGGTTTCATAGAGGCTCATGCCGGTCGCCAGCAGCACGGCGAGCGAAATCGGCACATCCATGTTGAGGCGGCCGCCCGAGAGGGCCGTCCAGGCCGAACGGAAGAAGACGCGGCCGCAATAGGCCACCGCCGGGACGGCGATCAGCGCCGACAGAAGATGGAACAGGTCGCGCGTGGCGCCGTCCGCCCCCGACCAGGACGAGACCGAGAGCAGCATGACGTTCATCGCGGCAAAGCCCGCCACGGCGAGCGCCCGCAGCAATTCGCGGCCGGCCTCACCCGATGCGGCCTGATCGGCATCGCCCAGCGGCTGGGCGGGATAGCCGAGGCCCTCCAGCGCGTCGACCACCGAGAGAATCGCCGCTTCCGGTTCGAGCAGCAGGCCGACGCGCTTCAGGGTAAGGTTGACGCGGACGTCGCGGATGCCGGGCATGGCGGCGAGTTCGCGCTCGATCGTCGAGATGCAGTTGCCGCAATGGATCGAGGGGCAGGAAAGCGTGTGGTGCACGCTGCCATCGGGCCGGACATCGCCCTGGCGGGCAAACTCGTCGGCGCGCGCCACCCGCGCCCATTGTTCGGAGGTGCCGCTGGCCTTTTCGGCCACGATGTCACCGCCGCAACAGCTCATTGTCCTTCTTTCACGACAAAGCGGATCGAATGCTGCCAGAGCGAGCCATCGGCCCGCGTCGCGGTCAGATCGACCTGCCAGAGACCCGTTCCGAGCGTCGTCGCGCCGTCATAGTCGCCGGTGGAAGCGCGGGCGAGCTCGACGCTCCGGTCCTCGGCCTCGAAGGCGGGGCGGCCGATCACCGCCTCGAATCTTTCAACCGCGACCGGCTTGCCGTCCGGCCCGGCCAAGCTTACCGACAGATGGCCGCGATCATAGGCGAGGTCGGCTTTCCAGCCCAGCGCCATCTGCTGGCGGCGCTCGGCGGTGCGTTCGTTGAATTCCTGGCTCGCCACGTATGAGTTCTTGACGACAAGGCCGGTCCAGCTCGAATTGGCATAGAAGGCAAGCATCAGATTGACCGAGATGATGACGCCGAAAAACAGCACCATGATCGCCAGCATGTGCCAGCCAGTGAATTTCTCGACACGCAGAAAGTTCAACATGGTGTTCGTCCTGTCATCCGGCCCCTGCCCGGCCTATTGCCTGGGCGCCTCGAAGACCGCCTGGTAAGCGTCGCGCTCGAAGGATTGCTTGTCCTCGGCGATGAGTTGGAAATTGCTCTTGCCCGGCTGCAGAGCGTGCTGCGGTACGGAGACGAACACTTTCAGCGCGCGCAGTTTGTCGGGTTCCACCGGGATGGCGAAGCTGACACCCTCCGGCTGATCGATCTCGTTGATGTGCATGGTGGCGCCGGGCAGGCCCTCAAGGCTGAGAAAGATCACCCGCGGTTCGGGGATCATGTTGAGCAGCTTGACCGTGTAGCCGTTGCGGATCGAGCCGTCGGACAGGGTAACGAAAACCGGATTGCGGTCGTGCTGGACATTGACCTCGAGCCGGTCGCGCGCGGTGAGCGCGATCAGGATGCCGAGGCCGACCAGCGCCCAGGCGAAGAAATAGATCAGGGTGCGCAGGCGCAGGAAGATGCGCCAGTCGAAATGGCGGATCGCATCGACGAACCTGCCCTCCTTGCGGACATTGCCGGGATCGATCACCGTCCCGCCGCCGCAGGCGACCGCCATGTTGTGGTTGTAGTCGCGCAGGGTGGCGTAGGAGATCAGCCCCTTCGGCCGGCCGACCTTTGCCATGATGTCGTCGCAGGCATCGATGCAGAGCGCGCAGGTGATGCATTCGAGCTGCTGGCCGTCGCGGATGTCGATGCCGGTGGGGCAGACGGCGACGCAGGCGTTGCAGTCGATGCAGTCTCCCGCTGCCTCGCCCGACTGGGCCGCCTTCTTCATCCCCTTGGTGCGGGGTTCGCCGCGCCAGTCGTTATAGGTTACGACGAGCGAATCCTCGTCCAGCATGGCGGCCTGGATGCGCGGCCAGGGGCACATGTAGATGCA